>NZ_BCAI01000015.1:0-101114 GCF_001293805.1 Pseudoalteromonas sp. SW0106-04 | reverse complement strand
AATAAGGCTGTTTACTTAACTGGCGGAGTGGACGGGACTCGAACCCGCGACCCCCGGCGTGACAGGCCGGTATTCTAACCAACTGAACTACCACTCCAACGAGTAAGCAAACACTGGATAACTGGCGGAGTGGACGGGACTCGAACCCGCGACCCCCGGCGTGACAGGCCGGTATTCTAACCAACTGAACTACCACTCCGCGATATCCAAACTGCCAGAAGCTCTGCCCTGACAGCGGCGTGAATGATACGAATCACCCCTTGGTGAGTCAATAGTTTTTTTGAATTTTTAGGGCTTTTTTAGTCATCTGACATCGAAAGGTTTAAAATTTCACCTGATTTATCACTTTTTGAGCCATTTTTATCTGAGTTAGCTTCAGAGCTGTTTGTTTCTTGCTCATCACTTTGGGCACTTTTTTTCTTCCAGAACAATAAATTAATATTGCCCAAAAGTGGCTTTTTTTGCACTAACACGCGAATGGCTGCCCATCCAGCGAGCAAAATAAACACATTCCCTAACACCACTAAGCTGTAGAATAACGCATTGCTCATCGCACTTGGCTGATCACTTTGCTCTGCCAATTCGGTAGGCCCTTGGCTCACCGGGGGCGCTATTTCTTCGACCTTTTCTATGGGCCGAGCAATGGCAAATTCATAATCAGGCAGGGCTGCCATAAACTCACGGCCATTACTGTTCGTGCCGTACAGCTCTATTTGCAGCGAATAACGCCCCCATCCGTAATTGCTAATGGTGATCACGCGCGTGTTATCTTGCTCAGCTGGCAATGAAAAGGCTTGTTCATCGTTATTGGGATAAAAGATCTTTCCTTGGAGCAAAACCGATTGCGGATCGAGTAGCTGCTCATCAAGGGTAATGTGTAACTCGTGGCTTTCGCCTTTGGCTCCCTCATGAAGCTCATAAGTGAGCGGCGGCTCTTTGACCACCACTGGCTCTTGCACCACTTTACGTTGGATGATGGGCGTGGTGAGGGCTATCTCTGGCCGCCACTGCCCGGCGGCAAAATCAAGACGAAACTCCCCCGTGAAAATCGCATCACCCGGGCGCTCATCAAAACCTCGGCCATCATCTTTAAAGTTGGCAACATGCTCTGTGCGGGCACCAAAGTTACTGTATTCATTATTATTAGTACTAACGAAATCAACTTGCATGTTAATGACATCACGGAAGCGGCCAATTTTCACCTGCTCACCATCATTTAACACCTTCCCCGTCAGTTTAATAATTTCGCCACGAAAAAGCAGAGGGGGAAGTTCATCAACTTGAAGAGAGATATCGCCAATAACCATAATACGGCTGTCCGGCAAGATTTGCCCAACCACTTGCCAAGGCCCTGGCATCGGTTTGTTGAGCACGATTAAGTCGTAGCCGAGCTCATCATGCCATTGTAGGTTGTCGTCATTGAGTGAGTGGGTGGCATAAATTTTACTGCCATCTGGGCGCACCAACACAACGGCGGGTGAGCCTTGGCGGCGAAAAAAGAGCAGCGTAATCTTGTCAACATCGTGGTCAATCCGAAAGCGGTTATCCAACAGCGGGATTTCATTGCCCTCGGCCAATACGGTCAGCTTTTCCTGCTCATCGCCCAGTGCCGACGCACTGACACCGACACCAAGTAGCAGCACCATACTGATGAGAATTAATTTTGCCATCACCACCCTTTTCACCTTTTATCTCTACTGAGTGCGCCACAAACAATGACCGCCCTCTTTCTCTACCAAGTCTAGACGCTGCTCATGTGCCGCCAACTCTTGTTCGTCGGCACGCAGCACCGTTAAGGCAGGTCTATCTGGGTTTAAACGAATGATGTCACCATCGTCGCCTTGGTTTTGCTGTTCATTATGTTGCGCCAAATTAAGTTTCTTCTGACCGCCGGTCATCGCTAAGTAGACGTCAGCAAGAATCTCAGAATCCAGTAATGCGCCGTGCAACGTTCGCTTTGCATTATCAATATCATAACGGCGGCAAAGCGCATCGAGGTTATTCTTTTGTCCGGGATGCATTTCCCGGGCCATGGTTAAAGTGTCGAGTACTTGGCACACCTGCTCAGTATTAGGGTAGCCTCGATTCAGCATGGCAAATTCGTGGTCCATAAAGCCCACATCGAACGGGGCATTGTGAATAACGAGTTCTGCACCACGGATATAGTCAAGAAACTCATCGGCTATTTGGTGGTATAGCGGTTTATCTTGCAAAAACTCGTTGGTGATCCCGTGCACGTCGATGGCCTCGTCTTCGATGTCGCGCTGGGGATTAATGTAAACATGAAAATTGTTACCGGTTAGCCGGCGGTTGATCAACTCCACACAACCAATCTCAATAATGCGGTGCCCCTCTTTCGGGCTAATGCCTGTAGTTTCGGTATCAAGCACTATTTGTCTTTGCGCCATATCAGTTTACGCTCATATTTGCTATCTTTGCTGCTTCGTTCATTGTACATAATAACAAGGTAAAGCGTGCAAAAAAGCGTAGAAATTTATACCGATGGCTCGTGTTTGGGGAATCCTGGTCCTGGGGGATACGGTGTTCTTATGCGTTACGGAAAGCACGAAAAAACGCTAAGTCAGGGGTATCAAACCACGACCAATAACCGCATGGAATTACTCGCTGCAATTGTCGCTTTGGAATCGCTCACCCGCCCCTGTGACATTGTCCTTACTACCGACAGCCAATATGTAAAACAAGGCATAGAAAGTTGGTTAGCGAATTGGAAAAAACGCGGCTGGCGTACCGCCAGCAAGCAACCGGTTAAAAATGTTGATTTATGGCAGCGCCTTGACGAGGCTTGCCAACGCCACACCATCGATTGGCGCTGGGTTAAAGGCCACAGCGGACATAAAGAAAATGACATTGTCGATGAGCTCGCACGCACTGCCGCAACCAGCACATCGTTGTTAGAAGACACCGGCTATCAACCAACAGATTGACGGTGTTGAGGCACCCACCTTGTCCCTCTTTACAGACGCCGACATATAATATAAGTTTTGGTTATATCATATACCTAAAGCGGATTAACTATGTCTCTCACCGTGGTGCCTTTTTATCATTCTCCTAGTCACACGTTAAGTTATGTGCTGTTTTGTCCAACCACGCGACATGCAGCGTTGATTGATGCGGTCGCAGATTACGATGCGGCAACAGACACACTGAGTTTTGCCAGTGCTGATATCATTATCCGCTACCTTGAACGCCACCAATTAACACTTAAATGGCTCATTGAAACACATGTGCACGCCGACCACTTCAGTGCATGTAACTACGTTGGTGAGCAATGTGGTGGGCAAACGGTGGTCAGTCAACATATCCGCAATGTGCAAAAAACACTTAAACCCATATACCAACTAGCATGTGCCACTAATGGCGAGCAATTTGATAAGCAAGTCAATGATGGCGACCGTCTACCCTTAGGCGATTACGAGCTCAAGGTCCTTGCAACACCTGGGCACACTCCAGATGGCATTAGCATTTACGTTGATGGCCATGTGTTTATTGGCGATACCTTGTTTATGCCCGATTCTGGGAGCGCGCGCTGTGACTTTCCTAAAGGCAGTGCTGAACAGCTCTACCATTCAATCCAAAAGTTGTTATCTCTACCCAGTGACACTAAGGTGTGGGTGTGTCACGACTATCAACCTGAGGGGCGAGCTTTAGACTACCACAGCACCATTGGCTGTCAGCGTGAACAAAATGTGCACTTACAACAATCAGCAGCGCAGTTTATCGCACAGCGTCAGCAACGTGATGCCACCCTCAATAAGCCTAAGTTAATGGATAAAGCTGTGCCATTTAATCTTCAGGGTGCGCGCGTCGGTGCCGCCGACTCACCTCAACGCCTTTAATAGCAGGTTTAAAACTTGGCCGTGCGTGCCATTTAGGCTTAATGGGGGTCAGGGGTGTCACCCGCTTACGTGCCACCAGCATATACACACTGCCCATGGGTTTTAAATATTGACGGCAAAAACTGCGCCAGCGGGCAAAGCGCGATAAACGCGAGCCTCGTGCCAAAGAAGCATGTAAAAAGCGCTCATCAGCTATCAGCTCAAAGCCCAATAGGTCGAGCCAGTCTTTGACTCGGGAAGGAGTAAAGAAGCGCCCGCTCCAAGGCAGTTTTTGACGGCTAAATGGGATCAGGCTAGCAGCGCCACAAAAGCTAAACGGATTAAAGCCGGTAATAACAATGTAACCGCCGGCGATCAGTGTGCGATGGGCCTCACGCAAAATATGATGGGGGTCGCTGTTATATTCCAAACACAGGCTCAGAATACACGCATCCACACTGCCTTCATAGAAAGGAAGCTCATCGACTTCGGCAAGTACGCCAGCTTGTTGTGAACGCGCAGCCACCCCAACTTGATGCTTTATGGGGCTCGCAGATGTATCTAGCTGGACGCTCAGATCGCCTATTTTTAACAGATGATAACCGAACATGCGCTCTAACCACGGCTGCATCTTACGTTCTACGTCATTTTGCAAGTAGTCACCATGAGGAAACTGCTGCCAGGTATAGGGCGCAGGATGTTGTTGAAAGCTTAGTGCTGGTTTCACAGATTTAGCTCGTTATACTAAGGGGCATAAGTTAACGATATAGAGCTATTCGCTATGGTGCAAGTCGACGCAATCAACGCCTTTAATGATAATTATATTTGGGCCCTGGTGCACCCCACCAAACCTCACGTTTATGTAGTCGATCCAGGGGATGCTGAACCCGTAATGCGCTACCTCGAACAGCATGACTACCAGCTGGCGGGGATACTAGTTACTCATCACCATTGGGATCACACAACAGGTGTCGCCGCACTGAAACAAGCCTTCCCAGAGGCACCGGTGTACGGACCACAGAATAGCCCATTCACGGGCATCGAGCACACGCTCGCAGATGGCGATAGCATTGACGTATTTGGGCTCAATTTCTTAGTACGTGCCACCCCGGGGCATACCCTTGATCATATCAGCTACATCAATGAGCAGTTGGTCTTTTGTGGGGATACATTGTTCAGTGGCGGATGTGGCCGCCTATTCGAAGGCACGCCAGAGCAAATGTGGCAATCAATGCAAACCTTCCTTACCCTGAGCGACGATACCTTGGTGTATTGCACGCACGAATATACTCAGGCAAACATGGCCTTTGCCTCAGCAGCGCAACCTGAGGATGCAGAGGTGCAGCGCTACACAAACAAAGTCAATGCATTACGTGAGCAACAACAGATGACCCTCCCTAGCACTATCGGCCAGGAAAAACGCATCAACCCTTTCCTTCGTGCCGATAAAATATCGCCACAAGCACTCCCTACGGCATATCGCCCCGCTACCAGCGGTGAACCCAGTGCAATCTTTGCAGGTCTTCGTGCTTGGAAGGACAATTTCTGAGTCTCTAACTGCGGTACAATTGCGCAAAATTTGTAGGATCTCATCAATTTTTGCTAGTATGCGCCGCAGTTTTGCCCAAAGATTAACAGTTCATGAATAAACATATACTCATCGCAGCGGTGTTATCTGCGTTTTTAAGTGGTTGCCAAACCACCTCTAGGGATGTTCCAATCACTAAACTCCCTAGCAATACTGCGTCCCCGCAAGAGATAAGCGATGCGCTAACAATCGACACCCTAGGCGGCGATGAGGTAGTTGAACAGCTAGAAGAAGCACCTGTATTTGACGATGTCTGGGAGCGGATCCGCTATCAGCTCTCAATAGAAGTTCCGCAAAATCGTCCTGTGGTTGCTGAGCGTAATTACTATGCGCGCCATCAAGCTTATATGGATCGCATTGCCAAACGTGCCGAGCCCTATTTATATTACATTGTTGAGGAAGTCGAAAAGCGTAAAATGCCGATGGAGATTGCGCTGCTGCCGATTGTCGAGAGTGCTTTCGACCCCTACGGTTATTCTCACCGCAGTGCCAGTGGTATTTGGCAGTTTATGCCACAAACGGGCAAACGCTTTGGCTTAAAACAAAACTGGTGGTACGACGGGCGTCGCGATATTGCCGAGTCAACCCGCGCCGCGTTGGATTATCTTTCTTATTTGCATAAAACCCTTGAAGGCGACTGGCTAAACGCAATTGCTGCCTATAATTCCGGTGAAGGGCGAGTCATGCGAGCCATTAAGAAAAATCGCCGTAAGCACCTGCCTACCGATTTCTGGTCACTTGATCTGCCACGGGAAACCACCGCCTATGTGCCAAAACTATTGGCACTGGCAGACCTACTTAAACGCCATGATGAGTTTGGCATTAAGTGGAACAAAATAGTTAATGCCCAAGTGATTGACCGTGTCGATGTTGGCTCACAGATTGACTTAGCTTTAGCAGCAGAAATGGCAGGTATTTCGCTTTCCGAACTATATCGCCTCAACCCGGCATTCAACCGCTGGGCCACCGATCCACAGGGGCCACATCACTTACTATTGCCGCTTGATAGCATCACGCCATTCAAACAACAATTAGCGTCGGCGAAGTTGCAAGACCGCTTACGTTGGCAACAGTATGAAGTGGCTGCGGGCGATAGCTTATCGGTGATCGCTAAAAAGTTTAATACCAGTGTTGGCGCTATTCGCACTTTAAACGCATTAGAGTCAAGCACCATACGCGCAGGGCAAACGCTAATGGTGCCTTTATCTGACAAGGCGGCCTCGCACTTACCAGAAAAAGTGCGTTTAGCGGTCAATGGGACGACATCACTAACACGTAGCCATACCGTAAAGTCCGGCGATACGCTGTGGGATCTCAGCCGTGAGTACAACGTCACCGTAGCACAGCTAAAGGCCTGGAATAATCTTGGTAACAACGCCATGTTACGGTTAGGGCAAAAACTAAAAATTCGCCAATCCACAGGCCAAGCGCTACCGCAAACGACCAACCGCACCATTACCTACAAAGTTCGTCGCGGTGACTCACTATCACGCATTGCTAAGCAATTCGGGCTGCGCGTTGGCGACATTCGCAAATGGAATAACTTAAACGGTAAAAAATACCTCTACCCTGGGCAAAAGCTCAAACTCATTGTGGCTGTAAAACGCGGCTAAGAAAAGCGCTCATAGAGAGCGCTTGTTTTTCGACATTATGCTACTTGGCTATTGCACCAGCAAACTGAGCCAACCAAGGCTGCGCCACCGGCTCGGGATCAAAGTCCTCTAATGCATCAATATCTAAGCGTGGCAGCAGCGGTTTACCTTGAAGCTCCAGCAACAGCTCTTCAACTTGCTTACCCGCGCCACAAAAAGTGTCGCCATAACTGCTATCACCCATGGCAATGACGGCAAACGGGGTGCCACCCAATAAAGGAAACTGGCTTTGCAAAGCAGCAAACAGTGGCATGAGGTTATCGGGAATGTCCCCTTGTCCTGTGGTCGATGTGATCACCAATATATACTCGCTGTTACTAACATCTTCCACTTTCGGGTTATCGATCACTTTGGCTTCATGGCCGTGCTTTTGTAGCTGCTCCTCGGCACTGTCGGCTAGACGCTCCGCACCGCCATAGACACTGCCGTAAAAAATATTAATCTTGGCCATTTAAAACTCCTTCGCATAATAAGCTTGCTCACACACCGGCCACCCGAGGCGCTCAAAAACGGCGAGTGCGTGTTCACCCAGTGGTGCATTAATGTGAATCAATTCTTCGCTGTAAGGATGCCCAAAGTACACATCGGTTGCAAACAGCATTAGCCGCGAAACCTCGAAGTGCTCGGCAAAAAAGTGATTTTGCGTATTATCACCGTGGTTTACATCATTAATCAAAGGGTGGTTAATGCCCTTCATATGGCGACGTATCTGATGCTTACGCCCTGTTTTAGGCCAACACTCCACCAGCGAATAACGTACGCTCGGAAACTTCCCTAAGGCGATAGGCAGGCTTGCTTGCAACAAGCAGCGTATATCAGTGCGCGCTGGTTGTGCTGGCTTGTCTTGTTGCGCGTATTTATCGGCAATTTTATCTAGTTTTTCCTTTAGCGGCCTGTCGATACATTGCTGCTCAGGGGCAAAACCTCTGACTAACGCAAGATAACGTTTGCGCACCCCTCCTTCACTGAACAGCTGTCCTGCACGATTAGCGGCGGCACTGCTAAGCGCAAACAATAATACACCGGATGTGGGCCTGTCTAAGCGATGCAGTGGATACACATGTTGACCGATTTGATCGCGCAGCATCTGCATTGCAAATTGGGTTTCATGCTTATCCAAAAAAGAGCGATGAACCAGTAGTCCCGACGGTTTATTGATAGCGATGTAGTGCTCATCACGATATAGAATATCGAGCGGCTGTACGGATGCAACCTTTGCCGAATCTGTTAAGTCGCTCACTCTCCCCCTCCGAGAGTAATATCTATGCGCTTAAGCACTGTGTGCAATTGCGCATACTGCCCTGACCAATAGATCTCAGCCATGGGTGTTAAGGCTATAGCCGAAGGCAGAGGGTGTCTTGCGTGTATTAGGGCACGCATTTTCGGAATAAAGACGAACTGCAGCCACTGTTCGAATCTCAGGGTATCAACACAAAAGGGTTGGCTGGATTGCAATAAATGCTCAGCAACGGGCTTATCTTGCCATAAGCCTGCATTAGCTAATTCACCTTGCAACTGCGTGAGCAATTGAGTGATGGAATACGACATAACACGGTTATTGCGGTAACTTCAAAAACGCTATATTAGCATTTCTCTTGGGTTGATGACGCAATATGCCTATAATTTGCGGAATTTTATTTTCCAGGAGCCTTGTATGAGCGACAACATCGCCACACTGGCACAATTACTAGATGCCGCCGGCACCACATGGCGTGTATTTGACATTGGTCGTCGGGTGCAAAAAATAGATAAAGCAACCTTTGCCGATATCGAGTCGACAACTATTCCTTATCCATATCCACTGGCACAGCATGCGCTACTGGCGATTCAGTTTTGGGACCCAAAAGCATCGAGTGAGCCTTATGTTTGGTTTTTGAAAATGCCGTTGGATGAGCAAAGTAAGCTGGTAGCAGCGAGTCGTGACCATTTTGCCAATATGGTGCTAGAAGCCATTGGCACATCGTTAACAGGGGCTGAGGGTGAGCAAAGCAAACTCGATAACAACCCTTATGTATTTACTCCCAATGCCAATAAGCGCGCCGCTTTCAATGCCCATATCAAAGTAGAGTTACGGCAAAGCGCATCGCAGTACTATGAGCATGCACAGCTATATTTGAGTGGCGAGTTGGGCTGGCAAGACTGGCAAAGCGTCGCTGTGCAGGGCCTTGCAGATTTTGCCGCGCGCATTGACCATCAAGATAATGAAGCCCTGCTGTGCCAAGCATGGTTGCAGTTACCTGCACAAGTACGCCAACCTCTCGCTGCCCAGCTCGAAAATAGTGAGCTAGGTACTGAAGCAGCGCAAACCCTGCTCACAAGTATCAATCAAGCGATTCAACATCAGGATAAAGCGCTACTTATCGATGCGCTTCGCGCCATCAGCAGTGCACGCGCAGTGGGGCTAGTTGAGCAAGCGCTGGGGCAGGTAATGAACAGTGATTACGGCCAAGATGCTGACATATGCCAGGTCATCGCTGGGCGACTTTGGGCTTATTTAGAAGCACCGCAAACCTTAGTACAGTTCTTAGAGCACTGCTGTCGAATAGACACTGAGCAGCCATTGTTCGCCAGTATTTTTGCCGACTTAGTTGCAATCCCAATACTGCGCCCTCATGTATTAGCTATATTACGGTCTGAGCAGCGTTCTGATGCGCTTTCTCGTGCAATTGGTGGGTTATTTTCGTCGTGAAAACCTTATGGATTCTGCTGCTGTGTGGTGGCGTGATAGCGTTGTTTTGGTATCGCCGTAAAGTGGCAGAAACTGCGCGCTTACATGCTCAGCGTCAAGCTGAACAATTAGGTGTGCAATTTGTTAGTGTTGCTTGCAAACAGTGGCGTTTAGCGATTTTAAGTAATGGTAAGCTTGGGATCCGCAGCCGCTTTATGTTTGAGTTTTCCAGTGACGGCGAAACCTTATACGAGGGAGAGTTGTGGATGGAGAATGAACGTTTACGTAAGGCCGATATCCCACCGCACAGAATCTAAAAAAACTAAGGCGTGACTGTAAGTCACGCCCTAATCTGCATCATCCTTGCGCGGTATCCATCACCGCTGACCTTAAGGTCGTCCCTTTTGCTTTCCTTGCTCGATTACCCTATCTAACCGATGCACATCCTGTGCTTTGTTCCTTGCTTCATCCTGAAGTGTTCCTCTTGCCTCCTTGGCTATTCCTAGGCATCCCGCCTTCCCTGCACTTCCTGTGCTCCTGTCCTTTAACGGCGTCCGTTACCGTCTATTCCGTTACTATTCCTGCATTACTTTGCGTGGTTGGCCTACATCCGTTCCTTAGCCAAGTGCATCCTGCACTGTTGTCGTCCTGACAATGATAAGTTTAGAGAAAAGCCAAAAAGATGCAGCAAGTGCTTTGCAAAAAGTTTTATTGCAATAATGTAGAAACAATGAAGCAGCCTATATAAATCAATAGGTTGAACTTATTATAGAGCTAAAGGTAGGGACATATTCATCGTTAAACCCACACCAATGTGAGAGATCTCTCACATTGAAATTTCCATTAAACGCAATGTGGACTTTTTTTGAATAACAACTCTCCACTGACTTTGCTAAATTGCAATGTTTGCATGGTCTCAAAACCGTGGTTAGCAAAGAAAGTTTGATGCTGAGACTGAGTAACAAACACTGCAAGTCCTTGCGTTTCGTTATCTTCCTCAACAAGATTATCAAGGCCTTTGAGGAGATAGTGACCATAACCTTGGCGTTGATAGTGGGGGTCCACCGCGATAAAGGCTAAAAATAAGTAGCGCCCCATCGTTTTTAAGGCGTTACGAATGGTCTTTTCCTTTTCAATGAGCTGCTGAGTCGTCAAATAACCAGCACTGAGCATCAGTTTCAGTCGCCAGTGCCAATAGCGATCCGCCTGCATGCTGGCGTCAGATTGAAATACACAAGCAATAGCACGCAGAGCATCATCAACATACAAGCCAACTAGTGGTTGTTTGGCCTGCCAAAAACTGTGTAGCTCTTCACGGATGAGCGCACGTAACTTTTTTTCATACTCTTGGGTTTTACTGCTCTCGGCGCTAAATATTTCTCGCATTAGCGGGTCGTCATGATAAGCCTGATAAATCAGGCTCGCAGCTACGTTCAAATCTTCTGGAGTAAGATACCTAACTTTATAGTCGCCGAGCATGGTATTTCCTTGTTATCGTTGTTGTTCTATAGTTAACCATAGCCTTTTATGAGCACAATGGAAACATTATATGGATACCTCAAAACATACGATGACGACCCTTTTTCAACAGCTCGGCCTGCCCAGCAGCGATGAGCAAATTGAACAATTTGTGACTGACCACAAGTTAAGCCCTGAGCTCAAACTCGCTGATGCGCCGTTTTGGTCACAGGCGCAGCGCCACTTTATTACTGAATCTTTGGAGCAAGACGCGGATTGGTGCGAATTAATTGACGAGTTAGATGCCCAATTAAGGCATTAATACAGCGATAAAGCTCGCCCAAGACAGGTGTGGTTCATACTTTCTTCGTTAATATTGCACATCCAAAATTAGGGTCCTTGCGGCCCTTTGCTTTATACTGTTCAGCGATTAAAAAGAAGGAATCCATTTGTATGAACCCTGTGGTTTTTGACGCCATCAAAGCCTTATTAGCACAAAACAAAACACCTACCGTAGCAATGACCAAAGCGATGCTCAAAGAGCCCGTGCCGATGCCAATGATTATTGCCGCTGTGAGCCAATATAAAAATAACCCCGAAGCATTCAAAAACATGGTCATAGAGCCACAATTGCCGAATAACGAACAAAAGTCGACACAACTTGATCGCATTGAACAAAAACTTGATAAACTACTCGCTTTGCTCGAGAACTCAAAATAGCGAATGTTTGTTGTAGACCTCACTTTTGACTGTTACCAAGACACCCAACTCAGCGCTGCCGAACAGGCGATAAATCAGACGGTGGTGGCGCTTCGAGCCAATGGCCAAATCATCGGCGATGAATTTCCAACGGTATTGAAAGAAGGCTTCTTCGTGACTCGGGTAATGTGCCCAGAAGAGGATTCATTGCATCCGCTCAACCACAGTCCGTTTGTGAAGTTTGCGCTTGATAAGTTAAACGATGCCGGGTTGTTAGCACCCAAGGTCAAGGTAATAGGGCAAGATATTCACGCCAATAGTGCAGATAACTGTGCTGCACCGAGCAGTTATATTCTTTACACCACCTATTTGCATACGTGCAGCCCGTTGTATTGTGGTGATGATTTTTTACCGGTGCCGCTGTATCACATTCCTGCTATCGCCAACGGCGATTACAAGACACTAATAAAATGGCAAGAAGACTGGCAGGCATGCGATCAAATCCAAATTAATGGTGCAACACGCTGCGAATTTGCGGCGCTGCATGAGATCAGCGCCTTTGATAGCGACCTGACTCGTCGCGGCTTGGACTTGGCAAAGCGGATCCGTTATCTAACGAAAAAGCCAGTCTACTATTACTTGTACCGTGTCGGTGGCGAGAGCCTGACAGCCGAGCAACAGCGTCGCTGCCCAAGCTGCGATGGTCATTGGCATCTAGCAGAGCCGTGGTTTGGGTTGTTCGACTTTCGCTGTGAGCAATGTCAGTTGGTATCTAATATTTCCTGGGATCATCAATAGTGTTTACAGCACGTCTAATTGCTGTAACAACGAGCTGATATCATCCGCCAAAACATGGTGCGGTTCTTTACCAACATATTCTAAGCAGACTGCACCATCGTTCAATCGCACGCTCAGCAACAAATCATCCTGCTCGGTCAGCCCAATAAACACGGTGTCTTGCTGCTTTAACCGACGTTTCATTAATACATGACCGGTTATATTTTGCTGTAACCGTATAAAGTCGTCCTCGTTCCAAGGTAAAAGGAGCTCTACGCCATGACCGTCGATGCTCGCCGGCAGATTACCACTGTAGTAACTGCCAAATAATTCGCTCAGTTGTTGTGGGAAAGGCACTTCCAGGGCTGCTGCCAATTCATTTAAGTCAGCACTGGGGGTACGCTCATGAAGTTGCCATTGAACTTGCTGTTGTTGTTCAGTGCCGGCAATGGCTGCAGGGCTTGGCGAGTCCGGGTCGAAAAACGCCAGCGGGTTACGGCCATACTGTTGTTGCTCGTTGCTAATGTGTGCCTGTAAACAGCGCTGAAGTTCTGTGCTTACGCTCATGCATGCCTCAAATAATTTAGGTATAATTACGCCATATTGTAACGCCAAATAGCACAGCATGACAGATTACAGCAACGCCCCAGAATTAAAAGCCAGCCTACTCGGCAAGGCAACTGAGTATAAAGACAGCTACGATCCATCCCTACTTTATCCCATAGCACGCAAGCTTAATCGTGATGATTTGCAAATAGATGAGCGTGCCCTGCCCTTTAAAGGGGAGGATATTTGGACCGGTTACGAGTTATCGTGGCTTAATCCTAAAGGCAAACCACAGGTCGCGGTGGCCGCCTTTACCTTCCCTTGTCAAAGCCCGGATATTATTGAGTCTAAATCGTTTAAGTTGTACTTAAATAGCTTCAATCAAAGCCGTTTTGAAAGCATGCAAGCAGTACAGCAAACCATGGCTAAAGACTTAAGTGCAGCGACCCAAAGTGACGTACAAGTAACACTGTATGGCCCTGAGGATTATCAGCGCTTCGCAGCCACAGCGTTACCAGGTCAGTGCATTGATGAACTCGATATCACCGTCGATACCTATGAGTTGACGCCTAGCTTATTGCGCCTAGCCGACGATGCGCAGCAAGTTGAACAAACCTTGCATAGTCACTTATTGAAGTCTAATTGCTTGATCACCTCACAACCCGACTGGGCCAGCGTGGTCATACGCTACCAAGGCCCCGCTCTTTGTCATGAGTCGCTGCTGCGTTACCTGATTTCATTTCGCAGCCACAACGAATTTCACGAGCAGTGTGTGGAGCGCATTTTTACCGATATTATGGCCTGTGCGCCCATGCAGTCTCTGGAGGTCTATGCCCGATACACCCGCCGTGGCGGCTTGGATATTAACCCTTACCGCGCCACGCACAGCGATAAAACTTTATTTGACGTGCGCATTAACCGTCAATAATCGTCGGGACACTCATAGCGCAGGTATCAATATAATCAGGCGTGGCCACAAACCACGCCTCGGGGCGGTTTTTTCGCGCTGCAACGAGCGCTGCAAAGCTGTGTGAGTCGGTACGCATTACTTTAATTACCGGGCGCTGCTTGGCAGGCAGTTGATCAGCAAATTGGATATCAACAATCGGGTTAAAAGGCTGCCCCGGCTTTGGCGAGCGCTGTAGCTGCTGTATATGGGCCATGCCCGCAAGTACGCGACCAAATACGCTAATGTTCTTATCCAAGTAACGCGGTGCCTGACCAAGCACTACAAAAAATTCACTGGTTGCGCTGTCGACTCCATTGCCCCGCGCCATACCTAATGCGCCAGGACAGTGAATTTGCCACGTTTGTGTGCCCTGCTTATTTTGGCCGACGGCAAAGCCATTAATAAAGCCACTGCGCGCGCTGTAACCATCATCTTCGTTGATGACGATATCTAACGGCCGCGTTGTTTCGCTGTGACTGACAAACTCGTTTTTCAGCGTCGGCACATCCGTGTCTTTGTCTCCAGCGCCGCCTTGGGCAACAAAGCCTTCGACAAAACGATACATACTCAGCCCACGATAGAAGCCTTGGCCAGCTAGTGAGCGCAAGCGCTCAACATGCGCCGGCGCCAGCTCTGGATTTACCTCCAGATACACTACCCCTGTCGCTAAGGTAATCATCATTAGGTTTTCATCAGTAACGGCTCGCCATTCGCTGGCATCGGCGTTATCAATAATGGTTGTAGGAGAGGGATTGTCGTCTGCACTGGTAGTCGCGCTTAAAAATAAACTCACAACTATAAGTAGGCGTGTGATCATTGGCGAGTTCCTTGTTTATTGTTATACCAATAATGGGAAATATGTAACGGTGCTGAGGCGGGTAATAACGGATTGGTCAAGCGAATATAATTGCGTGTTGCCAGTTCCGCCGCATCAATATTAGGGACTAAATGGGTGTGTAGTAAGCGCTCTATGGTGCCATCTGAAAATAAGCTTCGCAGCGCCGAGCTCAGCAATTGGTGGCGCTGTTTATCACCTTTTGCAACAAACAAGTACACCGCCGACGGGTAATAAAAGACATTGTGTTTGTCGTACATCAGCCCCCTAGGCAGTGATTGGGGGTCAAATGCTGTGAGCTCCTCAGGCAGAAAGTCGAAGCGGCCTTTTCTCAGCATATGGTAATGAGACGATGATTTAGAAAATGCATCCACCGTGAAACCGTTACGGCTGAACACGTTGGCATCCGGCCAATCTTCACTTAGACCCACTCGTAATGATGAAAAATCGCTTATATACTTTTTTTGCGCCAGGATATCCGGATTATCAGAGCGCACTAGCGCAATGCGATAACCCAGTAAGCCTTTGGCTATTGGGATTAAAATCGCCCACCCTTGTTGCTCCCGCTGCTGCGAAGTCACACCCCAGAATAAATCAATACCGTGCTCATCCCCCAACAGTTGAATCGCTCGTTGCTGTGATGGCAGATGGTCAACATACTGGTATGTGACCTGCTTTTGATGCAAACACTTAATGCGCTCAGCTAGTTTAGTAAATAACGCCTGCATATAAGGATGATCGGCCTGTGCGACACGCATCGTCACCGACTGCTGCGCACCACACTCGCATATCACCAGTAATAAAGACAATGCCCATAGCCAGCATTTAAACATGCGTTAGTCCACATCAAACCGATACAATATATCTAAGGTATCATAAAGCCCGCTGGTTACCTCTATATATAGTTTTTGCAGTATTTGGTAGCGCACAGCCACTTCACTGATAGACTCGAAGACACCAACACTGTATTTTACTTGGATCCCCGGCGCGATATAGCCAGCAATTTCAACCTTAGTATCATCACCACTGCCTTTTGAGTTTAAGGTTATATCGCTAAGGCCAAATGTTTCCCCTACTCGCGATACAAACCCTTCACTGCGATTGAGACCTTGGGCTAGAAGAATCTGCGTGAGCATGGCATCGGTGTTCGTATCACCATCACCAAGCGGCTGCCCGTTAAGCACGTAAGAAAGCGCTTGTGAGCGATCCATGGCCGGCTCCGAGAACACGTTTAATGTCGGTTGTTCAACATTTCCGATTAATTCGATACCCGCTATCACCCCGTTGGCAGTGGTGTCTGGATTACGGATCGCGCGCACATTTAAGTAAGGTTTATCAAGCGCACCACTGAACCCAATTTGCCCTGTACGGATCACTAAATCTTGGCCAAATGCACGGTATTTACCATCCACCAGCTTTAACTCGCCACTTGCCAATGGCGGGCTTTCATTACTAGCGGTTAGCTTCAAGTCGCCCATGATGTAGGACTTCAGGCCAAACGAGTCTATATACACATCATCATGTACGCCCACATCTAACTGCACTTGATATGCGAATGGCGCACTTTGCTGCTTTTGTGGGGCATCTACAATGATTTCATCATCACTGACCTGTACAGCCCCTTTAGGCAACTCTTTGATTTTGATACGTCCGTAAGGAACATCGACGCGACCATCAACCTGCACACTTTGGGCGCTAATATCTATATTTAAATCTGGAGAAATCGCGACATTGACCCCTTGCTGCGGCACCACCATAAAGCGCTCGCCCGAGAGCGAAATGGTAAGTGCCGGATTGTCACTGAGCCACACACCTGAGCCGTCAATAGCAAGCTTGCCGCCATCGGGCGTGAGCAACTCCCCCTCCAAGGTCATACTCTCCCCATCCAGTTCAGCTTCGAGGCGAGAATTAGCAAGTGCTACGGGCAGTGCATCCCCTTCAATTGCCAATTCATGCGCCTTGAGCTCACCGTTGAGGTAGGGCTGCGCTAACGTGCCACTGAGAGTTAGGTTCGCACTTAACCTGCCCGCTAACTTCCTCACATCAGGCACAAAGTGAGCGAACTTACTGATGTCGGTATCTGTTAGGCGCACCTCTCCAGAGAGTTGTTGCGCTTGGGTGATATCCTCTACGGCTAAATCAGCGTCAATACTGCCAACCACTGAGGAGTCTATGTTTAGCTTAGCATTGGCATTTTTTGCGTCACTGCTCAGCTTTATCATTAAGGTTTCCACAGGCAATCGCTGCAACTGCCCTTGGTTTCGATACAATCCTTGTAATTGCTGAGTATGGAGCTCAGCATCAATCTGCATTGCTTGGTTTTCTTGCCATGCCAACTGCGCATGTCCTTGCGCTTGCCCCTCTACACCCAGGTTAGGTCCCAGCAAAGTGGTAAGCGACTGTAAGTGAAAGTAGTCAAGCTTAGCGTTGACGTGTCCCTGCTTGGCGCTGATATCACTGGGCTCTATGCACAAGTGCATGGCATTGCCCTGCAAACAAAAGGGCTTAGTGCGCACGCTCTGCTGGGCCAGATCAATGTCCAACTCGGTACTTTGCTCCAGTGCAACCTGATACTCGTCGCCGCGCAATTCCAACTCGGTAATAGCCAAGCTCAATTGCTGCTGTTGCAGTTCAGACTGAAACGCCAACTGCGCTTGCCCTTGAGCTAATCCAGCACGAACATAGTTTTGTTGGTGATGTTGTGAGCCCTGAGACTGTACTTGAATGCCTTTGATAACTTGGCCATCAAGGCTAACGTTAGCTACTTCTGCATCCAGGTCATATTCTAAGTCGGCTTGTTTATATTGCCCTGTAATATCTAATGTTGCGTCGCTCACTCGCAATCCCTCACCTTGCAGAGTCGCTAGTTGCAATTGCAATTGCAGCTTAGGTGATAAACGTTGCCCTTCGATACTAAACTGAGCGTGTCCCTGTCCTGAATAACCTTGATAAAGTGGCGATGATGATGACAAATTTAATTCGCCGGCTAGCTGCCACTGCTCATCAATGCGGCCATTGATAACCAATGTATTCTCGCCTTGGCGCACACTAAAAGCATGAATATCGCCACTGAGATCGCTATCAATATTCAGTTCGGCATTAAATGTGAGCGGTTGCTCGTTTATCGTGCCTGATAATGACGACGGTTTAAGCTCCACCAACCACTGCTGGGGTGATTCAACACTCACTCGGCCTTGTAACTGGCCCGATAGGTCGCTGCGCACGGTGTCTAATAAGTACTCACTGTGCAAGTTAGTTAGCTGCGCAGAAAAATCGGCGCTAACACCATCGCGCCAGGCTACCGATGTTGTTACCTCAACGTGGCTATCATTCGCTCGCAATTGCAACGGCGCAGCGTTGATGCCGGTAAGGCTTCCTTGAGCCTGTAAAGAAGTGCTCACTTGTGGGTATGCTGCTAGCTGTGTCAATGCATCGATATCTACGCGGTAGTTATCTAAAGTACCCGATGCATTTATGTTGGTGCGTTCTATCTGTAACGGCTGGCCTTGCACCTCAAGCTGCCAAGGTGCGTGTGCAAACGCCAATTCAAAAGGCCAATTTCGCTGTCGTAATTGTGCCTGTGCGTCTAATTCGAAGGCATATTTGCCTTGATTACGCGCCTGAATATTAAGCTCATCTAGACTGCCTGTGAATGAAAGCTCGCTGCGCTCGCCCAAGGCAGCTAATTGCAGCGACATTGTTAAAGGGTTGCCATCAGCAAAAGAGAATTGCCCCTGAGCTTGGGCCTCAAGTGTATCCCCTTCGTTTGTCGCGATATCAGCAGGCAATTGGTAGGCGGCTGATAGTTGTGAAACGCTCAACTGTTGTTGTTGCAGTGCCACAGCCACTTTTAAATCACTGATACGATGGCTTTGCTGCCCTTGAGTGATAATAATGTCAGCAACCTGTGCACTTTTAAGCTGCGTATTGATGCCCAAATCAAAAGCGATAGGCGGTAACGGTGGCAGCGTCTCAAGTGGTGCTGAGGAAGGCTGCTGCTCACTCTCAGGTAAAGTAAGTTCAAGCGAGCGCAGGCGCAACGGCTGCACCTTCACGTCTCGTTGATGCGCCTCAAGCGCTGATTTAAAATCCTGTGCTGACACGCTAAGGCCCGCAGCATGGATATTGGCTTGTCCTAAAAATAGACTTTTGATGGTAATAGTCGGCAATGATATTGGCTCGCTGGCCGGCGGCTGTGCATCAGTCGTTGCCGCCTTATCGTTTTGCTGATCAGCCACTTGCACCGTCAGCGACTCAGCCCCAACTTGGCGAAAGCACAGCCCAGCACAGCCCAAAAGCTGCCAGTCAATACGCACAGCCTCAGCATCGATGCTTATCTGTTCGCTGGTAAAAGAGACATCAAATGGGTCATCATATAAAAACCGCCCCTCTTTGAGCGAAATGCGCAACCCATCAACGCTGTGATTGGCCACATAAGCAATGCCCTTGTTACCCACCTCTGTAAATAACAAACAAAACAAGGTCACTAAAATAGTGCCCACAAGGCCGCCACACCATCGGAGAATACGCTTATATCCTTTGCTCATAATTCCGGCCCCACAGTAATGCTCAAACGAGTGGTGTTATTAGGTGTGGATAATGCCCACGCGTGATCAATACGGATGGGGCCCACTGGGGTTAAATAACGCACTCCGAAGCCGGTGCCAACCGACCATGATTCAGAGAAGTCATTGGTGGCGGTTCCGGCATCAACGAATAGCGCCGCCCGCCAATTCTCAGCAAACTGGTAATTATACTCCAAGGTCCCGGTGGCTAGGTATTTACCACCAATATTATAGCCATTACGCTCAGGCGAGATAGACTCATATTTATAGCCGCGAATACTCTGATCGCCGCCGGCAAAGAAGCGCATAGAAACCGGCACGTCATTAATATCATCCACGTAAATAGCACCCAGATTGACCCGGGTAAAAAACATATGGCGCTGCCAATAAGTGTTTAACCACGCATACTGTAGCTGTACTCTGACTATATCGGTGGTCGACGCCAAGTGCTCAGTGCCCACTTCGGTGCTGATTAACCATTGCTCACCCCAAAACGGCGTGGTGCCTCCTTTACTTTGCTTGCGGGCAAAGCTCACTCCGGGTAGCAACATCTTAGTGCGCTGATGCTGCTCACCAATGCGAAACTCTTCATACTCTCGGCGCAAAAATGCGGTGCGTATCCAATCTTTTCCCACTTTCCACTGCCTTTGCACTAAGCCAGTCAGTGTTTTCGAGAAGATATCCGTATCGACATTATCTTCGAGCTTGTAGCCCAGACTAAAGCGCCAGATATCGTCATTGGGGTCGTCCACCGGCACGGTGTAGGCAAAACTGATGTCTTGCTGACGTTTGGAAATATTCAGGTTACTCTCAAGATAGTGACCGTCTTCGGTGATCCAAGGACGAGACCATTTGAATCTGGCTTTGGGGCCTAAGTCCGTTGAATAGCCGCCCCCCACTTCAAAGCTGTCTTGTGGTTTATGCAAGACTTCCACACGAATCGGCACCTCGCCATTAGTCCGAGCAGGAATATCAGCATAAACGCGGACGCTGCTAAAGTAAGGCGTTTGCGATAACGCGAGATTGAATTCTGACACCTTAGTAGCACGGTAGGGCTGGCCAGTTTTAAAATGCGCCAGAGAATAAATATAGTTGCTAGCTGGTGTATCAGAGCTGATGTTAATCGGCCCATAATCATAACGTGGGCCCGTTTGCACATGCAGCACCACCTCTGCACTGTGTTGAGAACGATTAATCGCCAACTTAGATTGTTGCCACTTAGCGTCAAAGTAGCCAAGCTCTAACAATTGCCTATCTATGGCTGATTTAGCACTATCATATTGGCCATGGTGTACAACCTGCCCTTGCTGCAGAGGTAAGCTATCAAGCACCGCCTTAAGCTGCTGATCGTCTTCTCCGGGACCACTAAATTGATAATCCAATCTAGCGATGCGCGTCGCTTTGCCAGGTATGATGTTCGCAATTACTTGCGCTTTGCCTTCGCTGCGCTCTAAGCTGAGTTCTACTTCGCTATGGTAATACCCCAGTGCGCGCATACTCGCTTTAACTTGTGCGCTTGCATAGCGCTGTAATTGCCTGGAGGGGACCTCGCCTTTTAATTGCACTAAATAAAGCGCAACATTTTCTTCTAACTCTCCTGATAACCCGTTAATGCTGTAGCCGGTGATAGTTGTTGCTTGTTGCACAGCAGCATGTGCAGTGACAGCAGGCCATATTAAAATAGATAGAAGTATGAAAAAGCGGCAGAAAATCAAACGACTAGAACTCCATGATCTAAGAATACTGCAACAATGAATGGTCAGATCACTCATACGTCCCAGAGTGGGTCCATCAGTTTAACAAATGCCACTGACTTCGCGCACCCACTGAATAAATAAAATTTGCCTTCAAGGCTTTTTATTTCTTACAAGATAATAGACAATTTATCGATTCTTAAAAAAACGAGACAAGGTATGCAATTTCCCGACGACGACACCGGACACATGTTACAGCAAATACACGATGAAGGTGTGGACTTGACAGGCTTTCATACATTGGACTTCTTTATTCTATTTGAAAAGCAAGAACATGCTATTAGTTACCAAGAAGCACTGAAAAGTTCCGAACTAAGCGCCGATTCACAATTGGGAACTTGCCCGGACACTGGCGTATTTGAAGTCAAAGTAAGTATCAAAATGGTGCCGCAACATGATGTGATCATGGATACCGAAGCCTATTTGGAAAGTCTAGCTGATAAGCACAATGGTTATGGTGACGGCTGGGGGCTAATGGCTTAAAGCATTCCGTACAGGAGCATTTCACACGCCCTAATACAGGGCGTTTGCCTTTCGAAAAGCGCCCTCATAGTCAAAGAGTTTGTCACTCACCTGCCACCCATATCGTTTCGACTTTCGCGCCACCACAAAATCAGGTGCTTGCAGGCAGTGCTGATGGTCAACCACCTGCTGAGCATCGTGCCAGTTTGTGACTCCGCTAACGGTGTGCCGCTTAGCGTAAAAGCGATTAAATCGAGCCACTACCTTGGCATTATTAAAGTCATAGCTCTCATCGACACTGGCCCCATCTTCATCAAAGTAGGTAACTTTGAGTTTGCTTGGCTGAGTAATTTGACAACTCAAGCCACTACAGCGCAGTACCATGGCTTCTTTTAAATTAAGTGCTTTTCGCAGTTTATCGTCTGGGTCAACCAGCTGATGTTGGCAGGCACTGCATTCGCGCGCAGCAATGTCATTTTCCCTGCCGCACTGCGGGCATTCTTTAAATTTAAAGCGATAGTCACACTGCTGCGTTTGCTCACCATCATCAAGCAGCCCCTGACAGCGCCGACCATGATGCTCAATAACTTGACCACTGGCATCCGTTTTTCCCCAAAAAATATTGGCAAACCCGCACCCAGGGCATACGACTTGAACGGGTTCACTCAATGGGTCGGGGCGCTTCGCTCCCACTTCTGGATAAAATAAGTCAAAGCCATTGGCAGCATAATCGATCACGAGGCAGTCTTTTTTTCCTTCGCACAAACGCAGACCTCGACCCACAATTTGCTGATATAAGCCAACCGACTCGGTGGGCCTTAAAATGGCGATGAAATCCACATGTGGAGCATCGAAACCCGTGGTTAATACCGATACATTAATAAGGTATTTTAGCTCTTTGCGTTTAAACCTAAGGATAATTTCATCACGCTCAGCCGCCGGTGTCTGACCCGTTATAACCGCGACTGACTCACTACTCAAATAGTCAGCTACTTCATAAGCATGTTTGACTGTGGCAGCAAATATCATCACTCCTTGTCGAGCATCTGCTTGCGCTTGAATATCACTGACAATACTTTTGGTTGCCCGGGTACTCGATTGCAATAGTGTATTCATATCGCCTTCACTGGGTATACCTGAGGGGCCGGATGCCAGTGAATTAAAGTCATAATTTTGCACTGCAGCATCAACGCAATTAGGCGGGGTTAAATAGCCTTTATTGATTAAATACCGCAGCGGCAATTCATATATACACTCGCTAAATGGCGCATCTGCCGAGCCACGTACAAAGCCATGATAGTGGCGGTGATATATCCATCCTGATGTTAAGCGATATGGGGTCGCGGTTAGACCTAGCACTTTCAATCTGCTATTTGCTTTTTTTAAATGCTGAATAAGCTGTGAATACTGACTGTTTTCATCGTCACTAATACGGTGACACTCATCGACTATAATAAGTGAGTATTGCCTTTTTAGCTTATCTCTACTTTTAGCGAGAGATTGAATACTGGCAAAGGTGACTTGCTGGTTTAACTCTTTCTCGTTAAGACCTGCAGAAAAGATCCCCGGTGTTAATCCCAATGCTTTATATTTTTCGGCATTTTGCTGTACTAATTCTTTAACATGAGTTAGTACCAAAATAGGGAATCGCGCAAGGCGCGCAAGCTCAGCAATAACTACACTTTTGCCACTTCCAGTGGGAAGCACAATCACGGCTGCACTATCTGAGCGGCGAAAGTGGGCTAAGGTGCTATCAACGGCTTTTTGTTGGTAATCTCTGAGTGTAAACACAACTAACACCCAAGTAAGTAAAAGGCCCGAAACCGGGCCTTGGAGGTTATTATTTTGCGAGGTATTTAGTTAGGTCAACATCTTGGAATGCTTTCGGACGCTTACCACGGCCTGACCATTCAACTACTTTTCCTTCAAACTCGCGACGATACTTAGGTTCAACCTTAGTTCGTTTGTCCTGTTTCGAGTCAACAATATCATCCACACTGAGCCCTTTTTCCTTCATCAGTTCGAGAACTTCCTGTTTCGCTTTTTCCTGCTGTTGCTGACTTTCGAGCGCAGTATTCAGAATATTAATTGCTTTCTCTAACTCATTCATCGATGCCGTTTTGGCAAAGGCTCTGATCTCTCTCACTATGGTCTCTTTTAATTGTTGAACAAGGAGATTAAATAATAATTGAAGATTGATAATATATCAAAAATAAAAAGGCACTATACGCTGGGAGGGCTTATTTTAAATTAATATGACAAAGAAGGTGTAATTTGAGAGGGGAAAAGTGAAGCCGAGTCGACTTCACCAATTACTCGCTCACAGGCGTGAGCAAATAAGCATTAAACGGGTGTTACATTTTCCGCTTCTGGTCCCTTTTGGCCTTGTTTGATGCCGAAAGTTACCTGCTGGCCTTCGTTAAGAGTACGAAAACCGTTACCGTTAATGGCACTGAAGTGAACAAACACGTCTGGACCATTTTCTTGTTCGATAAAGCCAAAGCCTTTTGCTTCGTTGAAAAACTTTACTTTACCTTGTGCTTCTGCTGACATACTTAGTTTTCCTGTAAGTCAATTTGTATCAATCGCCTAAAATTAGGCACTATCCTCCCTGAGCCAGTGTCGCCGCCGATGGGTCAGGTACAGTACTAAGGGCACACTAGCTAAATAGTCACTCTTACAGCATTGGCCGCACAAAACCGTCACATTACACGCCTTAACTCAAGGCAAGTTAAAGACTACCACAGAAAAATATAATTAGCTTTAAATAAATTCGAATTTTCTCTTTACCGGGAACTAACTGCTGCGATAAAAAACTAACAGACTACGCAGTTCTCGCTTTCCAAGAACCTGTGTTATGTTATTCGTAGGACTTACACTTTGCCCAACTAAGGAGCATTCAATGAAAAACCTTCTGCTAGCCGGTTTGGTACTATTACTGGGCGCGTGTGCTTCGCACCCGGATTTTGACTACGACAAATCGGTCGATTTCTCGCAATATAAAACCTTCGCATGGATCCCCAATGCCAGCCTCACCAAAGGCACTAATAATTATCAAATTAGTGAGCTAATGGAACGCCGCGTGCAACAAGCGGTCAATGATGAGCTTCGCGCCAAGGGCATGGAACTGGTATCCCCCCAACAAGCAGATGTGTTAATTAATTACCATGCATCCGTTGATACCAAGGTGGATGTCGATACGTTTTCTACCGGTTACGGCGCTCGCTGGGACTATTGGGGCATTGGTTACAACGTGCAAACCACCACGCGTGAGTATGAGGTAGGTACGTTAGTCATCGATGTCGTTGATAGGTCTTCAAACCAGTTAGTGTGGCGGGCAGCTAAAGAGGGACGCCTGAAAAAGAATCAAACCCCGATTGAGCGCACCGAAGTGGTACGTGAATCAGTGGCAGATATTCTCAGCAACTTCCCTCCTCAAGCGCAGTAAAGCTCAAACAGAGGCGCTTTACGTGAGCGCCTCCAATTGGGTGATGCGCCACATTGCTTGGGCATCAGTGCGACCACACACATCCGTTGTGGCACTAAACTGACTGCATACAGCGGGCCGCGAAGGTTGGTTAAACAACTTACATAAGTTGTTAGTATCCAGTTGAACACAACGCTCTCCCGCTTTCTTGCCGTTCGGCATACCTGGAATGGCGCTGGAAATACTCGGTGCGATGCAGCAAGCGCCACACCCTAAACGGCAATCCATCTATCGCTCACCTCTTCATGATACAAATTCGCAGTATACCATAGCCCGCTTCGAGCCATGACCCTGTCTATGCAGAGCACAACATAAATGCTATGTTATAACAAACCACAAATAACGAGAGATGCTATGCAAGTAACACCGTCCCATGCCCCTGATGCGCCCCCCGTGCATCAGCCAAAAACAGCGAGAGCGTCAAGCAATGTTGATGTATTACCTTCAATTTACCAGCCAGCTCATAACATCGTCATTTGGAAGCGCGCACTCGACTCAACGATACGCGGGCAAATCCAAACCCTTATTCAGGCGCAGCCAAATCTCGCATTGACTTCAACGGTGAGTGCAAAGTCAGTACTTCACACCTTACAAAGTAACTTTGATAACCACCAAGATTATCAGGCTTTGTTCAGCGATATCTCCACATTAGTGGATATGTTCAGCTGTTTGCTTGACTGTGAACACGTTGGTTTACGGCTAAAAGTGCTTAGCCAAGCCATGTGCCCTCGGTTTCACGTTGACCGCGTGCCCGTGCGCTTAGTAACCACTTACCAAGGCCCGGGGTCGCAGTGGCTAGCCCACGCCGATGCAGACTACAGTAAGCTTGGCAGCGGCAATCAAGGGCTCAGTGACGCAAAATCAGGGCTGTATCGCCATGCTGAGCATATTCATCAATTACAGGCAGGTGATGTGGCACTGCTCAAAGGACAACTTTGGCCTGACGGTGAGCACAGCGCATTGGTGCATCGCTCACCCCCACAACATGATCAGCAACCGAGGCTATTACTGACTCTCGATGGCATTTTTTAGCCCTGTATAACTGCATTTAATAACCCCCACACCGACTAACCAAATGAGGAAAAAATGGGCCATTTACCTGATATTACTGCAGTGCAACCAGCAGATACCGCTTTAACGCTGAAATGGGTCGGGATGGAGCACATTGCCCTACCCATACACGTTCCAATTTCCAGCTCGCAGATACAGCAAACTCATGCACAAGCGGATGTTTTTGTCAGCCTAGATAGTAAGCAGGCAAAAGGGATTCATATGTCACGGCTTTATCAAATACTGAACCAGCATTTGAGCAACAAAGCGATGACGCCCCATCGCTTAGAGCATCTGCTTCGCGAGCTTATCAGTTCGCAGCAAGGGCTAAGCCACAGTGCCAAGCTGCAGCTGAGTTTTGACCTTATACTCGAGAAAAAAGCCTTAATCAGCGATAAGAGCGGGTACCAAGGCTACCCTGTGACGCTACATTGTGAATATCACCAAGGCCAGTTTACTATTGAGCTCGGCTTGTCTATTCCTTATTCCAGCACCTGCCCTTGCTCCGCTGCATTATCGCGCCAAGCATTGAGCGACGCTATTGCCTGCGAGTTTACAGACGATGCCATCGACAAGAACACATTGCTCAACTGGCTAAGTAGCGAGCAAGGCTCTATCGCTACGCCGCACAGTCAGCGCTCATTCGCCTATATTCACATGCAGATGCAAGGTCATACCTTGGGCTATATCAGTGATCTTATCACCGAGTTCGAGGCGGTCATTGCCACTGCCGTGCAAACCGCAGTGAAAAGAGAGGACGAGCAAGCCTTTGCCAAGCTCAATGCCGAAAACCTGCTGTTTTGTGAAGACGCCGCCCGGCGTATAAAACAGGCGTTGCAGCACAAACCCAGGCTACTCGGTTATTGGTTTAAGGTTGAACATCAAGAAAGTCTGCATGCCCATAACGCAGTCGTCGTTGACTATAAACGGATGTCAACGCTGGAATAAACAGCGTTGCATTGACGTTACCGCCTATCATTTGCGCGCTGCTGACACACAATTCATGGTTTGTTACATCTTCCACATACCTGTAAACATCATTCACGATAGTATTAAGCTGTCATCGAAATATACGGGAGCAACACTGTGGCTAGTAAAAAACAAATATTTTTGCCGCTAGGGGTATTGGCAGGCGCCATTGGGGTGTTTGTCGCCCTCAGCGCCATGAAGTCGCCACCACCACAAAAAGCACAACAGGATATCGCCCCTCTGGTTGAGGTAACGCCAGTGGAATTAACGGATGTAACATTAAAAGTGCATTCATATGGCGAGGTTATGGCGCAAGAGCAAACGGAGCTTGTGGCGCAAGTAAGCGGTCAGGTAGTCTCTGTTTCTGAGCAATTTGTAAAAGGGGGCTTTGTTGCCAAAGGCGATGAGCTGCTACGTATTGACCCGAATGATTATGAAGCGGCGCTCATTGAGGCGCAGGCAGGTCTAGCTCAAGCTCAATCAGCACTAGAAATTGAACAAGCACAGGCACATGTGGCTAAAGCTGAATGGCAGCGTATTAAAGACAATGCCAATGAGGTGATCCCCTCCGAGCTGTATTTACGCAAACCGCAACTAGCAGAAAAGCTAGCCAACTTTAGAGCTGCACAAGCGCAAGTGAAACGCGCCAAACGCAATTTAGAGCGCACCTCGATTCGTGCTCCCTTTGATGCCTTAGTAACAGCAAAAAATATTAGTTTAGGTAGTGTTGTCAGCCCAGGTAGTAAACTGGGTCAGGTCGATGCCACCGACATTGCCAAAGTGCGTTTACCGGTTGCCAATCATGATATGCAGTATCTTGTCGACGGCGGCGTCGGCGCGAAAGTCAGTTTGCAAAGCGATATTGCTGGCAAAGCGGTGACTTGGCAAGGCACTATAGTGCGTAATGAAGGCGTGGTTGATAAACGTTCACGCATGACCTATCTGGTCGCCTATGTAAACACTCCTTACCAACACAGCGTACCGCTGCGTTTTGGTGCCTACACCAATGCGACTATTACCGGCAAACAACTGCGAAATGCGGCAATAATCCCCAGCCACTTAATCAAAAAAAATCGCGTCGCACTGTTGAATAACGACAATACCCTGGAATTCAGTGCCCTTAATGTTATTCGCGAACAAGACGGTATGGCTTATGTTGACACCGGTTTGACGACCGGAGAGCAACTCATTACCTCAGCGCTTGAATACCCTACTGAGGGCATGGCGCTGCGCTTAAATGATGAGCCAACCCAGAAGCCACACACGCAATTGGCACTGAAAGAGGACTAAGTGATGACGCAGCAAAGAGAAAAAGGCTTAATCGCTTGGTTTGCGCGTAATCCGGTGGCAGCCAACTTATTGATGGTATTCATCATTGTTGGCGGTATCCTTAGCGCCCTATCTATTCGCAAACAAATGTTCCCACAGTTTGAGAATAACTGGTTAAGTATTCAGGCGGTTTATCCCGGTGCCGCCCCTCAAGAGGTTGAAGAAGGGATCACCATCAAGGTTGAGGAGTCTTTACAGGGATTGGAGGGGATCAAACGTTTGATCACCTACTCTAATCGTGGCTACTCACAAAGCTGGATTGAGGTCGAAGAGTCTTACGACCCGCAAGAAGTGCTCGATGAAGTAAAAATGCAGGTCGATGCAATTTCCAGTTTCCCTGCGGAGATGGAGCGCCCTAATATTCGCCGGCAAAAGTTTACTCAGGAAGTCATGATTTTGGCTCTCTACGGCGATATGAGTAATTATCAGCTTAAGGAGCTCGGGAATAAGCTGCATGATGAAATGCTCAGTCTGCCGTTAGTGAACTTAGTCGAATTTAACTCCGGCTTGGATTACGAGATAAGCATTGAAGTCAGCCCCGATAAGCTGCGTGAATATGGCCTTACCTTCCGCGATATCGCCACGGCGGTGCGTAACTTCTCGGCCAATATGTCTGCCGGACAAATCCGCTCCGATAACGGTTACATTTCCATGCGCGTGGAAAAACAAGCCTATCGCGGTAATGAATTTGAGAAGCTGCCATTAATTACTCTTGAAGATGGCGCACAAGTCTTTTTGGGGGAT
The DNA here is from genome assembly GCF_001293805.1 of Pseudoalteromonas sp. SW0106-04. NCBI lineage: Bacteria > Pseudomonadati > Pseudomonadota > Gammaproteobacteria > Alteromonadales > Pseudoalteromonadaceae > Pseudoalteromonas > Pseudoalteromonas sp. SW0106-04. The sequence goes on along the minus strand of NZ_BCAI01000015.1, from coordinate 71,746 downwards.
GTGGCCACTATCCAAGACGGCTTTGAAGAAGGCCTACAATATTCGAAATACAATGGTAAAAACTCGCTGATGTTCGAGGTGGCAGCCTCCAAAGATCAAGATATCACCCGCGTTGCTGCGGTGATGGATGACTACCTCAAACGCAAAGAAACCGAGTTACCCGCAGGTGTTAAATTAACGCCTATGGTCGATTTAACCTACTACCTCGAAGGGCGTCTCGATATGATGATCGAGAATATGATTTGGGGCGGTGTGTTAGTCATGCTGATGCTAGCCATGTTCCTGCGCATTCGGTTGGCCTTTTGGGTGATGATGGGGTTACCGGTGTCCTTTCTCGGCGCTTTCCTGATGATGCCCGTGGGGCTAGACATCACCATTAACCTTGCCTCACTGTTCGCTTTTATTCTGGTTCTGGGGATCGTTGTAGACGATGCCATCGTGGTGGGCGAGTCGGCCCATGCGGAGATAGAAAAGCATGGCCAGAGTTTAGATAACGTCGTACGCGGCGTAAAACGTGTCGCCGTGCCCGCCACCTTTGGTGTGCTCACCACTGTGGCCGCTTTTTTACCGCAAACACTCGCTTCCGGCCCAGGCGCGGCATTCAGTAAGGCCATAGGCGGCGTTATTATCCTCTGCTTGCTGTTCTCCTTGGTGGAATCAAAACTGATCCTTCCAGCGCACTTGGCGGCGATGAAAAACCGCCCGGTTAACCCACGCAACCCGTTGCATCGTTTGCGCAGTCGCTTTGATGCGGGGTTAAAGTATGTGATTGAATCACTATACCGCCCTGCGGTTACCTGGTGTATTCACTACCGTTACACCGTCATTGTGGGCTTTTTGGGTATTTTAATTGTCAGTGCGGGGCTATTCGCCGGTGGACTCATTAAGTTTATCGCCAACCCAAAAATCCCGCATGATTTCCCTGGCATTAATATCGAAATGAATCTCGCCAGTTCAGAGAGCGCAACCTTGGCAACGGCTCGCAAAATTGAGCAAGTGGTGCTCGATGTTGAAAAACAAATTGAACAGCAATACGGCCAGCCAATGATCCGCGATATTTCTGTCAACATGCAAGGGCGCACTAACGCTCGCTTGATGATGGTATTGGTAGAGCCGCATTTGCGTCCTATGGATACCTTTGCGCTCAGTGCTCTGTGGCGTGAAAATATGCCGCCACTGCCGGGACTGAAATCAATGACCATCGACGATAGCATCATGAATGGCGGCGGTCGTGATGATGGCGATATCAGCTTCCGTTTAGAGGGTCGAGATAACGAACAGTTGAAAGAAGTGGCCGCCAAACTCAAAGACAAACTTGCCACCATGGCCGGTGTGGGTGATATCAATGACTCTATGCAAAGTGCCACCGAAGAAGTACAGCTGGATTTAAAACCTATTGCCTACAGCTTAGGGCTGACCTTGGCCGATGTTGCATCGCAGGTGAACTTTAGCTTTTACGGTTTAGAGGCGCAGCGCATTCTTCGCGATGGCGAAGAGTTAAAAGTGATGATCCGCTACCCCATTGAACAGCGAAATTCCATCAGTGAAATTAATGATGTGCGCATTATCACGCCTGCTGGCGCAGAAGTGCCGCTGGCAGAAGTAGCCGAGGTAACGCTGGTCGACGGTGTTAACCGCATCCGTCGCGAAAATGCCAAACGCACGGTTAACGTGTGGGCTGCGGTAGACCCCAATCAAGCTGAACCTTTCACCATTGCCCGAGAGATCCGTGATGAATATCTGCCAGCCTTATTGAAGAACTACCCCGGCGTACAAAGCAAGGTTGCTGGACGCGTACAAGAGGAAATGGAAAGCGTTGCCGAGCAAATCCGCGACTTAGTGCTATCACTGATGATTATCTTTGCATTATTGGCGATTCCTTTGCGCTCTTACACCCAGCCCTTGTTGATCATGTCGGTGATCCCCTTTGGCGTGGTCGGCGCAGTTTATGGCCATGTGTTTATGGGCATGACCATGAGTAGCCTGTCATTTTTTGGCATCATCGCCGTGGCCGGTGTGGTGGTTAACGATTCACTGGTCATGGTGGACTTTGTCAATAAAGCGCGTGCCCAGGGCATCGCTATAAAAGATGCGGTGGTCGAAGCAGGTTGCAAGCGTTTTCGCGCTATTTTGCTTACCTCAATCACCACCTTTATCGGCCTTATCCCGATTATCACTGAAACCAGCTTGCAGGCACAGATTGTGATTCCTATGGCGGTTTCCTTGGCTTTCGGGGTGCTCTTTGCAACGGTGATCACCTTGGTACTCATTCCTTGCCAATATGTGGCACTGGAAGATGCCAAGCGTCTGATGCGCAAATGGTTCTCTCACCCTGAGCCAGGCACCGAAGTAAGTGATAAACCAGCTACACAACATAATTAAGCATTGTTACTAACCCAACCATAAAGCCCCGCATCGCGGGGCTTTTTTTTGAGCGAGTCATTTTTGAGAGGTTATAAGCTAATCGCTGCAGGCCAGTTATAACGGTTTTTACTTAAAGGCTGTTAAGAGCGAGGAGCAAACAGCTACTCTAAATCATTATTGGACAGAAACACGTTAGAGTATTTATTCTGTAACGCCCAACTAAGGTGTGAAGCACGCAATGACCAAGCCACCGCATAGCACTTCAACACCGAAATAACCGCATACCAAAAATGCCACGCGTGCTGAATCACTCTTAAATTGTTTGTTAGCAGCGTTTTCCAAGTATACGCTTTGCCCTTTCTAACACATGGTCAAACGTCATAATAGTCAAGTTGTGGTAACTACTATTTAAAACTCGAAATGCCTGCTGCTGCTCTCGATTCCAGTCATTTGAACGACCGTATATTAACGTACATCGAGGCTTAATCGTCTTCACATAACCAACCCTTTCCATGAATTTGACACTATTTGCCTCTAGCTCGATTTCATGTATGTAAGACTGGGATTGTGTAATCGCCTTAATTAAGTCAGAGTGCGGGTAATAATTATTATGATCAAGACCTGAAGCCCAGAACTTTAAACCGCCTTCTGGTCGCTTAATTTCAACAACATCGAGGAAGCCGTCATAACTTTCCATTAGAAAGTCTGAAATGTTATGGATATCTATTGCTCTTTCATCTAAAACTTTGACAAAATCGCTACCTAGAACCCAACTATTAGTTTCAAACCAGTTTTGCCATACGTTTTCAGTAAAGTCAGACTCTAGTAAATATTGAAACTCATCTATTGCACGAGATTTTCGCGCATGCTCTAAGCCCAGTTCCAAGTCTTCCGGTATTACGTCGTTGTCCAATAGAAACTGAAGCATCCCTTGTTTGTCTGGTAAATTTAAAAGTTGTTTGATTTGCTCTGCATTTGATGTGTCGTACGGGTTATCTAAAGGTAAAAAAGCTTTCGTACCCTGTTTGAAAGGCTCGTAATTGGTTGAAATAAAATCTATCAGATTACTGAATTCTTCACTATCGAGAGTGAGTTCACTTTTGGGGTTATCTAATTCTAGTGTTTCACCCTCAAGCCAACCTTTTGGCTTATTATACCGACCAAGCTTCAAGAACACTTCGTCTTCAGAAGTGTTATGAGGGATTTTCCAAAATATTGCTCGGGTCAATACTCTAGGTTTATCACGAATAATTTTAGCTAATCTATCTTTAATTTTTGCCATGATACCTATTTATCTCCTCATAGCTGCTAACGCTTCAATAACCGGCGTAGCTTTGCTGCGTCCGGCGCCGAAGGCGCGTAGTTAATTGACTTGTTAGCATGCTTTACTCCGCACTTAGTTCTGGCAATGATAATTTTTGTTGTAGCCCAGAAAATGCCTCATGCGTATACGGACCAAATACAAATTCTGTAGGCTCTGCAAATTTATGGTCTTTGATGCGATCTATGTAGTAATAAGCACAACTGCCTTCCGGGCAAGCACATACTGATATGAATTTTTCATTTGCATTAATAACCCTAGGCTCATCAATACGTCCGATATATGCTCCATCCCCGATGTTAAAACCAAGACTTTTAACACCGTCTATCCAATAAATCTCGTATGGCCCCTCACTCCACGATGGGGAGCAGCCAACAAGCAATACAACAACTAGTAATGAAACGTGTTTCACAGTATCTCTTGCGTGCTAACGCCCAATTAAGGTGTGAAGCACGCTACCACAACACTCAAATTGGACGCCGTAAACACTAAACTAGACCCAAACCAAAAATGCCAAGCGTGCTGAATCACTCTTAAATTGTTTGTTAGGCATTTGGTTTCTCAGGCTTTACGGTGACAGTGTAAGTTTCAGTATCTGTTGCGCTTTCTATTTGAGAGGCTGTACCAATATCACTGATAGCTCGGCTGGTATAAACGGTAAAGCATACTATTAAAAGAGTAAATCCACAGAATATCTGGTATATGGTGAGAAACTGAACAAGCCAATAGCTAGGAGAAACACTACTATCCGCGAGGGTTGTGATCGTTGCTGCACTATAAAATAACGCATCACTTACACTTACTAAGTCTGACTGACAAACGCTATTGCTAGCCTCACACCAATATGAGGTCGGAGTCAGCATATATATAAAAGCAAAATTGATAATTAGCTCTAGGTAGCTATGCAACGACAATTTTAAGCGTTCAAAGAACTCTAAAGAGCTAGTGCTATCAGTCCTTTTTAGCTTATCTGCGGCATCATCTAAAAATGCAATAAAAATTTCGTTACAGCGCGAAATTAAGAAATACCCCCAAAAAATACGATATCCGAACGGCAATAACTCATACAGAGAGCTAACACTCTCTCCTGCTTTTAACTCCCACTCTGACTGGAAAAACGCAATCGGGACAATCAATATAATTGCGAGCACTAAATAGAAACTATTCAGATTCTTCAACAGAGTTTTCCGTTCATCACCAACTTTCTTAGCTTTGAGTTGTTTCGCCAAAAACCATGTCGGAGATAAAACTGCTTTGAACAATATAGTCATCTAATCTCGTAACTCCATAAAAATGCCTAACGCCCCATTCAGGGGCTTTTTACTGTTGGCTAAAATAACGAACGCAGTGAGGAAAGCCAACTGTTAAAAGTCCCGTCACTGCAATGGCTTGTTAGGTTTTACATCTCGTTCTATTGGTATTTACACCTTTTAGTGTCAGCTGCATGTGTGTTGCCTTATCTAGCGTTTGCAGCCCTTCAATAGGTTCAGTCTGATCTTGGTTCAATATAACCCCTGTCTTAGTTGGGCAAGCAGACCAACTTACAGAGTTAATAAATGAGTATGTTTTATCAGATTCTGGTGTGAATATATATTTTGATGTGCATTCATAGCCATTCACTGGGTGTATTAAGCCGAAAGCTAAAAAAATTGGTTTGTTAGACTTTACTTTTACAGTGGCAGGATTTCCTAATTTTAGTTCTGTAGATACCTCTACGTCACCTACATACCCAAACGAAATGTCTTCACCTTCACCGGTGCATTGTTCGTAAATAATTGCAGTATGAGGGTAAGGTGCGAAACCAAAACCATCTGTTTTTTGCTCTGTTTCTAGGTGTAAATAGGCAATATTGGGTCCTGTTGGCTCAATGTATTCATATGAACCTCCTGAAAAACTAACTCCATTATCAGTACTTGCGCACCCAGTAATAGCAACACAAAAAATGAATAGAATAAAGTTTCTCATAGCGACTCCTTTCTTAACAGTGAAACCTAACAGCTTATTAGTGAGACCTTGCAAGGTATGCTACCTTGTAAGGTAGGAGATTACCTATGTATAGACACACTAATAAAGCTTCAAAAAATTATCGTAAATCATACACTAATCGAAAATTTGCTATAGAACAAGAAAGCTTTGTAGAGCCACAAAACATTCCTGAACTAAGAAGAATAATCGAAATCACCGATTACGATAGTGGTGAACCCATTACTCATAAACTTGAACTGTATAAAACTGATCGGATCGATTGTTATAAAGTTTTAGTCGACGGAAAGCTTTGGAAAAAGCGTATTGGTTGGAGCAACATCTTGGCAGGAATTAGAAAAGCCCTCCCTAGATTAGCTAGAGAGTGACAGTCCGTTTTGGGGCAAAACGAGTTAACGTGCGAAGGTTCGCTTCTCAATTAATTGAGATTCAGTTATTAGCTTCAGCTATAAACTTTTCTAAAAACCTACGATGCCTTTTTTTATGCCATGTGAGCATAGTGTCTGCTATTTTGACTGCATCTTTTTGATACTTAACGGCGGTATCATAGTCGCCCATTTTAGCATAAGCTTTAGCTAAATTGTGGTGACTATATGCATCCAATGGATAGCGTTTGACCATTTCTGCAAAAATCTTGAGCCCTTCCTCTGGAGCTCTTTCCAGCAAGTAAAAACCTAAATTGTTAATCGACTTTTTTGGAGAGACGTCAAACCCATACTTTTGTTTCGATAAATAATCATAATGCTGAACTATAGAAGCAATACCTTGCTGAGATATATCAGACTCAGGAGCTAGACCATTATTAATATCATTGAACATCTTTTCTACTGCAACTATTACAGACAGGAGTGGAAGAGACATAAAATAATTTTCATCGAAATGCTTGTAATGCCAATCCAGTGATTTGGGAGCATGTGATTCTAATACTTCTTTTAGCTGGTAATAAGACTCTACTTGATGCTCCTCCTTTATGGTCGTGCCGTGACTGAATAATAGGAACTTAGGATCATCTTTTATTTTCGCTAACTTTGGTTGTGTCGTAGACAGTATTTTTGCGTAGTCATCTTTAATTTCTGGGCTTATGGCTATATACGCATCGAACATATCGGGTTTGTTTATTAGAGCCGATAGAGTAATTGTTCCGTTAACTCTAAACCCACTCATTATTTTAAAACCATTGGTTCTATATCTCTTATCTATTTCAGGAAGAAGCTGGGTTTCAAAAAAGTCTAATAATGGTGTCGTTTCTCCTGATGGATCAAAAAGCATCCCAGCTCTATTTCCTAGAGCTGGAGTTACAATAATTGTTTGTAACCACGGCCATTCACTATTATGACTGAGCCAATCATGCATACCTCTGAGGTATGTATCTGCATTGGGGTGGAAATCAAACATTAATATGTAAGACTTCTCTTTGTTTTTGCTATAACCGGACGGCAAGGCAACATTAAACTTTAAAGGAGCTTTGAAGTTTGGGTGATTGAGCTGAATCTGATCTTGTGAGCTTTTAGTTGACGCATAGGTGTTAATGCACGATAAAAATATGACTATCGTTAAAAAGCGTATTGAAAACATATCATTCCCTTGACCTTAGTTGACTATCTCAATGCTACCACAGTTGATGATAAAACAACCAACCCAACCTTTAGGAAGTTAATAACCCGCCACGGCATTAAAGTATTCGGTTCAACTATTGCATCGTGAAAGGTATTCGCTCTCGCACCCACTTATGCATTATATATTTTCACTGCCGAAGTCTGCGGTTTTAATCACCCTTCTAAGTTTTGGAGTACCTCCGGCAAGAACTAAGCCTTCCTGTTGTGAATTGTGACTATTTCGATTAGTGTATGATTTAACTATTTTTTTAAGTTTTATTAGTGTATCTATACATAGTTCACCTCCTACCTTACAAGGTTGTGTACCTTGCAAGGCCTCACTAATAATTTGTTATGTGCACAAATGAGTATTCTGAAATATTTAACTTCTCAGCTATCACTGTTAAAAGATGACATCAAATATAGAAAGTTGAATTCAACTTCTTCTGGTGTCTACTTGTCAGAAAAGCTCCTTTTTGAATGGGGAGATGTTACCTATGTTGAAGCTTACAAACGAGACATGGTTACTGAGGATTTAATTTGTCTCGATATAGGTTTGCTGTCTGGTCGTGTTGTAACGCTTCATGAAGAGTTAAAGGGTTATGAAGCGTTCAAAAGTATGATGCACAGTCAATTAGAGCTTATCAATAAAGAATGGATGGCAGACGTAATGTTACCGCCGTTTGAAGAATGCCGCACCAAAGTGTATAAGTGCATATAACAAGGCCATTATGGCAATTGGATGCAAAACGCTTGGCTTGCGCTCATTCTTCGCTAATTTTAGCCAAGCATTTGTGCGCCCCATATGGCGGCGTTATATGCTTGTGGTAGCTTGAAAAATGGAAGTATTTAATAGCAGAAAATGGATGTATTGTGGTGCTGTCCTTGTTTTACCTACAGCAGCTCTTTTTAAATCACTTATAGAGTGGGCTGTTCCGCTATATTTAGTAGCAATTTTATTAGTTTTTCTCGACCCCTATTTTAAGGAATTACGGTCTCAACATACTTCAGCTAATAGATACATAACTGTTATTTTGTCTTCTGGTCTTGTTGCTGGGATTATTTCAAATGTATTTCCACAAGCACATACATGGCTTGTATCTGGTTGGTTTTTATTTTTTGTAGTGTATGGTTGGCCAATAGCAACAAGGATAGATCGTAATAATGGCTCTTAAAGCAGCGCATATAACAACCCAATCAACACACTCATTACGTTCGCTGGGACGCATACATGCGGGGCGGCTTCGCCATTATGCCCCACATGCCTGCGCCCGTTATTGGAAAGTTAATTTTAACAAAGGGAGTTGTATGAAAGTCCAAAGATTATTAATTTTATTATTAGTGTGTTTTCACTCTTTTCTATATGCAAGCGAGAGCCATAACCATAGTCATAAGCAGATAGTTGAGGTTGTTGATGAGTTTATGTTGGCTATCAAAAATAAAGATGAGCAGTCTTTTACTGACCTGTTTTATAGCAATAACGTACCGTGGCTTGGGGTAAACCCTGAAAAGAGAAAAGGAAACCTACCAAGTAACGACGGGATTATATATGCGACTCACCTTGGCTTTATTGGCTGGGTTGCTTCATCCGAAGAGAATATTGAAGAGAAGTATTGGGATCTAACTATAAAATCAGATGGTGAAATTGCTTCGGTATACTTTAAGTACAGTTTTCATATCGGGGATTACAAAATGAACTGGGGTGATGAAACGTGGGATCTGATCAAAACCATAGATGGATGGAAAATAGTGTCTGTTATTTATTCAGCTACATATAATCCAAATCCGCGCTCTGATAAGAACTAACAGAGATTAAAAGTGATAAAACTGCCAAACTATTTTTACCCATTGACCAAGCGTTAGGTGCGCATGATATTAATTGGCAGCAGTGAAATGAACATATTAGCATAAAGCTAAACTCAGAGTTTCCCTCTGATGGCATGGCGCAGGCTGCCGTTAATATGCGAGTGAATGGATTTATAGCGGAAGTATCAGCCTAATTAGATTTATATGCGTTGCAATCATTTCAAAGCTCTTTAACCGTACTTACTCAAAAGCTTAAAGGGGTCGCAACACTCTTTCCTCTTGAAGACTAGTTTACTGTCAAATTAGCGGGAGAGGGTAAAGGTCATATTGCGGTAACTGGGCACGTATTTGCACAAGCCGCATAGGGTTCTTGTTTGATATGAATTTGGCATTGACCAAACATATTTGCCAGGCATACTTTCATCAATAAATGCGTCGTTAAAATAATCAACATTGGTGCACCTAACAAGCGCCTTAAAAAATGGGCGTAAAAGCGCTTGGCTTGCGCTCCTTCGTCGCTAAGCATTTGTGCGCCCCATATGGCAGCGTAACCCCCACCCGTAAATGCCACGAAACTGAGACTGTAAGATCTTCTGTGTAAGTGGCTGTTAATCATAGTGATACACGGTCACTGTACATAATCATAAACTGAGCAGCCGGCCTATTTCCATTGTATTAGTACAACATAAAATTACCGATATAAAGCTTAGTCCTTGTGCGACAACAGTGAATACAGCGCATCGATACGTTTATTAATGCGCTTGTGTTGATTGTGCATGTCAAAGCCCTGAGCGAATATCAAAATCACCAGCACATAGAGTACTGGTTCGCTCAGCACCTCTGGGTACATGGCTTGTAATATCAGTACCACCAGCAAATTGCTAAGCAAACGCGCCACCCAGCTTTTCCATGTTGGCCGCAAATGATTAAACGTGGCTAAGTGTTGTTGTTGACGGCGTTGCTCTTCTAAACACCACTGCGCCATCGCTTTGTCCTTTTGCATTTATTAACTCCTTAAAAAATTATATATCAGCCTTTGTATATCGCGCTGTTAGCGATAGTGCTGCACCAGGCTAAGTTCACCCTGTTTAAATTCACATTCAGTATCGGCACCATTAATCATTACCCAGTTGGGCGCAACATGACCAATATCAGCATCGAGAACAACCGGGCACGTCACCCCTTGAAGGGCGTAATCAAGGGCATCATAGTAGCTAAAATCTCCCTGCCCTAGGCACAACGAGCGCCCGAGAATAATGCCACTGAGATTCTCTAAGCTTCCAGTGGCGCGCATCGCCAATAAGCCTCGAGCAAATTGTGTCGGGCTCAGCTCGGCATTTTCCAAATACAAAATCACACCTTGATTGTGATGTGCTCGCCACTGCTTTAGATCTAAAAGTGAGCTGCATAACAGCGGAAACAATGTATCGGCGCAGCCACCGATTAAACGTCCAGCAAACTGCGCAGAGTGCGACCCTGATAACCCGCGCGTGTGAGTTGGCGTATCTCCCTTAAAAACGGCTTTGGGATGCGTACGGTAGTTGGGGTGTGTCGCCTGATAATATTGGCTACTGCGTTGTTGCAATTGCTGGCCTAAGCTCAAGTTCAGCGCAGTAAATACTTGCTCAACCTGAGCACTGCAGTCATTGATGCCTAATTGCATTAAATTAGCGCAGTGCATGGTTGCCCACTGGCAGCGATAGCTTAATACGGCGCTCATGGTGCTGATATCGGAAAACCCTGTTAACCACTTAGGTGCGGCATTGGCTAAGGCATCAAAATCCAAGTGGGGCAATAAATCTAAAGCGAAATCCCCACCCCAAGGCGGCATAATTGCAGCCACCGTCTCATCCAATAGCAGTGTCATCAGCTCGTTGGCGCGCGCTTCAGGAGAGGCGCTCACTAACCCTTGTTTTCGTAGCGAGTCGCCCTCTCGTACTTGAAAGCCGCGTTGCTTAAGGCCCTCCAGTACATAATCCAAACGTGGCCAAAAAGGCGCATCGACACCCGAGGAGATCGCGGGAACGGCGATAGTATCACCGGGTTTTAACGGTGCAGGATAACGCATGGGAGCTTCCTTGTTGAGTCATTTGCGCAGGCTATGATGCGCAGTACACGGTTTCCCTGCGTAAGAGCATCACTGCCATAAAAAAACCCGCGTCAAGGCGCGGGCTTTTTAGAATAAATACGCTCGTTTAGAGGTATTCAACTTCAATAATTTCGTATTCCACCGCACCATTAGGTGTTTCAATGTTCACGCAGTCGTCGAGCTGTTTGCCGACAAGACCGCGAGCAATGGGTGAATTAACCGAAATCAGGTTATTTTTGATATCCGCTTCGTCGTCACCAACAATGCGATAACGTACTTCTTCGTCGGTATCCACATTTAATATGGTGACCGTGGTGCCGAAAATCACTTTGCCGTTGTTCGGCATTTTAGTGACGTCGATAATTTGCGCATTCGACAGTTTCGCTTCAATTTCTTGAATACGACCTTCACAGAACCCCTGTTGCTCACGGGCAGCGTGATACTCAGCGTTCTCTTTCAAATCTCCGTGTTCACGCGCTTCGGCGATATCAGCGATGATCTTTGGACGCGTTACTGTCTTTAATTCGTTTAACTCTTCACGCAATAGCTCTGCACCGCGTGCGGTCATTGGAATTTTTTGCATAGTTTTCCCACTTACGGTAGGCCGCAGCAACACTGCGGCCAAGCGCTTAGTTTACTCGTTGGTGTAACTCTTGAACTGACGCTACGTGGCCACGATCGTCTGCTGAGTTAGCCGTACAGTTGGCAAACGCAGCATTCAAGGTGGTGGTGTAGTTTGTCTTGTGCATCAAGGCGCCACGACGTAACACTTTGGAATCCTCAATCGCTTGGCGACCTTCGGTGGTGTTTACGATGTAGCTGTACTCGCCGTTTTTAATGCGGTCAAGGATATGAGGACGGCCCTCAAATACCTTGTTTACACGGCGAACTGCGATGCCCGCATCTTCAAGCGCTTGCGCTGTCCCTGAGGTTGCGTCTAGTTCAAAGCCTAGTTCAGTCATGGTTTTAGCAAGCTCGATAGCTCGCGCTTTGTCACCATTACGTACTGATAGTAACGCGCGACCACCGCGTGGTAAAGCATTACCTGCTCCAAGCTGCGCTTTTGCAAAGGCTTCGGCGAAAGTATCACCAACGCCCATCACTTCACCGGTAGAACGCATCTCTGGGCCACGAATTGGGTCAACACCTTGGAATTTAGCAAAGGGTAACACCACCTCTTTAACACTGTAATAAGGTGGAATGGTTTCTTTGCTGATGCCTTGACTCGCTAGGCTTTGACCAGCCATACAACGCGCCGCTACCTTAGCTAGTGGCACTCCCGTCGCCTTTGATACAAACGGAATCGTACGCGCTGCGCGAGGGTTCACTTCAATCAGGTAAACTTCACCATCTTTAACCGCGAACTGAGTATTCATAAGACCAATTACGCCCAGCTCGAGCGCCATGTTGCGCACTTGCTCACGCATAACATCTTGAATGTCTTGGCTCAGGGTATGGGCAGGTAGAGAACATGCCGAGTCACCAGAGTGTACCCCTGCTTGCTCGATGTGCTCCATAATACCGCCGATAATAACGGTTTCACCATCACACACTGCGTCTACGTCAACCTCAATGGCATCATCAAGGAAATGGTCCAAAAGCACTGGGGCTTCATTAGACACCGATACCGCTTCATTCATGTAGCGACGTAGGTCGTCTTCATCATAAACGATTTCCATCGCTCGGCCACCCAGTACATAAGAGGGGCGAACCACCAGCGGGAAGCCAATTTCTTTTGATTTGGCAATCGCCTCTTCTTGCGACGTGACGGTGGCATTTTCAGGTTGCAGCAGGTTCAAACGCTCAACCATTTGCTGGAAACGCTCACGGTCTTCTGCACGGTCAATGGCATCCGGTGAAGTACCAATGATTGGCACACCGTTCGCTTCTAGAGCGCGCGCCAGTTTCAATGGCGTTTGTCCACCGTATTGCACGATAACGCCTTTTGGCTTTTCAACACGGGCAATTTCCAGAACATCTTCAAGGGTGATTGGCTCGAAGTATAGGCGATCTGAGGTATCGTAGTCTGTTGACACTGTCTCAGGGTTACAGTTCACCATGATGGTCTCATAACCGTCTTCACGCATCGCCAGTGCTGCGTGCACACAGCAGTAGTCGAATTCGATACCTTGACCAATACGGTTTGGACCGCCACCAATAACCATGATTTTATCTTTGTCTGAAGGCGCCGCTTCACACTCTTCATCATAGCTTGAGTACATGTAGGCGGTGTCTGAGCTAAACTCAGCTGCACAGGTATCCACGCGCTTGTATACGGGCAGAATATTCAGCTGCTGACGCTTTTTACGGATTTCTTTTTCCGACACACCGGCAAGCTCAGCAATACGCGCATCGGCAAAGCCTTTACGTTTTAAAGCGCGTAAGAAGTCGCCAGTAAGGCCAGCTAGGCCGCCTTCTTTGACTTTTTCTTCGTCTTTGATGATGTCTTCAATTTGCACCAGATACCAGCGGTCAATCTTGGTTAAATTAAATACATCTTCCACACTCATACCATGGCGCATCGCATCGGCGATATACCAGATACGCTCAGCGCCCGGCTCACGTAGCTCGCGAGTGATTTTCTCAATCGCGCCTTTTTCACCAATAGGCAATACCGGGTTAAAGCCAGTCGCGCCTACTTCTAATCCACGTAGTGCCTTGTGCAGTGACTCTTGCTGATTACGACCAATAGCCATTACCTCACCCACCGACTTCATCTGTGTGGTTAGGCGGTCATTAGAGCCGGCAAACTTTTCAAAGTTAAAGCGTGGAATTTTCGTAACAACGTAGTCAATAGACGGCTCGAATGACGCCGGTGTTTTGCCACCGGTGATATCATTTTGCAGCTCGTCCAGGGTATAACCCACAGCCAGTTTGGCAGCGATTTTTGCAATCGGGAAACCGGTCGCTTTTGAAGCCAATGCCGATGAGCGTGACACTCGAGGGTTCATTTCAATAATGACCACGCGGCCGTTATCTGGATTAACGCCAAATTGTACGTTAGAGCCACCGGTTTCTACGCCGATTTCACGCAGTACCGCCATCGAGGCGTTACGCATGATTTGGTATTCTTTGTCGGTCAGTGTTTGTGCCGGCGCTACAGTGATTGAGTCACCGGTGTGTACGCCCATAGGGTCGAAGTTTTCAATTGAGCAGACAATGATGCAGTTATCATTTTTGTCCCGCACGACTTCCATTTCGTACTCTTTCCAGCCCAGTAAGCTTTCGTCAATCAACAGCTCATTGGTCGGCGATAGGTCAAGACCTCGGGTACAGATTTCGTCGAACTCTTCCATGTTGTAAGCCACACCGCCGCCGGTGCCGCCCATAGTAAATGACGGGCGAATAATACATGGAAAGCCAATGCGCGAAAGCACATCGTGGGCTTCATCCATAGAGCGCGCAATTTCCGCACGCGGACACTCAAGGCCAATATTTTTCATCGCGGCGTCAAAGCGTTCGCGGTTTTCCGCTTTATCAATGGCATCCGCCGTGGCACCGATAAGCTCAACGTCATACTTAGCAAGCACGCCGTGCTTATCCAGCTCGAGTGCACAGTTCAATGCGGTTTGTCCGCCCATGGTTGGCAGCACCGCATCGGGCTTCTCTTTGGCGATGATTTTCTCTACTACTTCCCAGTGAATAGGCTCGATGTAGGTGGCATCGGCCATTTCTGGGTCGGTCATAATCGTAGCAGGGTTAGAGTTAACAAGGATTACCCGGTAACCCTCCTCTTTAAGCGCTTTACAGGCTTGAGCACCCGAGTAGTCAAATTCGCAAGCTTGACCGATAACGATCGGGCCTGCGCCTAAGATAAGAATGCTTTTTATGTCAGTACGTTTTGGCATTATTACTCCGGTCTTAAATTAGTTAGATTGCGCTTGCATCAGTTCGATAAAGTGATCGAACAACGGGGCTGCGTCATGGGGGCCTGGGCTAGCTTCTGGGTGGCCTTGGAAACTAAACGCAGGCTTATCGGTGCGGTGGATACCTTGTAAGGTGCCATCAAACAACGATTTATGTGTCGCTCTCAGGTTCTCTGGCAAGCTTGCTTCATCCGCCGCGAAGCCATGGTTTTGCGCTGTGATCATCACTACCCCACGGTCAAGGTCTTTTACCGGGTGGTTACCACCGTGGTGGCCAAATTTCATTTTTGCAGTGCTTGCACCTGAAGCCAGTGCTAATAATTGGTGACCAAGGCAAATGCCGAAAATAGGGATGTTTTTATCAAGGAAGGTTTTAATGGCGTCAATGGCGTAAGTACAAGGTTCTGGATCGCCGGGGCCGTTAGAGAGGAAAATGCCATCGGGATTAAGCTTTAACACCTCTTCGGCCGAGGTTTGTGCCGGCACCACCGTGAGCTTACAGCCTCTATCCACCAACATCCTGAGAATGTTGCGCTTTACGCCAAAGTCGTAGGCAACCACATGAAACTTTTCGTCCTCAGCGCTTAGGGTTTTAAAGCCCTCACCCAGTGTCCAGCTCGTTTCGCGCCACTCGAATGGCTCGCTGGTACAGACTTCTTTGGCTAAATCCATGCCTTTCAACCCAGGGAAGGCTTGCGCCGCTTCCAGGGCTTTATTCTCATCAACCTCATCGCCCGCGATGATACACCCGTTTTGCGCCCCTTTATCGCGAAGGATACGAGTCAACTTACGGGTATCGATATCGGCGATGCCTAGAATGTTACGTTCTTTTAGGTAATCGTCGAGCGATTGTTGGTTGCGGAAATTACTCGCTAGCAGTGGCAAATCGCGGATAACTAGGCCTTTGGCCCAGATACGTGCCGCTTCTTCGTCTTCGCTGTTAGTACCCGTGTTCCCGATATGCGGGTAAGTCAGGGTAACGATTTGTTCGGCATATGACGGATCAGTCAAGATTTCTTGGTAACCAGTCATCGACGTGTTGAATACTACTTCACCCACTGACATGCCGTCAGCGCCGATCGCAGTACCGCGAAACACTGTGCCGTCTTCTAGGACTAACAGAGCGGATTTAGTCAAGTTAACCTCCTAACAGTAAAAAACGGGAGTAAAAATGACCGATTTACTACCCGTTTGCAGCGCTTGGTTATACGCATTATGAAATTTTGGCAAATTGACGATATTCTACACGAGAGTCGGAGAAAGATCTAATTAAAAGTTTGTAAATATAAAAAACAGCACCTATTCAATGAAAAACTCCCGAAACTCGTAAAAACACCCTTAAAGTTCTATAGTTCGAGCACATCTTGCATAGTATAAAAGCCAGGTTGCTTATTTTGCACCCACTTCGCAGCCCTCACTGCTCCTTGCGCGAACGTCATTCTTGAGCTTGCTTTGTGTGTTAATTCAAGCCTTTCACCCATTAATGCAAAGTAAGCCGTATGTTCACCAACTATATCACCACCTCGTAGCACCGAATAGCCAATTTCCTTTTGAGATTTGGCCTGTTCACTTTGTGAGCGGTCATACACAGCGACGTCATCATGTTGCCATTGTTTGGCTTCGGCAATGGCTTCACCAAGGGCTAATGCAGTCCCTGATGGTGCATCAATCTTATGGCGGTGGTGAGCCTCGAAAACCTCTATGTCGGCGTCATCACCAATTTTCTGCGCTGCCGTTTGCACTAAATTAAGTAATAAATTAATACCGACGCTAAAGTTACGGGCAAAAACAATGGGGATATGCTCACTGGCATCATACAAACGCTGCATTTGTTGCTCATCAAGCCCGGTGGTACCAATCACCATCGGCGTGCCTTTAGCAACGGCGATATCAAGGTGGGCCAGCATGCCAGCAGGAAGGGTGAAATCAATCAGCACGTCACACTGACTTTGCTCATCGAAGGCGCTAAAAGCTAAGCCCTCAGCGTGTTCGCTTAGGTCTTTAACTACATTGTTGACGTTGACACCGAGCAGTTGCGAATGCGCGCGTACATAAGCGCCTGCGAGCTGCGTGTCACCATCATTATTGGTTGCAGCTAATAACACTTGCCCCATTCGGCCATTGGCACCGAGTACCCCTACACGAGCAGACATATATTTTCCTTCAATCAATGAAATACTGATAGCTTCTATGCTAACGCAGATGCACAGGGTGCGCGAGTGAGAAAGATTCAAAACAACATCCTGTGGCCATGTCGTGTGCGATTTCATTTTAGGCCTAGGGTAAGCCCGCTAATTATGGCTAAGCGCTCGATAATGTTAATTTTTTGTGTTACTACTGAGTAAAATAACAACAACCACAATGAACGCCGTAGACTTTAGCCGTCCATACGTATAAACTGCCCAAAATTACGCGCCGATTTGGTCTTTGGCTTGCGGGCGCACGCAGGGTTTGATGGACAAATCATGCGAAAGAAATACAGCTAAAAGAAGAACTTTTGGCTGTTGGCGATCATTTTTTGAGGTATTCATGCAGCCTACTTACAACGCAACAACGGCAAAACTGTCGTTGCTTCCATTGCTTATTTTTGTCGCGCTATTTTTGGGCACTGGATTGTATTTGCAATCGCAAGGTGTCGATTACGCGTTTTACCAACTCCCTGCCCCAGTCGCGATTCTACCCGCCATCGTTATCGCCTTTTTGATAACAAAACAAAGTATTAATGCCTCGGTGGAAACCTTTATTCGTGGTGCCGGGCATAGCAACATCATCACCATGTGTTTGATTTATCTATTGGCTGGCGCATTTTCCGCTGTTGCTGGAGCCACCGGCGGCGTTGATGCTGTGGTCAATGCCGGCCTGTCTTTTATTCCTGCAAGTATGCTATTACCTGGGCTGTTCCTAATAGCCGCGATAGTATCGACGGCCATGGGCACGTCTATGGGCACCATTGGCGCCATCGGCCCAATCGCTCTTGCCGTTTCGGCGAAAACAGGCATCGACCCTGCACTTATGGCGGGCACCATCGTCTCCGGCGCCATGTTTGGTGATAACTTATCGATCATTTCTGATACCACCATTGCGGCTACACGCACCCAAGGCTGCGAGATGAAAGACAAATTCCGTGAGAATTTAAAAATCGCCCTGCCTGCCGCCATTTTAACTATTACATTATTAGTTATGCTCACACCGCCGCCACAACAGGTAGAAGTAGCGGAGTTTGACTGGCTCTTAGTGTTGCCGTATTTCTTTATTCTTGTGCTTGCGGTGATGGGACTGAATGTCTTTGTAGTACTCTTTAGCGGCATAATCTTCGCAGCAATAATGGGCTTTACAGGGGACTACCAAGGCGGTGCCTTTGTAAAAGACGTTTATCAGGGTTTCAGTGACATGCAAGAGATTTTCTTGTTATCCATGTTCATCGGTGGCCTGTCGGAGTTTATTCGCCGAGGTGGCGGGCTGGATTACCTTGCCAATAAAATTCAAGCGTTGACCAAAATCATTGCCCGTTTCAATCGCAAGGTGGCTGACCAAATTGGTATTGCGCTGCTGGTGATGACATCGAATTTGTGTATTGCCAATAACACGGTCTCCATTATTGTCGCAGGCCCGGTGGCTAAGAAGCTCGCAGACGATGGCGACATTGCAGCAAAGCGTTCGGCCAGCTTACTGGATATTTTCGCCTGTGTACTACAAGGCTCATTGCCTTACGGCGCCCAAGCCCTGTTACTAGGGGCAACATTTAGCATTAGTCCATGGCAGGTATCAACCTCGGCTTATTACTGCTTTATCTTGGCTGTTACGGCAATTATTACCATCATACTGCGGCGCCATCGCGGTTAAATCAACGCCATGCAGATGGTGGTTGTTCGCCATCATCTGCTATAATTGCGTTGACTTTCCTTTTAGAAACATCTTGTTATGAAAATCAATACACGTAACCTTGTCGCCTGTGCATTGACAGGCTGTAGCTTGGCGACCATGCCAGCGGTCGCGGCCAATTGGAGTCAGACTCAACTGCACGTGAATTATGGCGACTTTAAAAATCCTTTCTCGGGCCAAAAAGCAGATACCAGCGTCGTCTCTTTGCAACACGCGTCGGCTTACGATTACGGCGATAACTTCTTTTTTATCGATGTTATTCATGATGACCTTGATGATGGCTACCAAGACAGTGATTTCTACGGTGAGTGGTACTCCAATTTCAGCCTATCAAAAATCTCTGGCGAAAATATCAGTGCCGGCCCTCTCAAGGATGTCGGTTTTGTAATGGGCTTTAATGCCGCAGGCGATGCCAAAGTATTGAAGTACCTACCCGGGGTGAAACTCGACTGGCAGGTGGATGGTTTTGACTTTTTCTCTACCTTAGTCACGGCTTATATTGATGATAGCGATGGCGTTAGTGCCGGTGGCGCGCCAACCGAAAGCGACAGTTGGATGCTGGATATTGCCTGGGGCGCACCTTTTAGCCTCGGTGAGCAAAAGTTCTACTTTACCGGCCACGTTGAGTACATCGATGGACGCACTAACGAGTTTGGCGAAAAAGTACAAAACTGGGTACTAGCACAACCGATCCTGCAGTGGGATTTGGGCCACGCGCTTAACGCCAAAGAGCGCACCTTGATGCTAGGTATCGAATGGCAATATTGGCACAATAAACTGGGCACCAATACCTCTGAGTCGGTTCCGCAAATTCACTTGGCTTGGACCTTTTGATCAGGTAACTTACAGCTCTTAGATAATCGAGGAATAATAATAATGCCCAAGGCAAGTGAGATAAAAAAACACGCGGCGATTGAGTATCAAGGTCGGGTGATGATTGTACGCGACATTGAGCGCTCTGTGCCTCAAGGCCGCGCCGGTGGAAGCCTTTACCGTATGCGTATGTATGACGTGGTTGATGGCACCAAGGTGGATGAAACGTTCAAAGCCGAAGACATGCTTAATTTTGCCGATTTACAGCGTCGTGCTGCGATGTTTTCGTATGTTGACGGTGATGAGCATGTGTTTATGGATGAAGAGGACTACACCCCCTATCATCTCAACAAAGACAGCATTGCTGAACAGCTACTGTTTATTGACGAGTCGACTAAAGGCTTACAGGTAGTATTAGTTGAAGGACGCCCTGTGTCTATCGACCTACCAACTAGCGTTGAATTAGTGATTGAAGACACCTCACCATCCATTAAAGGGGCATCGGCCAGTGCACGCACAAAACCGGCAACCTTGAGTACAGGGCTGGTAGTACAAGTGCCTGAACACATTTCCAGCGGCGATAAGATTAAAATTAACACCGCTGAGAGCAAGTTTATCAGCCGCGCTTAGCGCTGATTTATTGTAGAGGTGAGCGCTCGCTTACCTCTTTGTTCCAGAGTCCCCTGCCCCATTGGCTATTCATTACGTGTATACACCTGAAGCAGTGGGTGGTCATACTGCGCAAAATCAACGGTAATAGACAAACGTTGTCGTCCCGTAAATAATTGCTTAAAAGCCTCTGGTGAGCGCCGCATACCATCTGCAAAAAGCCCCATGACCTGCTGATGATTCAAACTGCGTTGGCCGCTTTCGGTGTTTTCAATGGTCAGCATCGCCACACGACGCCCGGAGCGACTACTCATAGGCACCACATTTAATACTTTAAAAGCACTAATATCCGGCTCAATATTATTATCGTTGGCAAAGGCCAACGCTAAGCTTGTTGGCAAACTAGGGTCTAGATGTAAAGCGCTATCACTGTCCTTGGCATCGCTAAAGCCGCTATAACTCGCCATGGCTATCAATAGTGTCACTAAGTAATTATTGGCCACAGATTTCTCCTGGTGATGGCAATGCATGGTCAGTGCCTTGCACAAACCATTGTTTATCTCGCTGGACTAACAGCATCGCAGGAAGCCCAGGCTGGCGCTGAACCTCTGTTAAGCGGTAAAAACCCAGTGCTTTAGGGCAATATACATAGAGCGCCTGCATGTAGCCGGGCTCGTTATCATTGTGCTGTTGCGCCAAGATATAAGGGCCAATTTGCTCATAGTGCTTTGATTTATCGATCACACTCTGCATACCCACAAGCAGTAAAATGCCATGTAAGGCACTCATTAGCATGACTGCTTGCGCGGCGATAGTAGCCAAAGGCCTGTAGCTGCGCTTTTCTATCGCCCACCACAAATAGGCGCTCAAACCACCAGCCAGTACTAACTTAACCGAGCTAAACACCACACCGATACGATACATCAGCATGGGGCTGTGCCACTGTATGGCAAATACCGGCGCGCTAATCAAACTATCAATGATAAGCACAAGCGCCAGTAACAGTGGGATAAATACTGGCGGCCTTTGCTTAAGTTTTTTATAGGCGCTGAGCATTTAAGCGACTAACGGCATTGCGGGCGCTTGCCTTGTTTTTGAGCACTGTTATACAAGCTTTGTGCATTGGTCATTTGCTTTTGCAACTGCGTAATGCGACTTGATGGCGCCGGGTGGGTTGATAAAAACTCTGGCTGACGAGCACCCCCTTGCTTGGCCATATTCTGCCACAATGCCACTGACTGTTGGGGCTCAAAGCCCGCTTTAGCCATCAACTCAAGACCGATTTCATCGGCTTCGCTTTCATGAGTACGACTAAAAGGCAACACCACACCAAATTGGGCTCCCAGACCCAAGGCCTGCATAATCTCATTGCGATAGCTCACCTCGCTCATATCCAGTGCCACGGCGCCTAACTGCATACCTGTTTGCAGCAGTTGGCTCTGCGAAACGCGTTCGTTTGAGTGCTCAGCAATCACGTGCCCCACCTCATGACCCAACACCGTCGCGAGTTGATCTTGATTCTGCGCGACATCCAATAGCCCGGTGTGCACACCAATGTAGCCACCTGGTAGTGCGAAGGCATTCGCCGAGGGTTCATCAAACACCACCACTTCCCACTCTTGTTGCGCGTATTGCTGCGGTAGAACGGTGATCACCGCATCAGCCACACACTGCACATAGGCATTGGTGGCCGGATCTTTGTTGATCTTCTGTTCTTTTTTCATTTGTTCAAAGCTAGCACCGCCGAGTTGGCTCATCTCACTGTCTGAATATAAAGCCACTTGGGTGCGCCCTGTGGGCGATGTTTTGCATCCACCAAGCGCGGCGACAAGCGCCAGCGCGATTAAAGCATGTTTCATGATTTGTTCCCTATTTACCGAATGAGGTTAGCATAGCAAAGTGTGATGGGGCTCGCCTAGCTCTACGCAAAAGTATAAAACTGTATAATTAACATTATCTTAATAACATTTGGCTGTTACCTACTGGCAGCGGGTGATATAGTGAACAAACCAAGGTGTTTTATCCGTCTGCGCTGAACCCCAATACGTTAAAAGTATCAAGCCAGCCTTGGTTTCTCCACACTATCAAATTGAAGACTGAATTCTATGTCCACAGACGATATAAGAACGCCTAGCCGGCGTTTATTACTGCCGCTGTTAGCCAGTATTGTTGCTATTACCCCGCTTGCGGTGGATATGTATCTGCCAGCGATGGTGCAAATTGCCGCTGATTTAGGCGCGACCATGCCACAAGTACAAATTTCACTGAGTGTGTACTTAGGTGGTTATGCGTTAGGTATGCTGTTTTTTGGCCCCATAGCCGATCAAATGGGCCGTCGTCGCCTTGCCCGCATTGGCCTTGGACTATTTGCGCTGTGCTCAATGGCGTTGGCATTTTGCCAAGACATCCATCTTTTTTGGGCATTACGTGCTGCGCAAGCCTTTACCGGGGCTGCTGCTACCGTTGTGGTGCCTGGCATTATTCGTCATATCTATCAGCAAAATACCGCTAAAGGCATGAGCTATGTGTCGATGATTATGATGATTGCGCCGCTCATTGCCCCGAGTATTGGCTCGCTGATCCTCGGCCTTGCGCAGTGGCAAGTGATTTTCTTAACGTTGGCGGGCTATGCCGTATTTATTCTTGTGTGGGTGCAAATGCACCTGATCGACATTCCCATTTATCGCAGCGAAAAGCGTGGCTTGAGGCTGTTTTTTGAAAGCTACTCGGTAGTACTGAGCGAACCTAAAGCCCGGGCAGATATACTCTCCTCAATGTTGGCGTCATTCGCTTTCTTTTGCTTTTTGACCTCGGTGCCGTTTATCTATTTAGATTACTTTGAAGTGTCAGAGCAATTATTTGGGGTGTTATTTGCCTTTAACGTAATAGCGTTGATGATAGGCAACTTCGTCAATACCCGTGTGGTGCCAAAAGTGGGTTCTCGGCGCATGTTGTTTATCGGCTTAACTCTGGCTTTTATTGCCGGCGGCACCTTACTTACAGTGAGCCTAATGCAGCAATCACTGTACTTTATCGTCTTTAGTATTGCGCCATTAATGATGAGCTTGGGTATCATTGCCAGCAATGCCGATGCCCTTATTTTAATGGAATTTGAACGCAACTCCGGCACGGCAACCGCCGTGATTGGTACCTTGCGTTTTGGTAGCGGCGCGCTTGTAGGGCCTATTCTCGCCCTGATCCACCCTGAAAATGCGGTGCCATTTTCAAGTATGATGTTCAGTGCCTTAGTGCTTATTCTGCTTACCCAATTTTGGCATCACAAAAAAAATGCCCGCTAAGCGGGCATTTAAAGCATTATCTAAAGGCTATTACGGTGCCTTTGACACCATCACCATAGCCGGGCGCAATAGGCGACCGTTGAGTGTGTAGCCCTTTTGCATCACTGCAAGCACAGTATTAGGTGCTACGTCTTCACTGGGTTGCATACTCATTGCCTGATGTAAATCAGGGTTGAATGTTTCGCCTTGTGGCTCAACCACTTCAACGTTAAATTTGCCAAGCGCTTCGACAAAGCTTTTCGCTGTCATTTCAACGCCTTCGAGCATAGGCTTAATAGCCTCGTTGTCTTTATCAGCGAACTCAATGGCACGTTCAAGGTTATCGAGCACAGGAAGCAGATCACCGGCAAACTTTTCCAGTGCAAACTTGTGCGCCTTGTCGACATCTTGAGCTGCACGACGGCGAATGTTTTCCACTTCGGCAGCAGCGCGAACAACGCTATCTTTTTGATCTTCTATAGTTTGCTTCGCAGCTTCTAATTCTGCGTGAAGCGCAGCGATTTCAGCTTCTGCGCTGTTATCATCGCCTTGAGCTTGTTGCTCACTCGCCTGCTCTTGTTCCACCGCTTCTTGCGGGTTGTCCTGTTCGTTTTCTTTCGCCTTTGTTTGCTCGGACATTTATCTGTTCTCCAAAAACTGCTTAACTGCGTTTCATTATGGGGATGGTTTAAGTGGTTTCAAGGTCCACTTCTTCGATTTGCGCAAATTCTTGAATAATTGCTTCGATCTCTGCTGATTTCGGGGCAATCACACAAAACCGGCTTTGGTATTCGTGATTCGCAAAGTAAGCCAAACTCAATATTAAGAAGTCATCAAATCCTGGCATCGGCACACTGTTACCTAGTAGCACCGACACACCATTGCGAAAGGCCAGCTTATCTTCAACCGCGTGTAAAAAGCGTACTCCAATAGCATATTCTTGGTCGTGCTGGCTGTGAGCGTAGAGATTATTCTCGCCTACCACGATGCTGTTATCAGTTCCCAATTTATTACCCAGCTCTCGCGTCCACTGAGCTAGCGAACCATGACAATAATGCGGTGCAGTGCGACTCATTGCTTTCATGCGGTGGATCCCCTCGAGCAGGTTTTGCTGAGCAAACACCGAATTCAGCCAAGTTGCAAACTGATAGCGAATATCGTCATTGGCTTCGACGGGCTTGGTAATAAGAATATTATGACTTTGCCCGTGCCGGTCAAGCAGCAGCACCAGCCAATGTTTGCGGTCAAAATCAAGTACTTCAACTCGAAATACAACTTGCGTCGTTACCTGTGGTAGACCGACACAAACGCACACTTTAAAGCGCCGCGCGAGGTGATGGGCAAACTCAATCAGTTTGTCCTGCGGGGGCTGCCAATACAAACCGAGTTGGTCAAGGTCGAAATAACTGTCAAACCAAAACGCAAACCCCTGCTCGGTAGGAATACGCCCCGCAGAGGTATGAGGTGAGTACAGTAAACCGAGCTTTTCAAGTCGAGACATGGCATTGCGCACGGTGGCACTGCACACCGCCATGCCTTTTTGTTTGGCAATACGCGTCGAGGCGACAGGGTTACCTTCGCCGTCGCAATACAAGCTCATTACAGCAGAGAAAATCTGCTCGTCACGTGGTGATAATTTCATATAGTTATAATTTAGGCTCTTTGCCTCAGTTTCAACACCCTGACTTTTGCGTTACTCTATAAGGAGTTAGTTCGGTCTTGGCACATTTATGAGCGCATCTTTTAAAACCATAGGCTTAATTGGTAAAGCCAATCATGAAGGCGCGGCGCTGACATTACAACGCCTCTATACCTTTTTGCAAGCACTAGGCTACAAGGTTTTGGTCGAGCGCCACTATGGCGGCCAACTTGAAGACGCGAAAGAAGCCACTTTGGTGGACTTAGTGGAGTTGGGTGAACGGGCCGATTTGGCGATTGTTGTCGGCGGTGATGGTAACATGCTCGGTGCCGCTCGGGTGCTTGCCCGCTTTGATGTTGGGGTGATCGGCGTCAACCGAGGTAACTTAGGCTTTTTAACCGATTTAAACCCCGATAGCTTTGAAGCCTCTTTAGAGCAGGTTCTCAGCGGTCAGTATATCGAAGAAAAGCGCTTTTTATTGGAAGTCGAAGTGTTTCGTCATGCTGAGCTAAAAAGTGCCAACTCAGCCATGAATGAGGCGGTACTGCACGCCGATAAAGTGGCTCATATGATTGAATTTGAGTGTTTTATCAACGATGATTTTGTCTTTTCGCAAAAATCAGATGGCCTGATAGTGTCCACGCCCACGGGGTCTACAGCCTATTCACTTTCTGGTGGCGGGCCCATACTCACGCCAGGTTTAAATGCCATGTCGCTCGTGCCTATGTTCCCACACACCCTCTCCAGCCGCCCACTCGTCGTTGATGGTGACAGTGTGGTGCGTTTGCAACTCAGTCCTAGTAATACCGATAGCCTGCAGGTGAGTTGTGATAGTCACGTGGTACTGGCCCTGCTCCCTGGTGATGAGGTCGTTATTAAAAAGGCTGAAAAGCCTTTGCGGCTGGTCCATCCAACTGACTATTCGTACTATAACGTATTGAGGCAAAAGCTAAACTGGGGTTCACGTCTGTATTAGCCGGCGTTAACTTAGCGTTCAGTTTTTATTGCAATTAGGCCTTATTTACATAAGAATAGGGCATTCGTTGTTTTCGGTTCCCACTCGTATCCTCATGGTTTTCGTCGTCATATTGACACTTATTTTACTTATTACCCTACTTGGTGTGTACATGGTCATTGAACGCAACCGTGAGAAAGCGCGAGAGGCTCAACGACGTATGTTTAACGCTCGGGTCAAGCAAGTTCAACAACGCTTTCAAAGCCATCTGCATGAGTATGAAGAAGCTCGCATTCTACGTCCCAAACATGTGCCGCAACTTAATGCTATCTGCAGCAACTTCTTCGTTGTTCAAGGACACAATGAGGATAACCTAACGTATTTAGAATACATCAGTGAACGTGTGCTGCAGACGTTGGACAGCGAGTTAGCTAAGTCTTATGTGCGTAACGACATAGATACCCTAGCAGAGCGAATCCAATACTTTATTAGTGAATTACCCACACGCGGTATCGAGTTTAATGCTGCGTTTTACCATGACATCCTTCCTACCCTGCTGACGCAGCTTACCTCCAGCGATCTCAGTGACCACGAGCAGCTTAAAGACGAGTCTGATGAGACTGAGGACGACGTCGATGAGCAGCAAGAGCACTCATCAGCACAACACGAAGCTGTTTAAAATTTAATTTGCAAAAACCACAAACACTGTATAGATTAACAGTTATACATAACTGGATGGATGAACAGTATGCTGTGTGGATTAAAAATTACTAATTTTGCTATTGTAAGCGAATTGGAAACCCAATGGCGCAGTGGCATGACCGCCATAACTGGTGAAACAGGGGCCGGTAAATCCATTGCTATTGATGCGCTGTCGCTGTGTTTAGGTGAACGTGCTGACGCTGGTGCAGTGCGCCCAGGGGCAAAGCAAGCCGATATTAGCGCGCGGTTTGATATTAGCCAGCTGCCTAAAGCACAACAGTATTTGCAAGAGCATATGTTAGAGGGCGATGATGACGAATGTTTGCTGCGTCGCGTGGTTGCTAAAAATGGCCGTAGTAAAAGTTACGTTAATGGTATTGCCGTCACCGCTGGACAGCTAAAGGAGTTGGGCCAATATTTACTCTCCATCCACGGCCAACATGCTCATCAACTGTTGTTAAAAAACGATCAGCAACTGCATTTGCTAGACGAATACGCAGGCCACGGAGCACTACTTGAGCAAGTGGCTAGCGCATATCATACCTATACCAATCTCCATCGCGAACGCCAGCAGCTAGAAGCTAAGCACGCCCAACAGCAAGCACAGAAGCAACTGCTTGAATATCAAGTTGCTGAGCTTGATGAGTTTTCCCTAAATGAAGGAGAATACGCTGACATTGAAGCTGAGCATCACAAACTCAGTCACTCGCAGCAGTTACTAGAAGGCTCACAACAACAGCTTTATGCCTTGTATGAGGGCGAAGAACAAACCATTAACGGTGCATTGCAACAAAGCGCCGCGGCTATTGCCGAACTGGCCAACATTGATAACGCTCTTGAGGGCGTAGCGAATATGCTCAACGATGCGTGTGTGCAAGTGGAAGAGGCAAGCCGCGAGTTACGCGCTTATTGCGATGGCGCCGAGCTGGATCCACAGCGCTTACAGTATCTAGATGAGCGTCTTGGCACCGCAGTAACTCTGGCAAGAAAGCACATGGTTGAACCCGAGGCCTTAGTAGAGCACCATCAGCATATTAAGGCTGAGTTAGAAGCTATTTGCGTTGATGACCAACGTTTAGCCCAATTAGATGAAGAAATAGCCTCGGCACTGGCTGCTTATCAGCAGCACAGCTTAGCGCTTTCAGACAGCCGTAAACACGCGGCTGAGCAACTGGGCGAGTTAATTGGCGCCAGCATGCATGAATTATCGATGGAAAATGGCCGCTTTGCCATTGAGCTTGATTACGACAACGAACGAGCCCCCAGTAAGCAAGGCCAAGACCGCATAGAGTTTATGGTTAGTACCAACCCAGGCCAGCCCTTACAGGCGCTTAGCAAAGTAGCATCAGGAGGCGAGTTATCGCGCATCAGTTTAGCGATTCAAGTAATTATCGCCCAACGGGTTACCACGCCTACTCTTATTTTTGATGAAGTGGATGTGGGTATTTCTGGCCCGACAGCCGCTGCGGTAGGTAAGTTATTACGTCGTTTGGGTGAGTCAACACAAGTGATCTGTGTGACCCATTTACCGCAGGTGGCTTCCAGTGCTATGAATCAGTTTTTTGTCGCCAAAGAAGTGGCCAATGATGAGACCTATACACAGATGCAGCCGTTGAATAAGCAAGGACGGGTCGATGAAATTGCGCGGTTACTGGCGGGCGATAACATTAGTAAAGCAACGCTAGCAAACGCCAAAGAGTTGATTGCCGCACACGGGTGAGGAATTACACCCGATTAACTCTATATGAGCGCTCAAAGCACCAACAACTCGATATTAGCCAGTGTACGGTCTTATGGATTGAGGCTGTGCACTAAAGTGCTGTTACTATTTCCTTAAGCACAGGTATCACCGATAACACCAGTAACAGTGCCATTGCCAGGTTAAACCAGCGACGTCTGTTTGCGGTGTTGAGTAGATTTTTAAGCATTGAACCGAACATTAGCCACACGCCCACGCAGGGAAATGACACCAATAAGAAAGTCAGGACGATAACAATATTGTCGCCACTAAACTCCCCTCCAACACTCGTAAAAGCAGCAATAGCACCGCTAGCAACAACCCAAGCTTTACCATTAACCCATTGAAATAACGCGCCATTGATAAATGACAAAGGTCGATGCTGCTCCTTCCTCTCAATGGCAGCGGATGAACAAGCAATAACGAACGCAAGATAGAGTAAATAAAGAACACCTAAACACTTTATGACAAAGTGCAGGCTTGGGTATCTGCTAAACACAAAAGAAAACCCTAGGCCGACAAGCAACAACATAACAGCAAAGCCCACGCAAATGCCTGTCAGTAGCGGCAGACTACGCTTAACGCCAAAGTTAACGCCAGAAGTCATCACTAAAATATTGTTGGGTCCTGGGGTGACGGAAGCCGAAATGGCAAACAGAGTCACCGCTAACACATATTCCATAGCTCCTTACCTCCCTGTCATCATTTTCACTTACGGATGAAAAACCGGTTGAGCGGTTTTTAGCTTATCCTCTTTCAGTCACTGTTGGCTATAAAAAAACGGGCCAACAAGGGCCCGCTTTGATTTTCCCAGAAAAGAACTTTATACCTCGAGGTAATCCATGATGCCCTCGGCGGCGTTTCGACCTTCAAAGATCGCAGTGACTACCAGATCTGAGCCTCGTACCGCGTCACCGCCAGCGAAAATCTTAGGATTAGTCGTTTGGTGAGTATATTCACCTTGCTCAGGCGCAGTGATCCCACCCCAACTATTGATTTCGACACCAAACGGCGATAACCACTCCATCTTGTGGGGCTTGAAGCCAAAAGCCATGATCACGGCATCAGCGGCCACGACATGTTCAGAGCCTGCAACTTCTTCGGCGCGACGACGACCATTTTCATCCGCCTCTGTAAGTTGGGTTTTTATCATTTTCACACCAGTGACGACGCCTTGTTCATTCACCTCAATACCTTTAGGCTGAACGTTGAACATGAATTCTACGCCTTCTTCTTTGGCGTTTTTCACCTCGCGCTTTGAGCCCGGCATATTTTCTTCATCGCGACGATAGGCACAGATCACATGGTTTGCCTGTTGACGCACCGAGGTACGCACACAATCCATCGCGGTGTCTCCCCCGCCGAGCACAACAACGCGCTTGCCTTGCATATCAACAAAAGGCGTTTGGCTTTCGTCATAGCCCATAACGCGATTCGTATTGCCAATCAA
Source organism: Pseudoalteromonas sp. SW0106-04 (assembly GCF_001293805.1). Taxonomy (NCBI): domain Bacteria; kingdom Pseudomonadati; phylum Pseudomonadota; class Gammaproteobacteria; order Alteromonadales; family Pseudoalteromonadaceae; genus Pseudoalteromonas; species Pseudoalteromonas sp. SW0106-04. The sequence goes on along the minus strand of NZ_BCAI01000015.1, from coordinate 41,656 downwards.
AAATGGTAATGCATCGTAGACGCCTTGGGCATCCTCATTGGCTAAATTGCCACGCATGCTTTGGTATGTGCCAACACCTAAAAAGACTGCATCGTATTGATCAATAATACTTTGCAATTCAATATCTTTGCCTATTTCGGTATTCAGTTGAAACTCCACTCCCATCTCGGTGAAGATTTCACGACGACGCTGCATTACTTCTTTTTCGAGCTTGAAAGAAGGAATGCCAAAGGTTAGCAACCCCCCGATTTCCGGGTGACGGTCAAATACCACCGGCTTGACACCGTTGCGTACCAACACATCAGCACACCCCAATCCAGCGGGGCCCGCACCTATAATGGCGACTTTTTTATCGGTCCACACCACGTGCTTCATATCAGGCTTCCAGCCCATGGCAAACGCGGTATCGGTGATGTATTTTTCTATATTCCCTATAGTCACCGCGCCGAAATCTTCATTAAGCGTACAAGCGCCTTCACAAAGACGGTCTTGCGGGCATACCCGCCCACACACCTCTGGCAGGCTATTGGTACGGTGAGACAGCTCTGCTGCCTCGAGTATACGCCCAGTGCGGATCAGCTTTAGCCACTGCGGGATGTAATTATGAACCGGGCACTGCCACTCACAATAGGGGTTGCCGCAATCCAAGCAGCGATCGGCCTGAGAGTCGACTTGGTTTTGCGAAAATGGTTCGTAAATCTCGACAAACTGCTGTTTGCGTGTGGAGATAGGCTTTTTCCTTGGGTCCACGCGCTGCACGTCAATAAATTGATAAACATTCTGACTCATACTTCCTCCTACTGCGCCTGTACGCGCAACTCCGCGCTACTGCGGGCGCGGTGGCCCAATAAACTCTGCACATCACTGGATCTTGGTTTCACCAACTTAAACAGCGGTAGATACAGATCAAAGCTAGCAAGAATAGCCTCGGCTCGCTGTGAACCGGTGAGTTCTAAGTGTTCAGCTATCAATCCACGGAGGTGCTCATGATGTGTTACTAAGTTGTCTAGTTCGACAATTTCCACCAGCTCGGGGTTGATGCGTTTATCAAAGTCTTGGGCTTCGTCGAGTACATAGGCAAAACCACCTGTCATCCCCGCACCAAAGTTCACCCCAACCTTACCAAGCACACATACGACGCCGCCGGTCATGTATTCGCAGCCATTATCTCCTAAGCCTTCAACCACAGCAGTGACGCCGGAGTTACGCACGCCAAAGCGCTCGCCAGCACAACCAGCAGCATATAAATGACCACCAGTTGCACCATATAGACAGGTATTGCCAATAATTGCCGCTTGGTGCGATTGGAAACATGAGCCCATTGGTGGGCGAACGACTAAACGCCCGCCGGCCATGCCTTTACCGACATAATCATTAGCATCGCCAATAAGGGTCATCTCGAGACCACCGGCATTAAACACACCAAAGGATTGCCCTGCGGTGCCATGTAGCTCAAGACGAATTGGATCAGCAGCCATTCCCTGATTACCGTGCTTCGAGGCAATATAGCCTGAGAGCATGCCACCAATGGAACGATCGGTGTTATTGATGCGGCTCACCAAATTTAAACCCGATAAGTTATCAATGGCCTCCTTGGCTTTATCGAGCAGCTCCTCATTCAAGCGCCCCGTATAATGCGAAGTATTGTGCACCGAGCAGTATAAGGTCTCACCGCTGATATTATTGGGCTTCTCCAATAAATGACTGAGGTCGACTTTTTGCTGTTTCGGCGTTTTGCCCTCAATGGCTTCGAGTAATTCGGTGCGACCAATTAAATCCACTAGCCGCGTGACACCCAGCGATGCCATGATTTCTCGCGCTTCTTGGGCAATAAACCTAAAGTAGTTCATCGCCATCTCAGGCAAGCCATGATAATGCTTGGCCCGTAACGTCTCGTCTTGCGTCGCTACACCGGTTGCGCAGTTATTGAGGTGACAAATACGTAGGTATTTACACCCCAGAGCCACCATAGGTCCGGTGCCAAAACCAAAGCTTTCAGCGCCGAGAATGGCCGCCTTAATGATATCTAGGCCAGTTTTTAAACCGCCGTCTGTTTGCAAACGAATGCGATGACGCAAGCCATTTTCGACTAAGGCTTGCTGCGTTTCCGCTAATCCCAACTCCCACGGGCTACCCGCATACTTCACTGATGTCAGCGGGCTGGCCCCGGTACCACCGTCGTACCCGGCTATGGTGATAAGATCAGCGTAAGCTTTGGCCACACCGGTAGCAATGGTGCCGACCCCTGGCTCTGACACCAACTTAACCGAGATCATCGCACTTGGATTCACCTGCTTGAGGTCGAATATCAGCTGCGCCAAATCCTCAATAGAGTAAATATCGTGGTGTGGTGGAGGTGAAATTAAGGTCACACCTGGTACCGAATACCGAAGTTTTGCGATATAAGGTGTGACCTTCTCACCGGGCAGCTGACCTCCCTCGCCAGGCTTAGCGCCTTGGGCGACTTTGATTTGGATAACATCAGCACTGCGCAGATAGTGCGGAGTGACGCCAAAGCGTCCTGATGCCACTTGTTTAATACGTGAATTTTTCTCGGTACCAAAGCGCAGCTTGTCCTCGCCCCCCTCACCCGAGTTTGAACACCCGCCTAAGCGGTTCATCGCAATTGCCAGAGCTTCATGCGCTTCTGGCGATAAAGCGCCGATACTCATGGCGGCAGAATCAAAACGCTGGTAAAGCGCTTCTGCCGGCTCAACATCATCGACACTAATGGCCTTAGTATCGCTGCGCAGCGCGAGCATATCGCGCAAATTAGTGATGGGACGATTGTTTACCAAGGCCGCATAACGTTGATAGTCCCCATAGTCTCCTGAGCGCACTGCGGTTTGCAGTGTTTGGATCACATCGGGGTTATAAGCGTGATATTCGCCGCCATGAACGTATTTTAACAGCCCACCATGGGAGAGCAGTTTACGTGCACTAAATGCCAGTTTGCGCAACTTGCCTTGGTCGTGCTCAAAATCCGCAAAACAGGCACCAGCGATACGACTCGCCACGCCTTTAAAACATAGCTCGACCACTTTATCGGATAACCCCACCGCTTCGAACAACATTGAGCACCGGTATGAAGAAATGGTACTGATCCCCATTTTCGACATAATCTTAAACAACCCTTTGTTGATAGCATTGCGATAAGACAGCGTCACTTCGCGGTAGCTCTTGTCGATCACCTTGTTATCGCTCATCGCCACCAGCGACTCATAGGCGAGGTAAGGGTAAATAGCGGTTGCACCAAAACCAAGTAACACCGCGAAATGATGAGGATCGCGTGCGCTTGCAGTTTCGATAATTATATTGGTGTCACAACGCAAGTTGTTATTCACTAAACGTTGCTGAACCGCACCAACGGCCATTGCCGCCGGAATAGGCAGGCTGTCTTGGGTAATATGGCGGTCGGTTAAAATCACCATCACCGCGCCTTCTTCAGCCTTACGCTGCGCCTCATCACAAACGCGTTCCAACGCCTGCTCTAAGGTCTCATCACTGGTGTAGTTTAGGTCCACTTGGCTGTGGCTATAGTGCTCATCATTGGCACTGCGCAGCTGCACCATATCCGAGTACATCAGCACTGGCGAATCAAATTGCAAGCGCTTAGCGTGTCCTGTGGTCTCATTGAAAACATTTTGCTCACGGCCAATGCAGGTCGTTAGTGACATGACATGGTTTTCCCGCAATGGATCGATAGGTGGATTCGTGACCTGAGCAAATTTTTGTCGAAAATAATCATATAAGGAGCGATGGCCTTCAGAAAGTACCGCAAATGGCGTGTCATCGCCCATTGAACCGGTGGCTTCTTGGCCATTTTCACCCATCACCCGAATGACCTGGTCCAACTCCTCATTGGTGTACGCAAACATTTTCTGATAAATCAGTAGCGTATCAGCGTCAAACGAACGGTTACCGGCTTCTTTGTCGGTCAGCTTCTCAAAAGGTGTGAGGCGCTTAACGTTTTGCTCCAGCCACTGTTTGTAAGGATGCCTTGCTTTGAGGTCTTGATCGATTTCTCCTGAGTGCCATACCTTGCCATGCAGGGTATCAACCACCATCAGTTCACCGGGACCAACACGGCCCTTCTCCACCACCTCATCGGCGGCATAATCCCAAATCCCGACTTCTGAAGCCAAGGTAATAAAACCATCTTGGGTCACCACATAGCGAGCAGGTCTCAAGCCGTTACGATCGAGATTACATGCCGCAAAGCGACCATCGGACATCACAATGCCCGCAGGTCCATCCCAAGGCTCCATATGCATAGAGTTGAAATCGTAAAATGCGCGCAGATCATCATCCATCGCTCGGTTCTTTTGCCATGCCGGTGGCACTAACATGCGCATCGCCCGGAACAGATCCATCCCCCCGGCTAAAAACAGCTCCAGCATATTATCCAAGCTTGAAGAATCTGAGCCACTCTCGTTGACAAAAGGGGCGGCACTTTGCAAATCAGGCAGCAGTGGCGAGGAAAATTTATAAGCACGAGCCCGAGCCCATTGTCGGTTGCCCGTTATGGTGTTGATTTCACCGTTATGAGCCAGATAGCGGAACGGCTGTGCTAAGGGCCATCGCGGCTGGGTATTAGTGGAAAAACGTTGGTGAAAAACACAAATTGCCGAGGTCATGCGGATATCTGCCAAATCGAGATAAAAATTTGGCAAGTCCTCTGGCATCATCAAGCCTTTATATACGGTGACTAACCCAGACAGGCTAGCAATGTAAAAATCCTTATCCTGTTCTAACTGTTTTTCGATACGGCGGCGGGCAATGTATAACCGACGTTCCAAATCTTTTGGTCGCCATCCTTCCGGGGCACTGACGAAAACCTGCATAAACTGTGGCAACTGCTTTAAGGCAATATCGCCTAAGTAACTGGTATCGGTCGGCACTTCACGCCACCCTTGTAGGGTCAGTGTTTCTTGTTCTAGTTCTTTGGTGATAACACGTTTTGCCGCTTCAGCTTGAACCGGATCTTGGCTTAGGAAAACCATTCCCACAGCATAGTTCTTGCCCAGTAACCAGTTGTTTTCTTTGGCTACAGCTCGAAAAAAGCTGTCTGGTTTTTGCATCAGCAAGCCACAGCCATCACCGGTTTTACCGTCTGCAGAAATCCCCCCCCGATGTTCCATACGGGCAAGGCCCGTGATCGCGGTGCGAATCAGTTTATGGCTGGCTTGCCCATTGACTTGGGCTATCAAGCCAAAGCCACAATTATCTTTTTCTAATGCTGAGTCATATAACATTTGCGGACTCCTCTCCCCCTTGCTACTGCGTGCTAACCGCGTTGTAAGCAACCCTTACAGACGGCCTAGCAGACCGTCAACGCTAACGCTTTGCAAACAGAGTGTCAATGAAATCATGAATACATATTCACATTCTTGAATATTTTTCACGCTTTGTAAACATATGCAAAGCAAGGGAAGATGGAGGTATTTTTACTATTTATACTCGTTATTTTTTATATGACACCAGTGTCATATTTACAAATCGTTTAAATAGCGAGTATAAAATCGAACGTTTACGTTAACGTAAAGATGGGGTGTACATGAATAATTATTCATGTTACGAATAAAAATTCACCTTAATATGCGCTCTGAGCTGCACAGTGCTCGTCAATACGCTCAGTAAGCTGTTGGCGCAGTTGCTGAGCACTGGCAACAGGAATGGTTTGATTAATATCTTGCATCAACACTTGCCACTGTGGGCGCGTTTTCGACAGCGCAAAATACAATGGCTGATTGGTTATGCTTGGTTGCAATACTCGGTAGGCAGCGCGGTCAATACCGTTTGCACTGGCTACGGTATGTAATACTAAGGGATCGCCAATAATGAGGTTAACGCGCCCGTTAACCACTAAGTTAAGGTTTTGCGCATCATCTATAGCTTGCTGAACAATGACTTGGCCACTATCGATCACTTGGTCTACCTGGGGGGCATTTTGATAGCCACGAACGATACCAAGAGAGTAATTGGGCAATTCCGATACTCGTGGGGCCTGGGTGATAGCACTGTCAGCTGCAGCCACATAATGCACCGGTGCATGCGCAAGTGCTGAGGACAATGCGAGGTGATTAAGCCGTGTGCTGCCAGGAATGACATCTGAGGGCGCGGATGATTCTATTTCATACTCAGGAGCCAAAATATCCGCATGACCTAATTCAGTCATACGCACCGCCCGGGCCCAAGGCAAAAACCTGAACTCAGGGTTATACCCAGCCTGCAATAGCAATGCCGCCATGTAATGCAATAGCCAGCCCCCCTGACATTGATTACGTTCCAAGTAAGGAGGCCAATCAAGCGTCGCGACGATCACATTACGCTCAAGCCCCGCATCGACAATAAAGGTGCTGCCACGCCAAAAACCTGTGTAACTCTTGGTTGCATCATTTACTTGATAGTCAATCGTAATAGATTGACGCTGCGCGTATGAGTAGCTTGCGGGGATTAAGACCACTGCCAAAATTAAAACGGTCATACGAATATAAAGCATGAACATACAAGGCACGCCCAATAAACTGCTATTAATAACAAAGTTTAACCGAAGTTGTGCAGATAGAAAGTTTTACGGAGGGATTCGAAAAATTGCTTCTTTATTAAGAAATACGTTGCTGCTCGGTGCTATCAATAAAAGCCTCTGAACAGGGCCCTACTGTTAATAAAAAAGCCAGGAGAACCTGGCTTTTTTACTCTTATTCGCTATCAGCGTCTTTGTACTTTGCCGCTGTTTGCTCAATGAGAGGCTGTAGCTCGCCGCGTTGGAACATCTCAATAATAATGTCGCAACCACCAACTAACTCACCTTCCACCCATAACTGCGGGAAAGTTGGCCAGTTCGCATATTTGGGTAACTCAGCACGAATATCCGGGTTTTGTAGGATATCAACGTAAGCAAACTGCTCGCCGCAAGAGATCATCGCTTGCGCTGCTTGAGAAGAAAAGCCACAGCTTGGTAGTTTTGGAGAGCCTTTCATATAAAGCAGAATGGGATTTTCAGCAATTTGCTGTTTAATCTTTTCAACGGTTTCCATGTACAACCTCAATTTCTGTTAAATGTGACGGTAAGTGTTGAAATCCATCACTTTGACCACAATGTCTATCGTTAGTAGTAATTTTAAAGCAAACAGCGCGCTGTTGATACCGTAGCATGACGGTGATGAAGGCACCGGCGATATTTTTTGCTCTGATGTAGCAAAATCGTCGTATAAGACGTTTACTGTAAACGCAGGTTCAGGCACTTGTCGCCGTTTTGGCGTTGCTGTTTGCTAAAACTTGAGTAAAATACTCAGGAATTATAGTACCACTATAATGGCATTCAGTACACTTTGCGCAGTCCGCGCGCAGCTGCTTGCCCTTTTTTCAAATAATGATAGATGGAGAAAAACATGGCATTTGAACTACCGTCACTACCATACGAAATCAATGCATTAGAGCCACATATCTCTCAAGAGACGCTTGAGTATCACCACGGTAAACACCACAACACCTACGTGCAAAAGCTAAATGGCCTTATTGCTGGTACTGATTTCGAAGGTAAATCTCTCGAAGAAATCGTGTGCTCATCTGAAGGCGGTGTTTTCAATAATGCTGCTCAGATCTGGAACCACACGTTCTACTGGCACAGCCTTTCTCCAAACGGTGGTGGTGCACCAACCGGCGCTGTAGCCGATGCAATTAACGCTAAATGGGGCTCTTTTGAAGCGTTCCAAGAAGCATTTAATGACAAAGCAGTAAACAACTTTGGTTCGAGCTGGACTTGGCTAGTTAAAACTGCAGACGGTTCATTGGATATCGTTAACACATCAAATGCAGCTACGCCTCTAACTGAGCAAGGCGTAACCCCAGTTCTGACTGTTGACCTTTGGGAACACGCTTACTACATTGACTACCGCAATGTACGTCCAGATTACCTTAAAGGCTTCTGGTCACTAGTAAACTGGGACTTCGCAAACCAGAACTTCAGCGCTTAATCCAGCCGCTGATATAGATAGGTGAAATTTTTTCACCTGTTTGCTCTGGATTGACAAAAGCCGTGTGCGCACCATGCTCATGCGGCTTTTTTGTGGCTATTCATGGCGCTAAATATGAATAACTAAATTCCTAATATATTTCGCAAAATTTCACTTTACTGTCTACGCTTTAAGTACCGAGTCGCATCTTTCCACCCTTTCATCTCAGCTTCGGGTAACTTGGAGGTCGGTATGACAATTTTCGAGCATTATCAATCACGATTTGAAGCATCCCAGGAAGAAGAGTACAGCATTAGCGAGTTTCTAGAGCTGTGCAAAAAAGACAAGACAGCCTATGTCACGGCACCAGAGCGCCTGCTAACAGCCATAGGCGAGCCAGAAATGGTCGATACATCGCAAGATGCGGTGTTAAGTCGGCTTTTCTCTAACCGAGTTGTACCAAGATACCCGGCATTCAATGAGTTTTATGGTATGGAAGATGCCATTGAGCAGATTGTTTCCTACCTAAAACACGCCGCACAAGGCCTAGAGGAGTGTAAACAAGTATTATACTTGCTTGGTCCTGTGGGCGGTGGTAAATCATCGATTGCTGAAAAGCTTAAGTACTTGATGCAACAAGTGCCTATTTACTGTCTTAAAGGCTCACCGGTGAATGATCACCCCCTGAGCCTTTTTAATGCCATTGAAGACGGCGAACTGCTAGAAAAAGAATACGGCATTAAAAAGCGTTATTTACGTACCATCATGTCGCCTTGGGCAGCGAAAAGATTAAAAGAATACAATGGTGACATCAGTCAATTTAAGGTGGTAAAGCGCTACCCCTCTATTTTAAATCAAGTGGCCATTGCCAAAACTGAGCCTGGTGATGAAAACAACCAAGATATCTCCGCTCTAGTGGGTAAAGTTGATATTCGTAAACTTGAACATTACGCGCAAAACGATCCAGATGCGTACGCATACTCAGGCGCTTTATGTCTTGCCAACCAAGGCTTGATGGAATTCGTCGAAATGTTCAAAGCACCCATTAAAGTACTGCACCCGCTGCTAACTGCCACCCAAGAAGGCAACTACAACGGTACTGAGGGGATTTCCGCCCTGCCCTTTAATGGCATTATTTTGGCCCACTCAAATGAATCAGAGTGGCAAACGTTTAAAAATAATAAGAATAATGAAGCCTTTTTAGACAGGGTTTACATCGTTAAAGTGCCGTATTGCTTACGCGTCACTGAAGAAGTAAAAATCTACGATAAGTTACTGCACAACAGCGAATTAAGCGACGCTCCGTGTGCTCCAGGCACCTTAGAAACCCTAGCGAAGTTTTCGGTGTTATCGCGGCTAAAAGAGCCTGAAAACTCCAGTATTTACTCAAAGATGCGGGTCTACGATGGTGAAAGCCTGAAAGATACCGACCCCAAAGCAAAATCCTACCAAGAGTACCGCGACTACGCCGGCGTCGACGAGGGCATGACTGGGTTATCAACCCGCTTTGCATTTAAAATCTTGTCGCGCGTGTTTAACTTTGATCACAGTGAAGTGGCTGCCAACCCGGTCCATCTTTTCTATGTGTTAGAACAGCAGATAGAACGGGAGCAATACAGCGCCGAAGTGCAAGAACGTTATTTGTCGCACTTGAAAGGCTACCTGATCCCTCAATATGTCGAATTTATCGGTAAAGAGCTACAAACGGCTTACTTAGAGTCTTACTCCGAGTACGGGCAAAATATCTTCGATCGCTACGTCACCTATGCCGACTTTTGGATCCAAGATCAAGAATACCGCGACCCTGACACCGGGCAGCTATTCGACCGCGCCGCACTCAATGCTGAGCTGGAGAAAATCGAAAAACCTGCGGGTATTTCTAACCCCAAAGACTTCCGCAATGAGATCGTTAATTTTGTTTTAAGAGCGCGCGCTCACAACAACGGTAAGAATCCGCTTTGGACTAGCTACGAGAAACTGCGCACAGTGATTGAGAAAAAAATGTTCTCCAACACCGAGGACTTACTGCCGGTTATCTCATTTAATACCAAGACATCAGCAGAGGATCAGAAAAAACACGAAGACTTCGTTAACCGAATGGTTGAAAAAGGCTACACCCAGAAACAAGTGCGCTTACTGTCTGAGTGGTATTTGCGCGTTCGCAAATCGCAGTAACCAGCACGTAGTGAGTTGAGGGAGGTTTTATGGCGCACTTTATCGATAGGCGCCTGAACGGCAAGAATAAAAGCACGTTAAACAGACAGCGCTTTATTCGCCGCTATAAAAAGCAAATTAAAGAAGCCGTTTCAGACGCGATAAATAAACGCAGTGTTACTGATGTCTCTAGCGGGGAAAGCATTTCTATCCCCGCCAAAGACATCAAGGAGCCTTTTTTTCACCAAGGTCGCGGGGGGCATCGTGAGCAGGTGCACCCGGGCAACGACCAATTTAATAAAGGCGATAAAATAAAACGCCCGCCGCAGAGTCAAGGCGGCGGCGCTGGCGAGGGCGAAGCCAGCGATCAAGGCGAAGGGCAAGATGAGTTTGTATTCTCAATTTCAAAGGATGAGTATCTAGACTTATTATTTGAAGATTTAGAACTACCGAACTTACAAGAAACCAGTGTCGATAAGCTGGTACAAATGAAAACGCACCGCGCTGGTTTTTGCAGCGATGGCATGCCAAGCAATATTGATATTGTTCGGTCTTTACAAGGTTCACTGGCCCGAAGAGTGGCGATGACCGCAGCAAAGCGACGCGAGCTCGCTGAACTAAAAGCGCAATTGGTTGAACTTGAGCATGCCCCCGTACCAGAGCAAACCAAAATTAACGCGCTCCTTGAGCAGATAGAAGTGCTTGAGCGAAAAATATCTGCGGTGCCTTTTATTGATAATTACGACTTACGCTTTCGCAACTACGAAAAGCGTCCGCACCCCACTTCTAAGGCCGTTATGTTTTGCCTTATGGATGTCTCTGGCTCAATGGATCAAGCCACCAAAGACATGGCGAAACGCTTTTACATTCTTCTCTACCTATTTCTTACCCGCAGCTATGAAAACATTGAGGTGGTGTATATCCGCCATCATACTCAAGCCAAGGAGGTCGACGAACAAGAGTTTTTTTACTCGCAAGAGACTGGCGGCACCATTGTCTCCAGCGCATTAAAACTGATGCATCAAATAGTGAGTGAGCGATACGCATCCAGTGAATGGAATATCTACGCAGCGCAGGCGTCCGATGGCGACAATTGGGCAGATGATTCACCGCAATGCGCCGATTTGCTGAGCAACAAAATCTTACCCATGGTGCGATACTATGCCTATGTCGAAATCACCAATCGTGCACACCAAAGCTTGTGGCGAGAGTATGAGCAACTCGCGGCTCAATTCAGCAACTTTGCCATAGAGCACATTCGTGCTGTTGATGATATTTATCCTATTTTCCGAGAGCTATTTAAGAAAAACGCCAACAAAACGGCGCGTAGCGCCTAGTAATGAGGGGCGATTATGACTCGAAAGCCATTAAGTGATGGTCCAGATTGGACTTTTGATTTGCTTGAGCAATACCGCGACGAAATAAAACGCGTTGCACAACACTATAAGCTTGATACTTACCCGAACCAAATTGAAGTGATCACCGCTGAGCAAATGATGGATGCGTACTCCAGTGTCGGTATGCCTATTGGCTACAACCATTGGTCGTACGGTAAGAAATTTATCCAAACTGAGCAAAACTACAAGCGCGGACAAATGGGACTGGCCTATGAGATTGTGATTAACTCCAACCCTTGTATCGCATACCTGATGGAAGAAAACACCATGCCGATGCAGGCCCTAGTCATGGCTCACGCCTGCTATGGCCACAACTCATTTTTTAAGGGTAACTATCTGTTTAAAACCTGGACGGATGCCGGTTCCATTATTGACTACTTACTCTTTGCCAAAAACTACATTGGCGAATGCGAGCAAAAATACGGTATTGATGAAGTGGAGAATATTCTCGACTCCTGCCATGCGCTAATGAATTACGGTGTGGATCGCTATAAAAGGCCACAGCAAATCTCTTTGTTCGAAGAAAAGAGACGACAGAAAGAGCGAGCAGACTACTTACAGTCTCAGGTTAATGAGTTATGGCGCACAATTCCAGAGGCTGAGTCGCACAGCAAACAAAAGCGCGAGCGTTTTCCTCGTGAGCCGCAAGAAAATATTCTTTATTTCATCGAAAAAAATGCGCCTTTACTGGAACCGTGGCAACGAGAAATTGTGCGTATTGTACGCAAAATCTCGCAGTACTTTTATCCACAAAAACAAACCCAAGTAATGAATGAAGGCTGGGCTACTTTTTGGCATTACACCATACTTAATCATCTGTATGATGAAGGAAAGGTCACCGACGGCTTTATGCTCGAAGTACTGCAAAGCCACACTAATGTGGTGTATCAACCTCCCTACAACAGTAACTACTACTCGGGGATTAACCCTTACGCCTTAGGGTTTAATATGATGACGGATATTCGCCGAATCTGCGAAAACCCAACGGATGAGGATAAACAATGGTTTCCGGAGTATGCTGGCAGTGACTGGCTGGAGACCCTGCACTTTGCCATGCAAAACTTCAAAGATGAGAGCTTCATCAGCCAATTCCTTTCTCCTCGTATGATGCGGGAGTTCAAACTGTTTTCCATCGTTGATGATGCTCAACAACCTCACTTGGAGGTCGGGGCTATTCACGATGAAGCAGGTTACCAAGCAATTAGGGAAACCCTATCAGCGCAGTACAACCTCAGTAACCATGAGCCTAATATTCAGATCTATGATGTTGATATTAGAGGGGATCGTTCTTTAACTTTACGTTATGTACCACATCAATCGATTCCTTTGGCGGACTCAAGCGATGAGGTGATGAAGCACCTATACCGGTTGTGGGGATTTGCAGTGAGGTTAGAGCAAGAGCAGCAAGATGGCAGTACCCAACTGCTTAGTCAGTGCCCTGCAGCGCAAAACAGCGACGCTTAATTAAGCGCCGTTGTTAGCGATAGAAATGCGGTTTCGCCCTTCCTGTTTCGACTTGTACAGCGCTTTGTCTGCTGCGGCGACCCACTGCTCATGTTGCTCAAAAGCGCTGTCGTACTGAGCGATCCCTACGCTAATAGTCATTTTAATGACTTCCTCGTCAACAACCACTTGCGAACTTTCAACCTGTGCCCGCAAGCGCTCGGCAAATACTTTGGCGCCTTCTGCATCTGTATCATATAAAGTAATAGCAAACTCTTCACCGCCATAACGCCCAGCCATGTCACTTTCGCGCAAGGTGTTGCTTATAATGTTGGCTATGTGTCTTAACGCCTCATCTCCTGCCGCATGGCCATGACTGTCGTTAATATTTTTGAAGTGATCGATATCTAGCATTAACAAGCTATCATGCCCTTGTGAGCGACTCACACGCTTAAACTCTTTTTGCAGACTTTCTTCCCAAAAGCTGCGATTAGGTAATTGCGTTAACCCGTCAGTGCGACTGATTTGCTCGAGCATGCGATTGGCTTCTTCCAATTCGATTTTATTCACTGCCTCGTCAGTTACATCATAAATAATGATGCATACGTGGGTCACATCTCCGGTGGTACTGGTTAACGGGATGAAGGTCGCATTTTGGTACATATGATTCGCTTTACCAGTGATCGGGCGGTAGTTCTTAAAGCGAAAAATATAGGGTTTTTGCTCCCAAATAGTGAATGAGCGGTTTTTCAGTACAAACACTGACTCGGTTTTGGTTCGAAACCACTTCTCATCAATGCTGGGGAACAAGTCGAATAAATCTTTGTCTTTCACCGCACTAGGCAGCAGCCCAGAGTGATTCTCCATAAAGCCATTCCATATGCACACCCGGTATTTGCGATCCAATACCACAAGGCCCACATCCACAGTATTGAACATGTCCATGAGCCAGTGTATTTCGTGCATATTAAAATCAGCTGCAGGCATAAATTAATCTTCCAATAGGTATTCGACTTTGTATTTGAGAGTTTTCAGGGAATCTTCTGTGAACAACAACATGAGGTCGCAATTTATATCGTGGTCCTCGATTCCATAGCTGATTTCTATCGCCAATGTACGTTGCCAACGCGAGCGGTTGGCCGAGACCAATTCTTCAACTTCACGATGCTGACCGAGCACCACTGGGTGGCCTTGGGAAAAACCCACATCAAGCTGCTTCGCTAAGCCGGTAAGTACCGAGCCCACTAAAATATTGCTGACATCCATTAATAGTTCGAGCTCTACCGCATCGGTGATCTCTCCCTCGTAATTCATCAGTGAAGCAATTTCTTTAAAGCTGGAGTCATTAAGCAATAACAACGCCTCGCCCGAGATCCCCCCACCAATAAAGCCCTGACAGATGCCTGAAGTTGCCGCATTTTGGTCGATTGAGCGAAGTGCCATTGCCAGCTCATTCACTTCAAGTACGTTTACATTAGGAATGGGCAGCTTTACGAATACATTAAGTAGCCGCGCGAGCAAGTCACCCGCTTGCCCCATCGCCACATTGGTGATCTCTTGATAAATGTCACGAATATCCGGGTCAAGCTGTTCCCCGAGCTGCAAGGCTAAACGTTGGCGTGCCGCCTTATCTTTTATGCCGTGCTGATCAATAATTTGCTCTAATTTGCTGGCATCGCACGGTTTGGCAATGAAATCAATCGCACCAAGCGCAAGGACACGCTCGTGCGCTGTCGGTTGGATATCACCAGAGACCACCACAACGAGCACCTGAATATTACGCTCTTTGATGGCCTGCAAGACTTGATAACCATCCATGCCTGGCATGTTGAGGTCTAGAAACAAGATTTCCGGTGAGAACGACTGCAATTTGTCTAGGCAGTCTTCGCCGTTGACGGCGTATTCCAGTTTTATTTCCCAATCTTCGGGTAGGGAACGGGCTAACTGCCTGCGAGCAACTGTGGAGTCATCACAAATTAACACTGGTGTTTTCATGACAGGCAGTACCTCACTCGCATGATCGTTGAATGGTGGTTAGTCGTATCGGAATGCGTTGTTATTGTTGTTGATCGCAAACTAGCCTGTATTAATGTTAATAAAAGATAACAATAAACACAATTTAAATATCCACCGCCGCTATATCCTTTTGTACTGGCGTATAGATATAATAGTTCATAGGATTTTGCAGAAAATAGAAAAGAGAGCGTTATGTTTAAGAAATTAGCACTGTGCACCCTGTTGACCTGCAGCACTGTGGCGCTAGCTCAGCAAAGCGAGACTATCAATACCATTGATGCTGGTAAAGTCACAGCCCAAGGAAAGCCTGTCACCCTGTTAGGCAAAGGAGTCAAAGTGGGTGATGCCGCACCAGATTTTCGTACCGTGAATGCCCAATTTGAACCACGCAGCTTAAATGACTACCAAGGCAAAGCAGTCCTATTGAGTGTAGTTCCGAGCTTAGACACTGGCGTGTGCAGTATTCAAACAAAGCACTTCAATGAAAAAGTGGCCAGCGAATTCCCTCAAGTCGCTATGTTAACTGTCAGCACTGATTTACCTTTTGCGCAAAAACGTTATTGCGCCGCAGAGGGAATTGACAAGCTAGAGACTCTCTCAGATGCAGTATGGCGAGATTTTGGTGAGCAGTATGGTTTACTTATCAAAGATATGGGCTTGCTTAGCCGTGCCGTATTGGTGTTGGATAAAGACCACAAAGTCATCTACAAACAACTTGTTAGCGACCTATCCAAAGAGCCTAATTACGATCATGCGATCAGAGCACTGAATAGCTTATAGACTCGGTTTTATTGGTGATAGTAAAAAGGCGCATTATGTGGCGCCTTTGGTATTACCAATTCTGCAATTGCTGCTGGGCTAGCTCAGCCAGTAAGGCGATATGAACCTCACTATCATTGAGTGCGGGAATGTAATCAAGGCTCTCGCCTCCCGCCTCTTTGAACACTTCGGCGTTTTCCACGGAAATCTCTTCCAAGGTTTCTAGGCAGTCTGCAGCAAAAGCCGGGCAAACCACCTGCACTGTTTTCACCCCTTGCTCTGGCAACGCTTCCAAAGTTTCATCGGTATAGGGTTTTAACCACTCTTCAGCACCAAAACGCGATTGGAAGGTCATCATCCATTGCTCATCACTGAGCCCCAACTTGGTTGCTGTATTTTGCGCCGTAGCTTGGCAATGCTCAAAGTAAGGATCCCCTTTTTTAACACAGCGCTTAGGAATACCATGAAAAGAGAAAATCAATTTATCCGCCTCGCCATGCTGAGCGCGGTAATCAGCGATAGATTGCGCCAATGCATTAATATAGCTAGGCTTCTCGTAGTAGTGCTTAAGGAAACGAATTTCCGGTAAGTTACGCACGGTTTTTAGATGCGCCATCAGCTTATCGAATACCGCCGCCGTGGTCGTCGCAGAGTACTGCGGATACAGTGGCAACACCGCTATTTTATCGATGCCGCGCGCCTGCATATCTTTAATGCGGCTAGCGATGCTGGGATTGCCATAGGTCATGGCATAGTCGACGTGAATAGCCTCTCCCGTGCCTTGTTCTAAGTGCTGGCGTAAGGCAATGCTTTGTTGCTCGGTAATTGCACGCAGCGGCGAGCCTTGCTCCTGCCATATTGATGCGTATGCTTTAGCCACCTTGGGCGAGCGAATAGGAAGAATGATGCCATTGAGAATAAAAAACCACACAGCTGGCGGTATCTCAACGACGCGAGTGTCGGATAAAAACTCGCGCAAATATACACGAACGGCTTTTGACGTGGGCGCATCAGGGGTACCAAGATTAACTAACAACACCCCGTAGCGGCTGGCGCTTTGCGATAAAGCAAGTGACATAGCAATGAAGTCCTAAACGCTAAATTAAAAGTGATTATACTTTGAAAACAATCGCTAAGATCAAAAAAAACCGCCGGAAGGCGGTTTTTTTAGTGCCGGGTTAGCCTAGCAATTCGGCTAACTGCTGGCTGACTGCTTCAACAGCTTGGGTACCATCGAGTTTATGGTACTGGGTGTTGCCAGCAGCCGCTTCTTTTTGATAATAATCAACTAACGGCTTAGTTTGCTCGTGATATATAGCAAGACGCTTGCGTACTGTCTCTTCAGTATCATCGTCACGGATGATCAAATCTTCACCGGTCACATCATCTTTGCCATCCACCTTAGGTGGATTGTAAACCACATGGTAAACACGACCAGAACCTGGGTGAACACGACGCCCGCCCATACGCTCAACAATCACTTCATCAGCCACATCGAACTCAATCACGTGATCGACATCGATGCCATTTTCTTTCATTGCATCGGCTTGAGGGATGGTACGTGGGAAACCATCTAGCAAGAAACCGTTTTCACAATCAGCCTTAGCGACACGCTCTTTTACAAGACCAATAATAATCTCGTCAGACACAAGTTGCCCGGCATCCATCACCTTTTTCGCTTCTAAGCCAAGCGGTGTGCCCTCTTTAATAGCTGCGCGCAACATATCGCCGGTAGAGATTTGCGGAATGTTGTATTTGTCCATTAAAAACTGAGCTTGCGTGCCTTTACCTGCACCGGGTGCGCCTAATAGGATGATGCGCATAATTGATTCCTCGTGTCTGAGTTGGGGTTACAAAATAAACTCAAATTTTTTCACATGGGCCGACGTTACTCAAGGGTAAAGAGATAAAACTTTGGTCCAATTTTCATATTCGTGTAATAACTGAACAAGCAGGTACAAAAAAGCCCAGCAATTGCTGGGCTTTTTCACTCTTTATGCGATTTATGCGTCAGCATCACGCTGAGCTTTTAAACGCGCCAGACGACCCACTTGGTGAGTAGACGTTAGGAACGAATAAATAGGCGCTAAGTAACCGCGTTTGCGAAGCTCTAAGAAAGCTTCGTCGCTTAGCTCATTTAACTTTTTCTCATCAATTAGATAGATACCTGAGATATCTTTCTTTTCGCCTTTAATATCCACAGTCAGCGTTTGTGGTACCAGTAGCTCTTTATCTGCAAGATACTGAGTGAAGGTTTCAGTCACACCAGAGAATTCAATGAATGACACAAGTGCATCTTTACGACGCTTCAGGTATTCAGTTTCTTCGCCATTTTCAAACAGCGCATTACCGTCTTCCTCGCCTACCAACGGGCTAGCTTCATCGATAACTACACCGTACTGCTCTTCTTCTGGGTGCTTAACAAGACCTAACGGGTAGCGAGTTACAGCTAATGGGGCAAAACCTGCTACCCACTTATCGCCATCTACAAATAGGTTTTCACCTGGTTCAAGTCCAAAAATCGCTACCGCTTGAAATTTGCCAGTTTCATTATTTTTAACGAATGCCATCGGAAATTCGTTAGCAACACGACCAAACTCGTGAGCAACTACAGGAACGAGGTGCTGAGTTTTCAAAAATTCTAGGTTAATGCCATTTTTGATTTTTGTGTTGGCATGTTTTTCGTTATGCAAAGGCTGCACTTGTTGCTCCGCCATATTACTGCTCCATTAATTTTACGTATTTGTTACTTAGCTAGTGGCACTAAGGCTAGCGGTTTTACTAGGAAAAAGGAAGTGAAAATTTTGTGGCAACGGAACATCGCATTTGACTCCAATTGATTTTGGCTAACATAATGCTGTCTAACCCGTTACAAGCTAAAACCAATGTATACACTGAATTTAGATTACCAAGCGAACGTCATTGCAATTCCTGCAACCAATGAAAGCGTGGTGGTCGTTGATGACTTCTTAGCTAACCCTGAACAAGTCATTCACTATGCCAAAACCACCGCATACTTTAACCCACCGGGAACAGACCGCTCTTTTTATCCCGGTAAACGCAACAAAATGCCTTTGCCTTATAAACGCGCGCTATCAGAATTACTCAATAGTCTGCGCGACAGAGGAGTGTTGCAACTTGATGGTAAAGTAGATATTTACAGAAACGAGTTATCTCTGACCACGGTGAAAGAGTCTCAACTTTCGCTCTTTCAAAAAGCTCCCCATATCGATAGCTTAGATAGTAAAGACTATGCAACCGTGCACTATTTATGCTCTGAGCAACATGGCGGCACCTCCTTTTACTGCTACCGGCCAACGGGAATGGCGCAGTTTAGTGATGACAACGCTGTCAAAAACATGCTTAAATCAATTCAGCATCATGCACATAGTTTTGATGGTTATATTCAGGGCGACTCAGCACTTTTCGAGCGAGTACTGAGTGTGCCGGCGAAATTCAATAGAATCATTATTTATCAAGGCAATATATTGCACAGCGCTGATTTAAAGGGACAACATAATCAGCAAGATGACATAGGTAATGGTCGCCTGAGTGTCGCTTCCTTTTTCTACTTAGAATAAAAAATAAAGGAATAAGAATGAAAGATTTATCACGTGTTATTGTCGTTGGCGGCGGCACTTCTGGCTGGCTTAGCGCGGCCTACTTAGCCAGCAGTTTCAAGCGAACCGGACGGGATATTAAAGTCAGTATTATTGAGTCAGACACTATCCCCACAATTGGCGTTGGTGAAGGCACCTTCCCTACTATCGTCAATACCTTGTATGAGATTGGCCTCTCTGAAAAAGAGTTTATCACTGCGTGTGACGCCAGCTTTAAGCAAGGCGCTCTTTTTAAAAACTGGTTATATAACCCAAGCGATAAACCTCATGCCTATTACCACCCATTTGATCCCCCTGCCAAACCAAAAGGCCTTGATTTGAGTGCATATTGGGTAAGCCGAAAACATCAAGGCACGATGCAGCAAGATTTTGCCCACGCGACGTCGGTGCAGTCATTCCTGTGCGATGAAAACCTCGCACCTAAGACACCTGAGACGGGTGAATATGCTTGGCTTGCCAAGTATGCATACCACCTCGATGCCGCAAAGCTGGGTCAGTTACTCAAAAAGCATGCAATGAACAAGTTACAGGTTGAGCATATTGTTGCTGATATTGAGCAAGTAGAGCTGGATGAACAAGGTTTCATCGCGCACTTAGTTGATAAGCAGCAACGCCAGCATGACGCTGATTTTTTTGTCGACTGTACGGGCTTCTCCTCTTTGCTGTTAGCAAAAGCTTTAAACGTGCCCTTTGTTGATAAAAGCCACTACCTCACAGTTGATACCGCCGTTGTTTTACCTGTGGAATATGCCGATGCCGAGACCCCTATCACGACCCATACGGTGTCCACTGCGCAAGACGCCGGATGGATTTGGGATATTGCCTTACAAAATCGCCGAGGCACCGGTTATGTTTACAATTCACACTACTGCTCCAAAGAGCAGGCTGAGAAAACCTTGTGCGATTATCACGGTATTGCCCATGATAGTGAGAAGCGCTATCGTCATATCAGCTTCAAAACCGGCTACCGAGAAAAATCGTGGGCCAAAAACTGCTGTGCTATCGGCTTTTCCAGCGGCTTTGTCGAGCCTTTGGAAGCAACCGCTATAGCCATGGTTGAGGCGGGAGTGCGCTCTCTTGCCGCCCGTTTCCCTGCAACTCGAGAAGCGATGCTCGAGAGAGAAAAACAATACAATCGTATTTTCACATCCCGTTGGGACAACATTATCGATTTTATAAAGCTGCATTATTGTCTCACCAAGCGCGATGATACCCCCTTTTGGCGAGAGCAGAAAAACCCTAAGACCATTCCTGCCTCACTGCAGGAAAAGCTTAAGGCTTGGCAGCATTACGGTATTACCGATGGCGACTTACCCTACAAATACGACCTGTTTACTCTCGCTAGTTGGCAATACATTCTCTATGGATTAGAGTTTTTACCTGACTACGTTGAAAAAGCGCCAATCAACGAGGAGATCATCGACAAAGCATTTGCCTCAATCGCCGCACAAAAACGCAGTGCTGCAAGCAAGCTCTTGTCAAACAGAGCATTGCTCGAAGCGTTTAGTGCGTCGTGTAAAAGCTAAATTTTCTGCAGCCCATGTTGGGCTATATTGTTAAGCAAGGCTCGGTGTTTAGGCAGCTGCTTTAGTAGCTGCTCACCATAGCTTGTTAGCATAGCAATCAACTCTTTATGCTCAGGCTTGGCAACTAAATGAGCGCATGGCTTAAAATGCATACCATAGAGAATGTACAAGTAGTTCTCTAGCTCAAACACCTCATATTTAGAGTTAAAGTCAGACTTCTTAGGAACTTGGTATTGCCACAACGCAAGACGTTCTTTGAGCACCACAGACATGCTGTCAGTTGACTTCATTGCCCGCCAGAACGCAGAGTCTTGACGATCTGAAAGATAATAGTGCAATTGGATAAAATCGACGACTCGGCGCCATGCATAATCGACAATTTCGTTATACTTCTTGGCGGCTAACGCAAGCGCATGATGCTGCACCGGCAAATTCTCAGCCAATAGCTTTGCACTAAAGTCCGTCAGCAGAATGGAGGTTGCCTCTAAAGGCTCAACAAAACCTTGAGCAAGCCCTAACGCCACACAATTCTTATGCCAAGCCCGCTCAGCGAACCCCGCTTTCATATCAATTTCTCGTACTTTTAAGCCAGACAACGGCTGACCTAAATAACGTTCAAATTTGGTATATGCCTGCTCTTTTGTTAAATAGTCACTGGCATACACAAAGCCGGTCCCACGTCGTGTGGTCAGGGCAATGTCCCATATCCACCCGGCCTGATGTGCGGTGGCCAGCGTGTAAGGTGGAATAGCATCATCTGCAGGGGTCGGGACCTGGGCCGTAATGGCTTTATCAATCGGCAGCTGATCACTTACATCCACTGATTTAACGCCTAAGGCTTGTCGATGTAAAATGCTCGAAAAGCCACTGCAATCAACAAAAAAATCGCCGCTGACTTGGCCACTATCGTCGGTTTGCAGCTCACTGATATGGCCTTCATCATTGCACTTTACCGCTGTAACGTTAGTTTTCAGTAACTTTACGTTGAACCGAGATGTGGCATTGTCCTTTAATAGTTGGGCAAACTTGAGCGCATTGAGGTGATATGCATAACTGGCATGGCCAGTGTATTGCGCTTGAGTTATCGCCTTAGGGCCGACACCCTGCTCACAGAGCATATGTTGAAACGAAACGGTTTCGGCAAATGAAGCGGCAGTTGTGTCACTGAGCCAAGTTTGCGTGACATCTTGATTATTTGGAAAGGGGTATTCGAACAAGTGATGATAATAGTTGTATTCACCATGGTGGTGTTTATCAAGCCAGTTTATGAACTTTATTGATTGTTTAAACGTCGCATCGCACTGGGTAATAAAGGTTTGCTCAGAAATACCAAAACTTTGTAAGGTACTGACCATCATCGGCACAGTGCCCTCACCGACGCCAATGGTTGGAATAGTAGGTGACTCAATTAAGCACACCTCAATATCGCTGCCTAATAGTCTCTTGCCAATGTGATTCGCAGCCAACCAGCCAGATGTACCACCACCGACAATAACGACTTTTCTCAATTTTTTCATTTTCAAACTGCCACTTGCCTAAACAAAAAACCCGAGCATAAGCTCGGGTTTTATCAACAATATCGCTTTAGAAGCGGAATTGTAAACCAACAGAGTAACGCGACTCACCCTGATAATTATACGCTGGGTATCCACGACTGAAGCGTGGGTTATCAGTGTCAGTCCAGTTTTGGTGGTTACCAACCTGGATGCTGTCTTCCTCTAGAAGGTTTGTAACATCGGCGATAATAGTGAAGTTCTCGTTGATATCGTAACTCGCACTTAAGTCCAATGTTCCAAAGTCTTCGTGTAGACGACTACCGTAGAAACCCGTTTCACGAATCATGTACTCTGAACGCCAAGTATAGGCTGCACGTAGTGATAGTGCGTCGGTCTCATAAAACGCCACTGTATTCACTGTGTGCTCTGATGCATCAGAGAATACAGAGTTGCCATCTACGAAGTTCTCTGCATTGGCATCTGAATCAGAGTAAGTGTAGTTTACAACAGCCCCGAAACCGTTATCAAACGTATGCTGCAACTGGAACTCTGCACCATAAATGGTTCCACCGTCACCGTCTGTGTACGTCTCTACACGCCAGTTGTCGGTGTTTGTTCCTGGGTCAACGATACCAATACTTTGACCTGGTTGTTCTGTATTTGTGGTAAAGGTGTCAACGTCTTTCCAAAAGAAGCTACCTGCAATTAAGCTAGACGGAGCGTAGTAATACTCAACACCAACATCAGCTTGGTTCGCTTTAAATGGGCTCAGTGACGGTGTACCTTTGGTGACCGACTGGTTGTTATCGTCGTTGTCGTCATAACCTGCTAATGCAGCGTTACTGAACATGTCATTGTAGTTTGGACGAGAAATAACGGTCGCAGCAGATACACGTAAGATCATGTCTTGAGAAAGGTCATAAGCCAAGTTAAAGCTAGGTAAAACCTCTGAATAGTCATGTTCTTCAGTTGTTAGAGCTGTCGAGTAACCATTATTAAATGCATGCGTTGGGTCGACAAAACCAGGGGCTAAAGCATAGGCTTGCGAGCTTGCTTCAGTTGACACATAACGTAAACCGAAGTTACCACGGAAGTTTTCACCTGAGTAATTAGCCATTACATAGGCAGCAACCGTTTCTTCGTTTAGTGATGCATACCCTGAGCGTTCACGAGCCCAGCTTTCGATGAATTCTTGAGTATAAGCAATCATCTCAGCGCCATCACCATTAGGGATAGAGATATCGCTCATGCCAGCATCAATTCGGCCATCGGTGAAGCGGTCAGCATCAACGATTTCGGCTTCTGCGGCACCATCAAAGTTCAAGTTTGGACGGTTTTTGTCACGAACAACATCGTGATCGGACCAACGTAAACCGGTTTTAATTGACGTGATGTATTCAAAGTCTGTTTCGAACTCAACATCTACCTGTGCATACGTTTCTTCATCCGTACGCGGCTCATTAACAATCGCGCCCGGCTGTAAGCCTTCCCAGCCAACATACTCGCCAGCTGCAGGCAATGGATAAGATTGATCTTCGGTATCAAAAATCCAATTCGTGCCCGTGCCATCAAGTGTGCCTACCGAACCGCCTAGGCCCGAAATGTAAGCAACGTTGGTTTCAAAGTTGGTACCACCCGTGGCTTCTGATGTACCCACTTGAACTTCAACCGTGAAGCCATCGCCTAAGAACTTCATATCTGCGGCAATCAGTTCAGTTTCCATTGTTGCGTTACGTGGACGCACGTCCCAATAGCTGTTTGCACCTAAACCTGTGTCGTCAAACCACTGTTGCGATGAAGTACAACGCTCTGGCACACCATCGGCATTCAGCGCTTCGCAGTTAGACGTATCTTGTGGGATCCATACCTGGTTATTTACGCCATCTGCACCCAACTCAAGATTCATATAGTGTACGCCGAACTCAAGTGCATCAGTTGGTGCGTATTGAAGCTGGATATCATAGGCTGTGCGCTCACGCTCCTGCACAAAAGCAGTTGGCGCAATACGACCACCCCAAATAGGTAACGCCTCATCACCGCGACGCTCCAGTGTATAGTCCGATTGTGCAACAGAAATTAATGCACCAAAATTCTCAGCTTCGTTTTTCCAACTGACTAACCCAGAAACGGTTGGATCAATTTCATCTGACTGGCTAGAACCCGAACCTTTGACGCTACCGAAAATAGTCATTGGCTCTAAATCTAGAGGCTTGCGGGTATTTACGATTACAGTACCGCCGACACCACCTTCTAACAGGTCTGCTTGCGATGACTTGTATACTTCCATATCAGCGATCATTTCTGGTGGAAGCATAGAGTAGTTGAAGGTACGGTCAATGGCTTGTTGTGAATACCAACCTGTAGAGGCCACATTCTGACCATTTAGCGTGGTTAATGTCAGCGAGTTTGACGCACCACGGATAGAGACGGCTGAACCTTCACCAAACTGACGAGAAACAGTAACACCAGGTACACGACCTAGAGCCTCGGCAAGGTTATTATCAGGAAATTCACCGATGTCTTCTGCTGATACCGCGTCTACCACGGCATTAGCAAAGCGTTTGGTATTCATTGACGCTTCTAATGAGCGGCGGATACCGCGCACTTCAATTACTTCAACATCTTCTTTTGCTTGAGTTTGTGCATCAGCCGCTACTGCTGCGCCGGAAAAACCAGCACCCATAGCAAGGCCGATATTCACTGCTAATAAGCTTTTTTTAAAATTTTTAGCTAACACAGGATTCCCCTTGAATCATTTTGTTGATTTTTTTATCACTTCTGCCCAGTGATGATGACAACGCTGTCATCTACTAACAAACCATACACCCTAAATTACAATTTCGCTACATCTTTTTGGCTTTTTTGTTTAAAAAAACCGCGAGTCAATCTTTAACTCTATGATTTAGTGAACATTTAATAGAGGTGAATTTAGCTCTGCTAGTGTGAAATCGAGATGAATATAACACAAATGTGACAACAAAAGTAAAGCCTAATTGGCGACTTGGTTTCTGATTAAGGTAAATAAGGGGGCAGTTTTGATTCTACTTGCCGCTAAGTGAGCGACTAAGTACCTGTAAAAGTAAGAATAATTTTCAAATGCTTAAAGTATTCCCTGTTCTACTCCCAGTTGGATAACTTTAACAACAACTATTCTCATAGCACTATTTTTATACAAAAGATAATAGTTGGGCGGCGCTTTAATACAGAGCATCGGGCAGAAGCGTTTGTATCTTTTCAAGGGTCACAATTAATTATCAATAACAATGACAGCGCTGTCATTGTTATTCTATGCAAATATTCTGCTGCCGTCTAGTGCCCATTGCAATTAAATTTATATTTGCTTACAAAAACTTGGAGGCACGATTTTGCAGCCATTGATTTGCGCCTTCTAGCAGGATACCAAAAGCTAAACTGTCAGCCATTTAGCTTACATCCCTAAAAAACAAAAGCGCGGCTATTGCCGCGCTTTTGTTATTCATTATTGATAGTCGTCATACGGTTAAGGAGCCCAATACACCTCGAGCTCAATATCTGGATGCTGCAATATTGCTCGCAGTGGCATCTCTGCAACATCTCCTTGCTGCTTAGCCGCTTTGTAAGTTGCAAGCTTCTGCTCACCACTGATAAGTAACTTCACGACCTTTGATTGGGCAATAGCATGCACCGTTAATGTCATTCGCTCGGTAATCGCTCCTGTCACCTCACTTTCAATAGCATTAATAGCACATACCAGTTGCTCAGCTTGAAGCCCAGCTTCTAAGCCTTGCGCGTGCGGGAAAAGAGACGCAGTATGGCCATCCGGCCCCATGCCCAAAATGGTTACATCATAAGGGCGATGCACTTGCTGATAGTGCTGCTCACATGCCTCAACGCCTTGCTCAGCAGTCGGGGCTGCGTTTTTCATGGTGATAAAGTTAGCGCGCGCAGCCTTATTTTGTAGCAAGGTATTGTTGATGAAAGTCTCGTTACTTTTCTCGTGGCTGGCATCAACCCAGCGCTCATCAACCATAGCAACATCCACTTTGTGCCAATCAATATCAAGGTTTGATAGGTACTTATAGGCTGGAGCCGGCGATGAGCCGCCAGATACCATCAGCGCTGCACGGCTATTCTCAGCGAGACCTTGGGTTAAGCGCTGCTCTAGTGACTCTGCCAAACTGGCGGTCATCTGCTCTTTGGAATCAAAGAAGTGTTCTGTAATATTCGCCATTACGCGCCCTCCCCGGTATTAAACCAACGGTGGTTATTTGTTGCTAAAAGCTCATCTGCATCATCTGGGCCCCATGAGCCAGCTCGGTATAGGGACGGGATCCCTTTTTCCTGCCAACGTTCGATAATAGGATCAATCCATTTCCATGCTTGACGCACTTCATCACGATGAATAAATAGCGCTGGGTTATTGGCCGCCGCATCCAACATTAAGCGCTTATAGGCATCTGAATGGAAACCCTTTGAGTAGGTTTCTGAAAGCTCGATATTTAACGTAACAGGCTCTAGTTGCATTTCTAGATTGTCCAAACGCTTAGACATCAGCGTAAGTTGGATGCTTTCCTCTGGTTGCAGGCGGATCACCAGGCGATTAGGCTGGATGGGACCGACATCTTGCTCATACACATTGTGCGAGACCGGCTTGTATTCAACAACAATCTCCGCACAACGCTTATGCATACGCTTGCCTGTGCGCAAATAAAATGGCACACCAGCCCAACGCCAGTTATCGATATGCGCTTTGATAGCGACAAAGGTTTCTGTCGCGCTTGAGCCTTCACCCAGTTCTTCTAAATACCCCGGCACTAGTTTACCGTCGAGATCGCCTGGTACATATTGGCCACGCACGATATTTTCATCGACTTGCTCACCCACCAACGGCCTTAGCGCCTCAAGCACTTTTAATTTTTCAGTGCGAATGGAGTTCGCATTGAGCTTATGCGGCGACTCCATCGCCACCAAGCAAAGTAATTGTAACAAGTGGTTCTGCACCATATCACGCAGCGCGCCGGCTTTATCATAGAAGCCCGCGCGGCTTTCAAGGCCCACCGTTTCCGAGATGCTAATTTGAATATTATCAATCGACTTGGCATCCCATAAATTCTCAAACAAAGAGTTAGAGAAGCGCAACGCCATCAGGTTTTGAACCGTCTCTTTGCCTAAATAGTGGTCAATACGGAAAATCTGCTCTTCGCTGAAGAATTGCGCAATTTTCGCGTTAATCTCTTCTGCTGACTTACCACAGTAGCCGATGGGCTTTTCAACCACCACACGCGAGGTGTCAGTAATCAACTCTTTAGCAGAGAGAATTTCACAGCAGGTGCCATACACTGCTGGCGGCAATGATAAGTAGAACACACGTGACTTATCTGCTTCGTGCTCATCTAAAATCGATTTTAGCTCATCCCAATGACTGTCAGCCTCGGTCACATTGACAACGACTGGTACAAGGAACTCAGCGAACGCCTTCCAATCTTTGGCGTTGTACTCACCTTTGGCCAAGTACTCTTTCATTGCTTTGTGAGCGGTATCAATATATTCGTCACGTTTATCTGCGCCACGAACAGTGGGGAGGATGCGTGTCCCTTGCGGTAGGTTCCCTTCCTGATAAGCGCGATACATCGCCGGAAGCAATTTGCGCAAGGCCAAATCGCCACCGCCGCCAAAAATGATAATATCAAAAGGATTTAGCATGATTTACTCTCTACCTGTTTGGTGCCCATTTCGTGTGGATGCAGATTCACACCCTAGGGGCTGCTCTCATCGGCTATCTATCGAGCCAATAATACTTGTTATTATGAGGACAGTATAACCTTTCGCGGCTCTATCCTGTGACAGTTTTCACACTGACATCGATGAATACGAAGTCAGCGGCCAAATCCACCTAAATGAAAATGGCAAAGCTCCGACACAGTTTTCGTGTTATCGGAGCTTTAGAATAAATGAGTCTTAGGGTAACTATACGTCCTCTCACAAACATACAGGCCCTAAAGACTCCAGCGCTACCCGTTCAAAGGTATTCATTTGTGCTGGTCCTTAAAGGAAATAGAGTCTTAGAGGGTCAGTAAAACCACACTGCCCCTCTAAGCCCTCCAGCGCTACTCGGCTGTGCTGCCTAGGCAGCAAATTCTGTTTATCGTTTACTTTGATAATAATTCATTAATCCGGCTGTGGAACTATCGTGCTCGCCGACTTGGCCATCGCTCAGCTCAGCTTCAATGCTTTTAGCCAATCCTTTGCCCAATTCCACACCCCACTGATCAAAAGAGCAAATTTCAAGGATGATACCTTGGACAAAAATTTTGTGTTCATACAACGCAATGAGGCGGCCAAGTCCTCTCGCATCCACGGTGTCTAACAGTATCGAAGAAGTAGGACGATTGCCTTGATGTACTTTGTGAGCAACCAATTGGTCAATTTCCTCGGAGCTGATCCCTTTTGCTGTGAGCTCATCGCGGATTTGCTCAGCGCTGACACCATTCATCATGGCTTCGGTTTGCGCAAAAAAGTTCGACATCAATACGCGATGATGCTCACCCACTTCCACTTGCGGCTTAATCGAGCCAATAAAATCTGCCGGAACGATGGTGGTACCTTGGTGTAAATATTGATAAAACGCGTGCTGACCATTTATTCCCGTCATGCCCCAAATTAGCGGGACTGTGGTGTAATTAACGCGAGAACCGGAAAAATTAACTGACTTACCGTTACTTTCCATTTCCCCCTGCTGTAAATAGGCAGGGAGCATATGCAATGCTTGGTCATAGGGTAAAATAGCTTGCGCCTTATGGTCTAAGAAAGTGGTATTCCAGACACTTAATAGCCCCATCAGCACCGGGATGTTGTTCGCCATTGGCTGGTTTTTGAAGTGTTGGTCAATTTCAAATGCCCCTTCAAGCAACTCTATAAAGGCATCGAAACCTAAATATAAAGCGATAGGTAAACCAATAGCGCTCCACATTGAAAATCGACCACCGACCCAATCCCACATGGTAAATACATTCTCAGGCGCAATGCCAAATGCAGAGGTTTTCTCTAAATTGGTGCTCACAGCAACGAAGTGCTTAGCAATTGCACCCGCTTCGCTCGTAGCATCTTGTAACCATTGCACCGCTGTTTGAGCATTGGTCATGGTTTCAGAGGTGGTAAAAGTCTTTGAGGAAATAACGAACAGTGTGGTTTCAGGGTCAACCGCATCCAGTACTTTCGCAATTTGTACACCATCGGCGTTGGAAACATAATGTACGTCTAGGGTGTCATCAGCAAAGCTTGCGAGGGCCTCAGTGGCCATTTGTGGACCCAGGTTTGAGCCACCCACGCCTATACTCACAACATGGCGAATTGCCTTGCCGCTAAATCCGAGCCACTCACCTGAGCGCACTTTGGCAACAAAGGCGCGCATTTTCTCCAATTCAGTCTCGACTTGCTCGCTCACATTTTCGCCATCAACGATAATCGCCGATTGCTCACGGTTGCGCAGCGCGCTATGCAAAACGGCGCGCTGTTCGGTAAAATTAATTTTTTCACCCGCGAACATCTTGTCGCGCCACTGCGCTAATTCACAGTCCTCAGCCAAACGAAGTAAATCGTCCTTCACCGGCTGGTTAATTAGCTGCTTAGAATAATCGAATAAAATGCCAGGAGCCTGAACGGAGAAAGTGTTGAAACGCGCATCATCGTTTGCAAAAAGCGTTTTCAAATGGGTGTTTTGTAATTCCTGAGCGCGCTTTTCTAGGCTCTGCCAGCTCGCTAGTTGTGAACGACTTGCTACCATTTTATACTTCCTTTAAGTCCTTGCTTATGGGGCTATTGTTACTATCATTAGCGCTAGGTAAAGATACGAAAGGCTCGCTGTGAAAAAGTGAATTGTCAGCGAAGAGACTCTTTTACCTGCAAATATACGAAATTCAACCTAACGGCGTTAACATTAAGTTAAAATGACAACGCTGTCAATCTGCTAATTTGCGATTTTAGTGAAGGGATCATAGCGCATAATTTCGTCTTTGACACCGGTATCATGAGGAAAATTTAAAATTTTCTCTGCTATTTGCATTTAACTTTAGATACACTCATGGAGAAGCATGGCTATGTATGCGTTTTAAGCGATTGTAATTGCTCTACAGCAACGCCAAAGCGATTTTATCGGCAAGGAAATAATAGAGCACGCTTAAGCAAAACAGGTCCACCGCGATAGTGACCTCTGTGTCTGCTACTCTTAATGACAACACCTGTGTGCCAACACAGACATAATAAGAAAAGAACATGAAAGTAACGATAAATGATGTCGCGAAACTAGCTGGTGTATCAATGAAAACGGTTTCGCGAGTAATAAATAACGAGCCGTCCGTGCGCAAGAAAACGCACGATATCGTTATGGCCGCTGTAAACGAATTAAACTACCAACCTAACCTAGCTGCCCGCAACCTTGCAGGAACATCCTCTTATGCCATTGGCCTAGTGTATGATAACCCCAACGCCTATTATGTAATTGATATGCAAAACGGGGTATTGTCTCACTGTCGAAAGGAGGGTTATGAGTTGGTCATTCACCCTTGCAGTTATGCCGATAGCACTATGCAAGAAGAACTAAAAACCATGATCAAGCGCTCGCGTATCGCAGGCCTAGTGTTAACCCCACCCCTTTCAGAACAGCAAGCATTGATTGATATGCTCGATGAGATGGGTATGCATTATGTACGCATTCTCTCTGGCCGTGGTGATAGCGAACAGACTAGCCCGTGTATATATGTAAATGACTACGCTGCTGCATACGAAATTACGTCTCACTTGATAAGTTTAGGACACCGTAACATCGCTTTCATTTGTGGTGATCAGGGGCACAAATCAACCACCGAACGACTCGCTGGCTATGAACAAGCCTTGCAAGATCATAGTATCAAGGTGCGTGAAGAGCTAATTTATCGCGGCGACTACTCATTTGAATCTGGCGTCAATGGTGCTAAAGCCCTGCTTAAAGAAGGGAACCGTTTGGATATCAGTGCGGTGATGGGTGGTAACGATGAAATTGCAGCAGGTGCACTCTTTGCAGCGCGGCTTATGGATATGGCTATTCCCGATGAGTTATCGATCACGGGGTTTGAAGACTCGCCCTTCTCCAAACAAACTTGGCCAAAGCTGACCACCGCGCATCAGGATAACGATGTTATCTCTCAGCATGCCGCACGCTTGCTTTTTAGTAAGACTCGGGGAGCCCGTAATCAAGATAAAGAAATTATTCGCACTTTCACCCCCTCATTAGTGATGCGCGACAGCTCAGGCCCATTGAGCTAGGTAAACGCCTTAAAAGCGGTGCTCGTCACCGCTGTATTGTTCGTATAAGCCCTTACAACTGTTGTGAAATGACCGAGAAATAAGGATAATACACGGGTTCTTTTCAGTTTTTTGGGTAGCTATGACGGAATATCTCTTACTGCTCGTCAGTACCGTGTTGGTAAACAATTTCGTGCTCGTACAGTTTCTTGGCCTATGCCCCTTCATGGGTGTATCAAGTAAGCTGGACACCGCCGTGGGCATGTCTATGGCCACCACCTTTGTATTGACGCTGGCCTCCGTCACCAGCTACCTGGTTAATCAATATATTTTGCTGCCCTTAGAGCTCACCTTTTTGCGTACTATGAGTTTCATCTTGGTGATCGCCGTGGTGGTGCAGTTTACCGAAATGGTCGTACAGAAGACTTCGCCGACGCTCTATCGCTTGTTAGGTATCTTTTTGCCGTTAATTACCACTAACTGCGCCGTACTCGGCGTTGCCCTGTTAAATATCAAAGAGCAGCATAGCTTTGTTGAATCTGCCGTATATGGCTTTGGTGCTGCCGTTGGTTTTTCTCTGGTACTGGTTCTATTCGCTGCTATGCGTGAGCGTTTGGCCGGCGCCGATGTACCTGTGCCATTCAAAGGTGCAGCAATCGCTATGGTAACGGCGGGACTTATGTCGATGGCCTTTATGGGCTTCAGCGGATTGGTAACGTTTTAATATGACCTTATTTTATGCCTTAATCGCCCTGGGTGTACTGGCCCTTATTTTTGGCGTGATCCTCGGTTTTGCTGCTGTGCGCTACCGAGTTGAAAGCGATCCTGTTGTCGAGCAAATTGATGCCATTTTGCCACAAACTCAATGTGGTCAATGCGGCTACCCTGGCTGTCGCCCTTATGCCGAAGCCATTGCCAACGGTGATGATGTCAATAAATGCCCGCCAGGGGGTGAAGCGACTGTTAAAAAGCTAGCCGACTTAATGGGGGTAGAAGCGAAGCCACTCGCCGGTGGCGAGGAAGCAGAGCCAGAGAAAAAAGTTGCCTACATTCGCGAAGACGAATGCATTGGCTGCACTAAGTGTATCCAAGCATGCCCGGTCGACGCCATTGTTGGGGCAACACGACAAATGCATACCGTACTCAAAGATGAGTGCACTGGCTGTGATTTGTGTGTTGAGCCCTGTCCGGTGGATTGCATTGATATGATCCCTCTAGCGCAAAGTAAACAAACGTGGAAATGGCAGCTCGATGCCATCCCCGTGACTCAGATAGATTAAGAGGTGTAGTGTGGACTCTTTATTATCACGTATTCGTCGCGGTGAGTTATGGCAAAGCCCTGGTGGCATTCATCCGCCTACCCATAAATATAAAACGAACTCGCTCCCTATTCACAGCTTACCTTTGCCCGAAAAACTGGTGCTGCCAATCAAACAGCACATTGGTGCTGAGGGGCAGTTATTAGTAAGCGCAGGTGAGCAGGTATTGAAAGGCCAGGCTCTCACTCGCCCCAATGCTAATTGGTCAGTGCCCGTGCATGCACCCACCTCGGGTCGTATAGTGGATATCACGCCTATGCCCTCGGCGCACCCTTCAGCCATTCCTGAGCTGAGTATTATTATTGAACCCGATGGCCAAGAGACTTGGTGTGAGCTTGTGCCTCACCCTAATTATCAGCAGCTTAGTGCCGAGCGACTAGTTGATATCATTCATTATGCTGGTATTTCTGGCATGGGCGGTGCGGGTTTTCCGACCTATGTTAAAACCGCAAGCAAACAGCCAATCGATATTTTGATTGTTAATGGCGCCGAATGTGAACCTTATATCAGCGCTGATGATGTGCTTATGCAAGCGCACAGTGAAGAAATCGTGCGCGGTATCCATATCATCCAGCACTTACTGGGTCCTGAGTTGACTATCATTGGTATTGAAGATGATAAGCCGAAGGCCATCGAGGCGATGACTCAGGCCTGCGCCGACTACGACAATATCATCGTCCGAGCGATTGAAACCAAATATCCTTCGGGCGGCGAAAAGCAGCTTATTCAGATACTCACCTCCAAAGAGGTGCCTGCTGGCGGGATCCCCGCCGATATCGGTGTGCTGGTACAAAATGTGGGCACCTTATACGCGATACAGCAAGCTGTCGAGCTCGGTAAGCCGCTGATCGAACGCGTTGTCACCCTTGCAGGCGAAACTCTTGAGCAACAAGGTAACGTTTGGGCTTTACTGGGAACGGAAATTAAGCATTTATTAGCTTTCCAAGGTTTTAATCCTGAGCCAATGCAACGGGTGATTATGGGGGGGCCAATGATGGGCTTTACCTTGCCCAGTGTGCGCATACCTGTAGTCAAAACCACCAACTGCATATTAGCTCCCAGTAACCAAGAAATGCCGGCGCCCGGTGATGAGCGCGCTTGCATTCGCTGCAGTGCCTGCGCAGATGCCTGCCCTGCTAGCTTATTACCCCAGCAGCTGCAATGGTTTGCCAAAACCAAAGAGTACCAAAAACTCGAAGAACATAAGTTATTTGATTGTATTGAGTGCGGTGCTTGCGCCTACGTATGCCCAAGTGAAATTCCGCTGGTACAGTATTACAGAGTCGCAAAAGCTGAAATTCGCGAACAACAGATAGAGCAAGTAAAAGCTGAGCGTGCACGCGAGCGCTTCGAAGCGAGAAAAGCACGCTTAGAGCGCGAGCAAGAAGAGCGCCGCAACCGCCACAAACGGCCCAGCCGAAGCGCTGCTAAAAGCAGTGAAAGTAAGGAAAAAGTGGCTGAAGCCCTGGCTCGTGTGAAAGCAAAGAAAACAGAGCAAGGTGATAACAAGGAAAAAGTCGCCGAAGCGATTGCCCGCGCCAAAGCCAAAAAAGCGCAAGGTGAAGCCCCTGAGCCAGATAACTCAGAGGTTGCTCAAGCTCGTGCGCAAAGAAAAGAGCAGGCTCGTGCATACAAGGCACAAAAACAACAGCCTGAGCAAGCGCCAAGCGCAACAGCGGATGATAAAAAAGCCGCAGTCGCCGCAGCTGTTGCTCGTGCTAAGGCGAAAAAAGCCCAGCAAAGTGAACAAAGTGATAGCCAGCCCACAGCCGCAGAAGATAAAAAGGCTGCCGTAGCCGCTGCCATAGCTCGCGCCAAAGCGAAAAAAGCGGCAAAAGCCGATGCATCTACGCAGCAGCCCGATGCCCCTGCTGACAGTGCCGAAAGCGAGACCCAGGCATCCTCTGCTGAGGATAACAAAAAAGCCGCTGTGGCCGCTGCCATTGCTCGCGCCAAAGCGAAAAAAGCAGCAAAAGCTGATGCATCTATGCAGCAGCCCAATGCCGAAGCTGAAGGCGCCTCAGGCGAGACTGAGGTCCCCTCCCCTGAGGATAAGAAAAAAGCCGCTGTGGCCGCTGCAATAGCTCGGGCCAAAGCCAAAAAAGCCGCCCGAGAAGCCGATAAAAACGATGATGAGGAGTCATCATGAAGCTCAATATGATGAGTTCACCTTATAAGCACAGCCATAAATCAGTGACGCAATTAATGCTTTTGGTGGCGCTCGCAGCGCTTCCGGGCATTGCCACACAGTGGTATTTTTTCGGCGCCGGTGTGGTGGTGCAATTAGTTTTAGCCTTAGTGTGCGTGAGCGTATTCGAAGCCGCTATGCTGGCGATTCGCGGGCGTAAAATTTGGCCAACCTTACAAGATGGCAGCGCTTGGCTCACGGGGCTTTTGCTGGCTATCAGTATTCCCCCCCTCGCTCCATGGTGGGTTATTGTCATTGGCTGTTTTTTTGCCATTATCTTTGTTAAACAGCTTTATGGCGGACTGGGCTTTAATTTATTTAATCCAGCCATGGCAGGCTATGTGCTATTGCTTGTCTCCTTCCCGGTGCAAATGACCTTATGGGTGCCCCCGAGCGAGCTTATGCAGCACACGCTAAGTTTTAGCGATGAGCTGTCACTCATCTTTACACACTATACCGAAGCCGGCTTTAGCCTCGAACAGATCCGTGTCGGTGTTGATGGCGTTACCATGGCCACGCCACTGGACACCCTACGCACCGATATTAGCCATGGCCTAACTGTGGCCGAGAGCATGGAAAAACCTGTGTTTGGCGAGTACGCCGGGGTAGCTTGGCAATGGGTCAACATGGCCTATCTCGTTGGTGGCGTGTTATTGCTACAACAACGCGTAATCAATTGGCACATTCCGGTGGCGATGCTCAGTGCCTTAGCCGTGTGTGCAAGCATCGGCTATATCTTTGACTCGGGCAACCAACCTGGGCTGGCATTTCATATGTTAAGCGGAGCCACTATGCTCGGTGCGTTTTTCATTGCTACCGACCCGGTTTCGGCATCAACCACAAATCGCGGCCGGTTAATTTATGGCGCTGCCATAGGCGTTATTGTGTATCTTATTCGTAGCTTTGGTGGCTACCCCGATGCCGTCGCCTTTGCGGTGTTACTGATGAATATGGCAGTGCCGCTCATAGATCATTACACCCAGCCTCGTACTTATGGTCACGGAGCAAAATCATGATTATTTCTTCGATGGCGAAAAATGGTGGGATTTTAGCTGCATTCGCACTTATTACTACAGGTGCTGTGACCTTAGTGCAGCAATACACCGCGCCCAAAATTGCGATCCAAGAGAAAAAACAATTACAAGGCTTGTTACAACAAGTGTTGCCGGCATCGCAATATGACAACGACCTTTATTTAGACTGCACCACCGTCAATACCCCGCAGTTAGGCCCGCGTGAGGGCTACACAGTGTATCGTGCTCGCAGGCAAGGCAAGGTCATCGCCTTAGTGCTTCAAAGTACCGCCGCCAATGGCTACAGTGGCAATATAGATATGATCAGTGCTGTTTATCCTGATGGCACCGTCAGTGGAGTGCAAGTTACCAAACACAACGAAACTCCAGGGCTCGGCGATAAAGTAGAAACTAAACGCAGTGATTGGATTTACTCGTTTGCCAATAAGCAAGTGCAAGGCGCAAACGACGAGCGTTGGGCAGTGAAAAAAGATGGCGGCATGTTTGATCAGTTCACCGGCGCAACCATTACTCCTCGCGCAGTGGTGACAACAGTGAAAAGCACCGTTTTATATGCACAACAACACTTTGACACGCTCGCAACAGCAGACAATCATTGCTTAGCTGAGGAGCAATCATGAGCCAATATAAAACCTTATTTAAAGAAGGTGTATGGGGCAACAACCCAGCGCTAGTGCAATTGCTGGGCCTGTGTCCGCTGCTAGCAGTCAGCAGCACAGTCACTAACGCACTGGGACTGGGAATAGCGACATTACTGGTATTAGTGGGCTCAAATGTAACGGTCTCTCTGGTACGCCAATGGGTGCCTAAAGATATCCGCATTCCCGTGTTTGTGATGATCATCGCCGCGTTTGTAACCATTATCCAATTGCTAATGAACGCTTTTACCTTTGGTTTATATCAGTCTTTAGGCATTTTCATCCCTCTGATAGTCACTAACTGTGCCATTATCGGTCGCGCAGAAGCGTTTGCTTCTAAAAACAATGCCTTATTAAGTGCATGGGATGGGCTCATGATGGGCCTAGGTTTTGCCATGATCCTAGTGCTTTTGGGTGCTATGCGTGAACTCATTGGTCAAGGTACCTTATTCGATGGCGCTGACTTACTGCTGGGGCCATGGGCACAAAGCCTACGTCTAGACATTATTCACTTTGACAACCAATTCTTGCTGGCGATCTTACCTCCGGGAGCATTTATTGGTTTAGGTTTGCTGATTGCAGCTAAAAACTTAATTGATGCGCAGCTTAAAGCCAAACACGCGCCTAGCGCTGAGGAAGTAAAAGGCCCAAGGGCACGAGTGACCAGTTTAGATTAGGCTCGTTTTAACGACAGACAATCAAGGGGCAACAATGAACAAAGATAAGCGCCGACTCATCCTTGAGCGGTTGCGCGAAGCTAATCCGCACCCAGAAACCGAGCTGGAATATAGCTCTCCTTTTGAGCTCTTAGTGGCAGTAACCTTATCTGCACAGGCCACCGATGTTGGGGTCAACAAGGCGACCAGAAAACTTTTCCCGCGTGCCAATACGCCGCAAGCTATCTTGGATATCGGTCTTGAGGCGCTGCGTGAGAGTATCAAAACCATCGGCTTATATAATTCCAAAGCCAATAACGTGTACAAAATGTGCGAGATTTTGGTGTCACAACATGAGGGGGAAGTCCCTGAAAACCGTGAGGCCTTAGAAGCATTACCCGGCGTTGGCCGCAAAACTGCAAATGTCGTGCTTAATACCGCCTTTGGCTGGCCAACCATTGCCGTTGATACCCACATTTTCCGTGTCTCTAACCGTACCAAGTTTGCTATGGGTAAAGATGTCGTCGCGGTGGAGCAAAAGCTAGAAAAAGTCGTGCCGAAAGAGTTCAAGGTTGATGTACACCACTGGCTTATTCTCCATGGCCGCTATACCTGCGTAGCGCGCAAGCCGCGCTGTGGCAGCTGTATTATCGAAGACTTATGTGAATTTAAAGACAAGACTGAGGTAGCATAAATGCGTTTATTACACACCATGTTGCGTGTTGGCAACTTAGAGCGCTCAATCGAGTTTTATACCAATGTGCTGGGTATGAAAGAGCTACGCCGTGCCGATAACGAGCAATACCGCTACACCCTCGCCTTCGTCGGTTATGGTGAGGAAAAAGACACTACCGTGTTAGAGCTTACTTATAACTGGGATGAAGATAGCTACGATCTTGGCAATGCTTATGGCCATATTGCCATTGAGTATGACGACATTTACCAGGCTTGCGAGCAAATTCGTGCCGCCGGTGGCGTAGTAAGCCGCGAACCGGGTCCGGTAAAAGGAGGCACTACAGAAATAGCCTTCGTTAAAGACCCTGATGGCTATGCAATTGAACTGATCCAGAAAAAGGCTGATAACAGCTTTTAAGCTACGCTATTGAGTCAAGGTTGTCCCTTGGCTCCCATCCTTTTCCCATAAACCACGCTTTAACGCGCACTTCTGTGACAAGAAAAGAAAAGTAACGGGAATTTTTAATAAAAGATAAATATTAATAGCTATGAAGAGATGGTTCTTTTTCAAGAGAGTACTTGAAGAAAGTGGCGTCCCCTAGGGGATTCGAACCCCTGTTACCGCCGTGAAAGGGCGGTGTCCTAGGCCTCTAGACGAAGGGGACGCAGAATTGGTTCAGCAAAGTATACTTTGCTTATTCTGCGTAAGATGAGCTTGAGCCCGCGAAAGCGAATGACCTTATTCATCTAAGCAGAACTTGTAAGAGCACTAGGCTTATTACATTCTGTGTCACTAGGACTGGTTATTTAGACTCTTACCATACGAGTAAAGTGGCGTCCCCTAGGGGATTCGAACCCCTGTTACCGCCGTGAAAGGGCGGTGTCCTAGGCCTCTAGACGAAGGGGACGCAGAATTGATTCAGCAAAGTATACTTTGCTTATTCTGCGTAAGATGAGCTTGAGCCCGCGAAAGCGAATGGCCTTATTCATCTAAGCAGAACTTGTAAGAGCACTAGGCTTATTACATTCTGTGTCACTAGGACTGGTTATTTAAACTCTTACCATACGAGTAAAGTGGCGTCCCCTAGGGGATTCGAACCCCTGTTACCGCCGTGAAAGGGCGGTGTCCTAGGCCTCTAGACGAAGGGGACGCAGAATTGGTTCAGCAAAGTATACTTTGCTTATTCTGCGTAAGATGAGCTTGAGCCCGCGAAAGCGAATGACCTTATTCATCTAAGCAGAACTTGTAAGAGCACTAGGCTTATTACATTCTGTGTCACTAGGACTGGTTATTTAGACTCTTACCATACGAGTAAAGTGGCGTCCCCTAGGGGATTCGAACCCCTGTTACCGCCGTGAAAGGGCGGTGTCCTAGGCCTCTAGACGAAGGGGACAAAAATTTCGCTATCGAAGTACAACTTCGATAAATTTTTGTAAAGGCTGAGCCGAACCAGTGAGGCGAAGCGGCCTTAGCAAAAACGCTGAATTTAATGTCACTAGGACTGGTTATTTAAACTCTAACCATACGAGTAAAGTGGCGTCCCCTAGGGGATTCGAACCCCTGTTACCGCCGTGAAAGGGCGGTGTCCTAGGCCTCTAGACGAAGGGGACAAAAATTTCGCTATCGAAGTACAACTTCGATAAATTTTTGTAAAGGCTGAGCTGAACCAGTGAGGCGAAGCGGCCTTAGCAA
Source organism: Pseudoalteromonas sp. SW0106-04 (assembly GCF_001293805.1). NCBI lineage: Bacteria > Pseudomonadati > Pseudomonadota > Gammaproteobacteria > Alteromonadales > Pseudoalteromonadaceae > Pseudoalteromonas > Pseudoalteromonas sp. SW0106-04. Next base: position 1,826 of record NZ_BCAI01000015.1, on the reverse strand, counting down.
AAACGCTGAATTTAATGTCACTAGGACTGGTTATTTAAACTCTTACCATACGAGTATCACACCTAAACATTCGAAGTTTAGCCTACCGAGATAGAAACGTGTGTTGCACTACAGAATTTGGTGGAGCTAGGCGGGATCGAACCGCCGACCTCTTGCATGCCATGCAAGCGCTCTCCCAGCTGAGCTATAGCCCCAAACAGCTTGAGATAAACTGCCAAACTTGCGGTGTTCATCTCGTTGAGTGCGGGGCGCATTCTATGCACCCCCCTAAACAAAGTCAACACTTTTTAAGTAACTTTTTACTGACCGAAGCAATTTTAGCCAAGACGCGCAAAGGTTAGACAAAAACAGTCAAATATGACTTTTTATTAACCACTTACCTACTTTGATACAGGCAAATATCGGTATCTATTGTGGTTATTTCGTCAGCCAAAGTATCACCTTAATCGCAACGACCACTTATGCCTCTAGTTGCCATAATAAAAAGCTGGCTTGCCACCCCATAATTTCTGTTGAGATATGGGTATCAGGTCGACAGCAAGCTGCTCCATATGCACAGTGTAAAGGCAACAAGTGTTCTGACGTGGGCTGACAATAAAGTGCACCAGGTGCTGTTCGCCACGCAATTAACTGCTGTTGGCGCTGCTTTTCACTCATAGGCGCCTGCAAAGTGTGTTTGAGCCATGCTTCAAACTGCCGATTATACCCCTGAGTATCATCAATCGGCCCTTTTTTAAATGCAGCCATATTATGAAAGGTGAAACCTGAACCAAGTAAAAGTACGTTATCAAGATCAGCAACAGCATTTGCGAGGTGTTGCCCTAACTCTACATGAAAGCGCTCATCTAAACCGCCATGCAATGATATTTGTACACAAGGGACGTCTGCATCTGGATACATTAACTTTAACGGTACAAAGACACCATGATCTAGTCCTCTTTGCTGCTCAATAAGAGTAGGTATACCTTGGTGTTGTAAATAACCGGCTAAGTAGTTGGCAACTCGAGTATGACCCGTGCAAGGATAAGCAATATCATAGGCCGCCCTATCAAAACCGTAATAGTCATACAGCAAGTTGGGCTGTTGCTGGGTATTAATAGCAACTCCCTCCTGTGAAAGCCAATGCGCGCTTATTACAATAACAAGCCGAGGCTTAGGAATTTGAGTCGTTAGTTTTGCTAATGCATCACGCATACCTGTGTGACTTGGTTCCGCCAATAGAGGTAACGGCCCTCCGCCGTGGGAGATAAAAAGACTGTGATTCATAATGCGCTCCATAAATAAGGCCTTCATTATTGCGCTGGTATCGATACCTATATAGCCCTATGAACGCACATCCCTTGTTACCACGCGCACAATTATGACTCACATAAGCGGGAGTGCAGGCTTCGCGTGCGTAGTTGATGAACAGGTTGTTTATAAAACCCGCATATAAAACAAAATGTGCAACTCAAGTGTTGACAGTCTTTCGTCTCTATCTATAATAGCGCCCCACAACAGCGAGAGAGGTTTCCTCACTCTTTGTTATCAGATGTGGGTTGTTAGCTCAGTTGGGAGAGCATCGCCCTTACAAGGCGAGGGTCACTGGTTCAAGTCCAGTACAACCCACCACTTTTAAAGTGACGCATCTGTTTATTCTATATGGGTTGTTAGCTCAGTTGGGAGAGCATCGCCCTTACAAGGCGAGGGTCACTGGTTCAAGTCCAGTACAACCCACCATTTACTCATCTTCGAGTATCGCATGTAGAATAACTTAGACCCGGGTTGTTAGCTCAGTTGGGAGAGCATCGCCCTTACAAGGCGAGGGTCACTGGTTCAAGTCCAGT
>NZ_BCAI01000014.1:0-109333 GCF_001293805.1 Pseudoalteromonas sp. SW0106-04 | reverse complement strand
ACTGTTATCTCGCTCGTTTCTAAAGAACATTTTCAACTTCCGTGAAGTGTTTATACCTTTCTCATAAAAGGCTGAATAAGCTGTGCGATGTAATTCTTGGGGTAATTTGGTTGACTACCAATTCCTAGCTCCCCATTACGTGGTGAGGGTCGTTCATTAGAATTGGTGACGAATGTACCAAGGAGGTGATCCCATAAATGTGTAAACAACCCAAAATTAACGTCACCTTTGGTACCGTCTTTTACGTGATGATGTCGGTGACCTGGAGCAACAGCCCAAACATATTTTAGCGGGCCAAGCCGCATATCAACGTTAGAGTGTTGCAACAGCAACTGTATGGCAGCACTAAACCCTAACAATGCGCCTATTTCTAAGGGCATACCTATCAAAAGTAATGGGAGTGTACCTGCACTTAGTTCAATCGCTTGGTGAAGGGGATGCTTTAACAATCCATTGAACCCGTACATTCGTTCAACGCTATGATGAACCGCGTGTAAGCGCCAAAGCACTTTGTATTTATGACTAAAATAATGTGCCATCGTTATCCCAAAGTCAGCGACGATGATGGCAAAGCCAAGTTGTACTAGTAGTGGCCAATGGTGTGGCCAAATACTGAAGTGGGGCACTATCGCGGTCATTATTGGGATAAACGCGACCGTGAGAGCCAAAGAGCCTTCATTGACAATGGCATGCACTATATCTCGCCCGAAATCTCCCTGCGGTGTATTCCATGCTTTTTCATATGGTAACCATTTCTCAGCTGCAAAAGATACGACGATGGCGAATAAAAGCAGGGGTATAAGCCAAGCTGCAGATCCTGTGTTTTGGGAGATACTGGATGCAGCAAAGATAAAGCTTAAAAAAAATAATGGGCTGAACATCCATTGGACCAACGTTCTCATAGTATTTACACATTCGCGTTTTTATTGATGCGTATATTATTCCCTAGTCAAACTTAATTCGGCTTGTATCAAACGGCTAATTACTGTGAATTTTAATGGTGTGCGGTTTGAATAACGAGGAAGGTGCAAATCCAAACAGCTGTTTAAACGTTTTACTCATATGAGGTAAGTCAGAAAAACCCGAAGCATGGGCAGCCTCAGTCAATGTTGCTGACTTACTCAGTTGTTCTATTGCGGCGCGCACACGCCACCAGACAATAAAACGACTAATAGGTATACCCACTTCTTGCTTAAAAAGATGTGTTAGACGACTTGGGGACAAGAAAACCTTCGATGATAAAAACGCCATATCGATTGCACAACCTCTCTGCGAAGCAATAATGTCGATGACCGCTCGTACCCGTTTATCCTCAGGGCGCGATGAAAGCGCAGGACTATAGACTAGCCCTACCGCTTTATTTACTGTTTTCCACACTTTGTCGATATCGACGTCAGTAAATAGGTGCTGAGAAATGGATCCCAATTCTTTGCTAGTAAGCGGCAGAGTATTAATTCCATCACTCCTGGCTTGACGTAAGGCTTTGAGAAATTGTTGGTTTTGCCTATCTTCAGGCTCTAAATAGATGACTACAATCTGATTGTCCTGTGCCAAAACCTTGTGAGGGACATCTTCGAAAATCACAATACATTGTCCGGTGTGAATACTTTGTGCCTTGTAATCTTGAACCGAGATGTCTTTGTCTAAACCAATGCAAATTTGGACAGCATGATGTGCATGAACATCATTATCAGGACTGATTCCGATGTAAATCGCTTTGTAGGGCCACAAATGAATATGCATGGCTGACTCAGTATCAAAAGTTCAGGCTATTGATTTTTGCCTTATAAATCTACACAAATGACGAATGTTAGCCGATAGATACAAGTTAAGGTGAGCGCGCACAGTGAAATTGTGTTCTTCTTACAATTTTAAGTGTGTAAATAATTTAAAATACCACAGTCCCTAATGGTTTTGTCTTGGTCACACGATGACGCCATATTTTCGAGTGATGACTTTAATACGTTTAGCTCTTCAATGCGAATAATGACGTCTGATAAATGCTTAGCTATTAACGTATTGATATTTGAACAGCTCTGATCTGGCCTCGAACGACTGTCCATTAGCGTTTTTACTTCCATGATAGACATATCTAATGAACGACACTGTTTGATAAACAGGAGTTGTTCAATAGTCCCCTTGTCGTAGACACGATAATTTCCACTTGAGCGCTTAAGCTCAGGCAAGAGCCCCTTCTTTTCATAAAAACGAATGGTCTGAATACTACAACCTGTCGTCTTTGCGACATCACCAATTTTCATTTTTTTCTCCTAACCGTTGACTCTATACCAAGTATAGACTTTATACTCATATTATTCATCAGTAAAGAGTGTGTTTCTAATGAGCGGATGTGGGTGCGAAGTTGAAATAAAAGACCAGTCTCAACGACAGGTTTTGTATTGGCTTTTGGGAATAAACGCGACAATGTTTGTTATAGAAATGGGGATCGGGTTGCTTGCTGATTCAACCGCATTAATAGCCGATTCACTTGATATGCTCGCCGACGCAGTTGTCTATGGTGTTGCCCTTTATGCTATTGGTAAATCGCTATTGCACAAAGCCAATGCGGCTAGAATTAGCGGCTTTTTTCAGATGGCACTGGGTGTGTTGATTATCATTGATATTGTAAGACGGTCAATTTACGGTAGCGAACCTGTATCGGGACAAATGATGGCTATGGGGGCAGTTGCACTGGTTGCTAATGTCATTTGTCTTGTGATCATACGCAAACAAAGAAATGAAGAAGTGCATATGCGGGCAAGCTGGATATTTTCAGCCAACGATGTGATTGCCAACTTAGGTGTTATCTCTGCTGGCGTTTTGGTGTTTTGGCTCGATTCTCGATGGCCTGATCTGGTTATCGGTGTGATAGTTTCGTGCGTTGTGTTGCGCGGGGCAAAAATGATCCTCGAAGATGCTGGAAATGAAAGACAGCGAGCGCTTAATGCGCAAAGTTGATAAGAAAATGCCAATTTTTAATTGCACATCAAAACTGCGTAGGTTGGCATGGCTACTTATTACTTTGCTCATGTGTCAATCGGGCTTTTCGTTCGCCGCTCAATGCGATGACTACCCTGCGGAGGTATCGTCAGTCCCTGAACAATCAAAGTCGATAGGCACTTATGATGTTCCCGAAAAAAATGTAAATGCTGGTGATAATACGTCGAGTGAAGAGTCTAAGTGTTTCCATTGTGTGCTGTGTCAATGTGGACAGATTAAGTTTCTGGCACAACACCCAATAAATGACGTATCTAAACCGTTATATACCAATCAATACAGTTATTCCCGCAACGTCACTGACGGCCTAGTCGAAGGCCTTTTGCGCCCACCTCAACATTAATCCATTCCCTCCTATATGTTTGCATGGGTGCTTTCCATGTATGTCGTTATCTTATGAACAAAAGGTTCTTTTATGAGTTCTTCACGCCCATTGGGCATAAAAAAAGCTAGCTCAGCGTATCTGAAATTGATATCTGCTGCACTGGTAACCATGAGCATATCTGTTCAATCTGCCAATGCGCAAAAGTCTTCAATCACGCTTGAAAATGCGCTCAAACGCACATTATCAAACAACCCAGATTTAGTTGTGTTCGAATTTAAATCTTCGGCTTTGGATGGTGAATCAAAAATGGCCAGCTTACGACCTGAAATGTCTGTTGGGGTTGAAGTTGAAAATGTGTTGGGAACAGGCGAAGTGTCTGGTATCAAAGATGCCGAATTGACACTGACCTTATCGTCGGTCATCGAGCTTGGAGATAAAGTCAGCGGCCGAATGAATGTGGTGAGTTCAAAAAAAGCACAACTGCTTACACAACGGCGCATTCGTACGCTGGACATCTTGGGTGAAACAACTCGACGATATATCAATGTCATTGTCCAACAAGCGTTGCACAAGACTGAGCAACGAGCTGAAATGCTGGCTCGCACAATGCTTCAGACAGTCTCTACACGGGTTGAAGCGGGGGCTTCTTCACCACTTGAGAAAAAACGTGCAGAGTCAGCGTTGTCGCAGGCGCGTTTGTCGTTATTGATAAGTGAACAAAAACTCAATGAGTATAAACGCGACCTGGCCATCATGTGGGGTGACACTAACGCTGCGTTTGCGGAAGTTGAAGGGACACTGTTATCGTTTCCAAATTCACTATCACTTGAACATATGCTTTCACAGCTTCAAAGCAATCCACACGTTCTGCTTTATGCTGATAACTATCGGGTACAAGAGGCCAGATTGAGAGTGGTTCAGGCCAGTCAGCAGTTCGACATTGCGTGGGAAGCCGGTATCCGAAGAATGCAGGGAATTGATGACACAGCGTTAGTCGCCAGTATTTCGGTGCCGTTAAATACCAAGCAGCGGAATCTAGGTGAATACGAACAACAGCGCGCATTGCTTGACAGTATAGACTATCAAAAACAAGCGAAAATTCGTGAACTCACTCGCCAATTAAATCAAGTCATTAGCGCAAAAGACCAAGCCTTGCTCACTGTTACTACCCTTCAAGACAATGTCGTCCCAACATTGGAATCTGCATTGAAATTGGCGCGGGGTGGCTATGAAAGTGGTCGCTACAACTACATAGAGTGGGTGACAACGCAACAGCAACTCATAGATATGCAACGAACACTGATAAAAGCCGCAGGCTTAGTCCACCTTCGAAGCGCAGATCTAGAGGCACTTACGGGAATTCCCGTGTTTTCTGACTCTCCCTCGACGTCTGCTCAATCATCACAATGAATAGAGAAAAAATAATGAATAAATCACAATTTACATTAGTTACTAGCGCACGTGACTTGCTTGGCATGTTAGTCATGCTAGCTACTTTACTGTTTGCTTCTGTCGCCCTGGCTGATGATGACGATGAGGAAGCCGAAGAAAGACCCGAGTACGTAGTGTTATCTCAAGAACGGATGCTTGAACAGGATATCGTGACTGCATCGGCCGCATCAGGAACATTATCGCTCACAACCAGAACCTTTGGGCGGATAGTTCATGATCCTGCGTCACTGAGTCATATTCGTGCCCGCTTCGACGGTGTTGTAAAACGTATCATGGTGAATATTGGAGATAAAGTAGAAAAAGGTGACACACTGGCAATCATTGAGTCAAACGAGAGTTTAAATCAATACTCAATCACCTCACCGATGTCTGGAAAAATCATAGCTAGACACGCCAATGATGGTGAGCTCACCAACGGTCAAGTACTGCTTTCTGTTGCTAATTACTCTCGCGCAATTGCTCAATTGGCTATTTTCCCCAAACAACGTACTCGTATTGCCGCTGATATGGAAGTCACTTTAAGGCTTGAGGAATTGCAGCAACAATCAAGTATAAGCCACATTACGTCCTCACCTGATGACAAACCTTATTCTATCGCGTTTGTGAACGTTGATAATGGCAGTGGTTATTGGCCTTTAGGCGCTATGGTAGAGGGTTATATTCAGATTGGGTTCCAAGAAGTCAATCTGGCTCTCCCCAAAAGTTCAATACAAGAGTTAGATGGGCAAACCATTGTTTTTGTCAAAGAAGGGGAGCGATTTTACCCCCGCCAAGTAAAGCTTGGGAACACGGACAACCGTTTAGTAGAGATTGTGAAGGGCGTTCAAATAGGCCAGCAAGTCGTTGTAGAAAATAGCTATTTACTAAAAGCTGATTTATTAAAAATGGAGGCGGGCGATGATGACTAATTACCTGCGCATTTATTGTCAAAAGCAAAGCCAAGTCCATAAAAACGGTGAGGTGAGAACATGATAGCACCAATACTCCGTCTATCCATTGAGCGACGTGGTGTCATGATGTTGTTCGCCTTGTTTGTCGCCTTTTTTGGTATGTACAGTTACAAACAATTGCCGATTGATGCTGTGCCTGATATCACCAACGTGCAAGTGCAGATAAATACCGCAACCCCAGGTTACTCGCCTTTGGAGACTGAACAACGCATAACGTTTATAGTTGAAACCTCGCTGGCCGGTTTGCCTAATTTATCGTATACCCGCTCGATATCACGCTATGGTTTGTCGCAAGTCACAGTCGTGTTTAAAGAGGGCACTGATTTATATTTCGCACGAAATCTCGTCAACGAGCGTCTCACCGCCATCGCGGCGCAATTGCCAACAGGGTTAACCCCTGAAATGGGCCCTATCTCCACAGGCTTGGGTGAAATTTACATGTACTCGTTAAGTGCAGAGCCTCAGGCGCGACAGGACAACGGTCAACCCTATGATGCTATGGCATTAAGGGAGATCCATGATTGGGTAATTAAGCCCCAATTGTCGCTTGTTGAGGGGGTGACCGAGGTTTATGCGATAGGCGGATTTGAAAAGCAATATCATGTGAATCCTAATCCAGTCGCAATGATAAACTTTGGGATAAGTACAGGTGACCTTCTCAGTGCGCTAGAACGCAACAATGCGAATCAAGGCGCTGGTTTTGTAGAACAAAATGGGCAACAAGTACTGATCAGATCGGAAGCCCAACTTAAGGGCATCGACGATATCGGCCAAGTGGTTGTTAAGATCATTGATGGCGTACCGGTAAAAATTCAAGACATCGCCCAAATCAACCTCGGTAAAGAGCTGCGCTCTGGAGCCGGCACGTTAAATGGCCAAGAAACAGTGATTGGCACGACAATGATGTTAGTGGGAGAAAACTCTCGTACGGTCGCCAAAGCTGTGGACAGTAAGCTCGAAACCATTAAAACAAGCTTACCCGAGGGCGTAATCCTTGAAGCGGTTTACGATAGGACAAGCCTCGTTGACAAAACCATCGACACAGTGCAGAAAAACCTCGTCGAGGGCGCTTTACTTGTCATCGTTGTGCTATTCGTTTTGCTTGGGAATGTGCGAGCTGCACTTATTACCGCCGCTGTAATACCCTTGGCAATGCTTGCCACGATATCGGGCATGGTCAAAACAGATGTGTCTGCTAACTTGATGAGTTTAGGCGCACTGGATTTTGGCTTGATTGTCGATGGCGCAGTTATCATTGTTGAAAACTGTATCAGACGATTATCCGAATCCCAGAAACAAAACGGCGCTACTCTACCGCTCAAAGAAAGGCTGAATGTTGTATATGAAGCCACTAATGAAGTCATACGCCCCAGTTTGTTTGGTGTATTGATCATTACCATTGTTTATATCCCCTTGTTCACGCTCACTGGCGTCGAAGGTAAAATGTTCCACCCCATGGCAGCGACCGTGATAATGGCTTTGCTTGCCGCAATGGTATTTTGTTTTACCGTAGTGCCTGCGGCGATAGCAATTTTCATGAGAGGTAAAATTAGCGAAAAAGAAAGCCCAATTATTAAAGGTGCAAAGGCAGTGTATCGTTCTATTTTAATGGGCGCGCTGCGTTTTAGATGGCTAGTAGTAGTAGGTGCGAGTGCTTTGGTTGTCGGCAGTTTATGGATGGGCAGTAAATTAGGCTCCGAGTTTATTCCCCAGCTCAATGAAGGTGATATTTTAGTACAAGCGATACGCATCCCTGGGACTGGGGTAGAACAAGCAGTTGAAATGCAAAAAACTCTTGAAGCGAAACTTATGCAGTATGAGCAAGTTCAGACGGTATTCGGTCGTACGGGTACGGGTGAGGTCGCTACCGATCCTATGCCGCCCAACATTACTGATACGTTTGTTATTTTGAAGCCTAGGGAACAATGGCCCGATCCATCAATGACTAAAGCCGAGCTAGTCGAAACGTTTGAAGAGGACTTGTTTACCTTGCCCGGCAATAATTATGAATTTACCCAACCTATTCAAATGCGGTTTAATGAATTGATCAGTGGGGTAAGGGCAGATTTGGGCATAAAACTATTTGGGGATGACTTAGATACCCTCTTTGCATCTGCTTCTGACATTTTGTCCGTTATTTCAACGATTGAAGGGGCTGATGACGCGAGGCTTGAGCAGGTAGAAGGCATTCCAATCTTCACCGTCACACCAAAGCCTAATCAATTGGCACGCTTTGGTTTGGATATAGCCGACTTGCAGTTATGGCTCAATGCTGCGACAGGTGGAAAAACCGCTGGAATGATTTTTGAAGGCGACAGACGCTTTGAAATTGTCGTGCGATATGCCGACGACATTCGAAATGAACTCACTCAGCTTGAGACCATTCCCATAGTCACGCCCTCTGGTGAGCATGTACCAATAAGCGAATTAGCCACACTTGCATTTAAAGAAGTACCTAGCCAAATAAGCCGGGAGAATGGCAAACGTAGTATTGTTGTCACAGCAAATGTGCGTGACAGAGATATTGGCACTTTTGTTGAAGAAGCTCAGGCGAGAATTAATGATGAAGTAGATTTACCTGCTGGTTATTGGCTCGACTATGGTGGAACCTTTGAGCAGCTCGAAAGTGCGAGTCAACGATTGACGATTGTGGTACCGGTTACGTTGTTTGTGATTTTGACAATGCTGGTAATTGCGTTTGGTTCTATACGCGATGCGTTGATTATCTTCACAGGTATCCCTTTGGCATTAACAGGCGGTGTAATGTCTCTTTGGTTAAGGGATATGCCTTTATCCATATCCGCGTCGGTAGGATTTATCGCGTTGTCTGGGATTGCCGTATTAAACGGATTGGTAATGCTGTCCTTCATCAAGCAACGTTTGCTAGAAACCGGAGAATTAGTGAATAGCATTGTTGAAGGGGCACTTATTCGTTTGCGTCCGGTATTAATGACAGCACTAGTGGCAAGCCTTGGATTTGTGCCCATGGCGCTCAATACGGGCATAGGTGCAGAGGTGCAACGGCCTTTGGCCACGGTGGTCATCGGCGGGATAATATCGTCAACCTTGCTAACACTGGTAGTGCTGCCTGTACTCTATCGACTCGTGCATAGTAAAGGGGATCAGTAGTGTTCTTGGGCATTTATTCGTAAATGCCCAAGTTTTACCTGAACGATTTTTAGGTACCTATTGACTCTTTATTAAGTATAGACTTTACAATCATATTCTTAACGTCATGTACGATAAGGATAGATATGGTTTCGCTTATTTTAATTAGTAGTTTTTTGGCGCTAGCCGTCCTCGGTAGAAGCTTTGTTCAATATAAGAGAAATGGTGATTTTGGTATAAGAGCAGCATCTATAAACGCACCATTAATAGAAATTGTACCAGGGGCTATATTCGTGGTTACGTTTTGCTTTGCATTTGGTCTAGTTCTTTTTGGTTACTTAGGACGTGCGCCCCTACTATTTGTTCCTTCAATTCCATTTCAGCTTCTCGGCTCCTTGATTGGCGCCTGCGGAATTGCTGTAACTTTGTTGTCTCAAATTCAAATGGGAGATTCATGGCGTATTGGCGTTGACCAGCAAGAAACGACTGCACTTATTACCCACGGGATTTACGCAAAGTCTCGCAACCCCATTTACTTTGGTATTTTTCTATTTTGGGCAGGGGTGTGTATAACGTTCCCACATTTGCTGCTTTGGGCATGTGTTTTTGTATGTTGGATTTGCATTGAAGTGATTGTTCGACAAATTGAAGAGCCTTATTTGAAGAAAGTGCATGGCGATGATTTTCTAAAATATAAGTCTGACATTAACCGATACATACCTAAGCTTTCACGCTTTAAGTTTTGACGCTTAAATAAGTAATGGCGCAGGCTGCTTTATATGCATAAACTAACGAACGGTATCTTTTAACGTCCATTTTTATGAACTGTCGTTATTCTTAAATAAAGTGAGCCGACTGATTATGTTTGCAAGCCCGTTCTCGATTAGCGTGAGTTCATTGTCAATTAAAGTGAGTCAGGCACCGGTCATATTCTCACTTAATGTGAGTCCAAAATGTACGATGTAATCAAGTCAGAGGGATTATGTTCGCGAGCCACTACAGCTAGTTACTCCCTTTAAGCAAAAACAACTCACTTTCAAGATCACTAATCTTTTTTAAGTGCTGGTGATTTGAAAGCGCCAGAGCATTGTGGGTCGAAGCCATTTGTGCCATTTGCTCTTTTAAGCTGGCTATTTCTGCTCGGTATTTTTCTTTTAACCGTTTTTCATTGGCAAGCTTCTCACGCAGCTTAGTTACATCAGAGTTTTGCTGTGCTTGCTTTTTTGTAATAGCCCTTGATTTGAGTTGTTTTATTTTTTCAATGACGTCTGAGTAATAGTATGCGGAACCATTACCTAGATTAGCCTCTTCTTCGACAGCTATAGCACTTAATCCTCTTTTGGAATCAATACGTATCGTATTGCCAGAAAGTATTCTGTCAATTGCATTTAGAAGCTCTAATCTCGTATTTTCTGACTTACTCAAATCTGTCTGATCTCAATTTCAGGTTTGTATGGAGTGTAGCTTATCTCAAAGTAGTCCATAACCTTTTCAGCTGCACGCAATTGCGTAATAAAATGGCTTAACTGTGATTGAGTTAGTTTGGTATGCTCCTCCATTTCAGTTATAGTCTCAACAATCCACAGATGTCGTTTTTGCCAAGCTTGTGCTTTCTCCTCGTCAATAACAACGTTCTCGCAGTTAAAGCAGTTGGTTGGTGATACAACCTTTTCCATTCGGCATTCATAGCCTGCCATACAGTATGAATGGAGTGTGCCAGCTATAGATACTCGGCCAGCTGAGACTTGCGCATACAAAGCATCCCATGATGAATATTTAACAGCGGTATTTTGTCTGTCTTTTACAACGTCTAGACCTTTCTTACCAAATAGTTTGTCATCTGAGTTATACCACTGAAACAACAATTGTGTTGTGACTTCTCTATCTACTTCTCTTAGTAGATTGTTGAGTTCTGAGTCCACTTTTACATGCTTTATTTTTGCGGCTACGCCACCTTCTGTATACCACTGGGCCATTGGTAAATACAGGTGCTTATACTGCTGCTTTATAGCGACGTCAGAAAGTAGGTTGTATCGTTTGCCAAACACTGCAAAAGTCCGCCTGAGTTGGTGGGTTGTAAAAGCCCAAGGTTTACCTAAAACTATTTTTTGCTTGTAAGCATGTATATTTAGGTTTGGGTTTAGCAGTTTAAACTCTTCATAGTCTTGCTCATTTACGATCGCACCAGCTTCTTCTACTAGTTGTTTATGATGATGAGCAAAAGGGGGGCCTGTAAGTATGTTTGGCTTCTTGCTTTTATTTTGCTGAACTAACCAAATACTTGAAGCTCTTTGATTTTCAACTCTGTCATCAGAAAGCATGAGCTGTATTCTCATATTTTGAGTGAGGTATGATGCCAGTTCTATTGCTTTTCCTACGATTGGAGAAGTTAACCATTCTGCTTTTTCAGGCACCGCAGGAGTCATTTTACTGTGATAAGCTTGTAATGAATAAAAGGTTTGCTCTTTTAGTTTTAACGTTTTGAAGCTGTCAGGATGTAAACTGTAAAGCTCGCTTCTTCTCATGCCTGAAAAAGCTCCACAAACTATGAAGCAGCACGTCAAGATATGAGAGTAAAGCCAATAGAACTTTTTGATATTGTTTGGTAGTAATTTTTTAGTATTAGTGTCTGAGATGTAACTTAAGATTACATTCATTGACTTCTGTGGTTTTGCGTTACATACCTCAACTCTATAGTTTGAGGAATTAGAGTCTAGCCATTTCCATTGACCATTTTTAATTTTTTTATCAACAATACTCTTACCAATCTCGTAATTTTCTTGTTCTTCAGTATGGATATCTAATAGCGTTTGCCTGATTGGGTAATAGTTATCAATATATTCAATCGCTTTTGAGTATATAAGCTGCATCAAGCGTGATGGTATAGCGTAAAATTGCTCGCTTTCTAACTTGGTTGGGCAGCCTAATTGGCGGCCAAGTTCTGCAATAGATGTTGTTCTGGGGAGTAAAAGCTTTATTGGTATTTCGTTTTTAACTGCTTCTACCCAATTTAGTGCGAAAATAAGTTTTGCAGTATATGAACAACTCATTTTTAGTGACTTTAAGTATTCGCAAAACCTTGCAAACTGTATGGGATGGTTAAGAATGCAAAGCGATTCTGCCTTGATAGACTCTAAGTATTTGTATACTTGGGTCAAGTTAAGGTTCCTTTCTAGGAATGTCGTTGTTTTTATCATGGCACCTTGCCTTAAAGTGCCAACAGCAAATAAACCAAGGAATGCGAGTAACTTTTGCTCCTGTAACAAAGGAGTGGTTGTTAAATGGGTAAAAGATGCCCGCTTTTTTGAAACGATTTTAACATCGACATAATGTGTGACGTCCCAGGTCTGGTCACCGAAATGACTTAAGACATGACCATCTTGATCTATCATTACGGGGATCTTGTTGAGATTATCCCAATCTTTACTTTCGTAATACTGGATAGCACGCTCTACCAGAACTGTGTTCTCTTTTATGATTTCTTCTGGAGTAGCTAGTAGTGGCCTCATAATCACCTCTTACAAAACTAAATTAAGTGTATCGGGCCAAAATGGGTGACGTCCAACATCATGTAACTTCCTTTCAGCTTGTCTTCTCACTTTCAAGTCGATACTAAAAAGCACTTGTTTTATTCTGTTGAGCACTCGTTCAAAGTTATTTTTAAAGTGTGACATGTTGAGGTGATCTTCTTTTGCATCCTCTAACGCTTCGTAAAAGCTCAACAAACACCAGATATCATCAACTTCTTCGACCAGCACTTGGTTTGGGCAGGAAAAACAATTCAATAAGTCAGCACAGGCGAGGTGGCTCATATCCACACTGTCGATAGAGGCTTTTCGCCGAAAACGCTCCCCATGGCTGTCGAAAGGGTCTTTACATCCTGTGCCTAAAGGTGTTTTTTGACCATTCCCAGACTTAGCATAGCGATTTACAAACTCGTCGTAAGGGAGTACTTCAAGGTTCATTTGCTCAAGAGTTTGTTCGCGAGCCTTCTCTATATCGCCACACTTGATGGCATTTTCTAATGTATTAGCCGTGGCTTGTAATTGAGCATTATTTTCAGACTCGTTACCTCTGCTATAGTGTTTTCGTACTACATCAGGCGTGTTATTAAGCAACATTGATGTTTCGAGTGAATTCCCTGTAAGCGCCAAGTAATTTGCCGAACCTGTGGCTCTAAAGCGCTTAGCTTCAGGCCTAAGTTCTTGGCCATTGTCGTCAGTTAAATCAAAGGTATTAATTAGCCAATTCATGTTAGAGCGAATATGTGTTGGACAGAGAGGCTTATTTATTCCGTCAATACATTGGTGAAGTAGTCTATTGGTATTAGGAAACAGTGTGTGTGTTAGGGTGATAAGGTCATTAATAAAGTTGAGCGCGTGCTTTGGAATGTCGGTACTGAGGTTGTCGCCTAGCTCGATTGTAACAAACTTATTTGCTCTCTTTTTTAGCGCTGTTTGCACAAACCATTTTCCTTGCTGCCCTTTCTTTTGAGAAGCTTTCGGTATATCCATATCCCTTACTGTACTGGCATTAGCCCATGTATAGTAAGCGAGCAAGAAATAGGCAGCACAGTAACACTTTGTAATCGCACCACTTACAGGGACTTCTATATCTTTGAAAGAAAAGCTCGCGTACTGATCACGCCTTCCGGCTCTGATGTATTTCTTAGGTGATGCTTGTATTTGCTTTGAAAGCTGAAAGTAAAGACTTTGTAGTATCTTGATAAGTGTTTTAAGTTCAATCTCTGAATAAGCTTGTGTCGGATTTATTTGGCTACGAAATAGTTTGAATTTCGAAAACCACTGGTCAACAGGGCGATCAAGCATTCTCATTATAGTTCGTAGGCTACTTAACTCACCTTTTGCTGAATTTGAACTTTTAGAGCCAATTCTGACATTGTGGACTAAGGACGCTTCAAATGCGCTGATACCCTCTTTTGAGTCAGGGCTTACAGGAATACTGTCACAGATTTTTACGTATTTCGTGAAGGTTCTGTACAGAGAATGCAGAGTTGTGTCTGTATACTCAGTATTGCCCTTGAATGCGCGATACCACTCAATAACTAGCTCATCACGATTATGCAAAGTGCTTTTTCGCAATTCAACAACTTTAGGAACTCCTTTATACCTAAATCGTTGAAAATCAGGGTACACAAATTGATTACCATAGATGTTCAATTTAAGCTTGAGGTCAAGATTTAACTTTGATTTGTTAATCACGAGGGATCCTCATACTCATTAATAACCGAGTCCATTATCTGGTCTAAAAAGCAAATAGCGCGTATAGATGCTTTGCTTCGGTTTATAAAGTTTAGGTACCGCCACGTTGTTTTTTCGTCTTTATGCCCCATCCAGCCCATGATTAATGACATTGCATCAAAGGGTGATAACCCAATGTTTTCATCCAAGAGTGACGCTAGGCGAAAGGTACCGTAGGTTGCGCGTAAATCATGAGTTCTGTGTTGAAAATGTGCGTTGAGTTTATTTCTAATATGACCGCGAGCTAAGTTGAAATGACGCTGTATCGCGTTGGGAGTATATGGTTTGCCTCGGTTGGTAATCAGTAATTCAGTAATTGCTTTCTCAGCTTTGCACTCTCTTTTATGGCGTCTTTCACTAATCAGGTAACGGTACATTTTGTTCATTAGTACAGTTGGCACTTCGATGGTTCTGACAGAACCAAATTTAGTCAGCACGCCATTGTTTGGCCCTATGCTGACTTGAACATGATATGTATCTGGGTTACACCTTTTAACTAGGCTTGCAGGGAAAGTGCAGGCCTCTTCAATACGCAGGCCGCACATGAGTTGCAATAGTTGATGGATTTGAAATTCAATAGATTGTTCTTTGAGTGCTCGAGAATATAGCTTTACTTCATCTTCGGTAAGTGGATTTAAGCTTTGTTCTGGTGTTCGCCTTGGTACTCTGATCCGCAAATCAGAGCTCCTTACCACGTAATTACGATTGATATGTGCCAACATTCCAGTAGTTTTGATGCTAACAAATTCAACCTCAAAAGGTTTATTTTCTTTCGAAAACTCAATTAGCCTTTCGTAATATGCCCACTCGTAAAACTTTATAATGTGGTTTATGTAAACCGCTGCGGTCGAACTATTTAGCTCACCGGCTTTCACTGCTACCAATAGGTCTTGGTTTCTAAAGAGGTATGTTGGCTTATTTGATTTAATGTTTGGAAAGTCTTTCCAAGAGAGTTTATGGCTTTTTAAAAACCGCCAATATCGGCTTATGGCACGCACATTTGAATTGATGTTTTTTGCGCGTTTTACGTTAATGAGGTGATTCATCCAAAGGTTTATTGGCGTGACGTATTCACCATTTTCATAAAAGGTTGGAAAGCCTTTTAGCTGAATGCTTGATTTTGTCTCGCAAAACGGTGTTTGGATCTCAGTTTCAAAATCATCAGATTGAACAATTGTGAGCATAAAAAAGCTAACCAATAACTGTACGTTAATTGGTCAGCTTAGATGGTTTTCCAGAGTTAGCAAATGTAAAGTTTCACTTTTCCAGAGAAAAATTTACATAGTAACAAACTCTTCTGAGCCGGTGGGGTGAATGGCAACCACGGCATCAAAGTCGGCTTTGGTCGCGCCCATTTTCATTGCTACCGCAAAACCTTGGATCATCTCATCAACGGTGAAGCCAATGCCATGTAAGCCGACCACTTTTTCGTCATTGCCAGCGCATACTAATTTCATTGCGCATGGTTGGCGGTGTTGGGTGACGGCGGTGTACATTGCTGCAAATGTAGAGCTGTACACTTTGATATTTTCTTCGCCATATTGGTTGATGGCCTCTTGCTCGGTGAGACCAATAGTACCGATAGGCGGGTGGCTAAATACCACGGTCGGAACTAGGCCATAATCCATTTTCGCATTAGGCATTTCTGGGTTGAAAAGGCGCTCAGAGAGTAAGCGGCCCGCTTTAACTGCAACCGGTGTGAGTTCAATGCCATTTTCGATAATGTCGCCAACGGCATAAACGTTTTTGGCGGTGGTATTTTGGTACTCATCGACCTTCACATAACCACTTTCGTTCACCTCTACACCCGCAGCAGCAACGTTAATAGCATCGGTGGTAGGCGTACGGCCAATAGCCCAAATTACTTCATCGACATTTTGGCTGTGGCCATTTTCAAAGTGGATGGTGAGGCTGCCATCACTTTCTTTCACCACCTCTTTAGGCGAGCATTCGGTATGTAGGGTTGGCCCTTCTTTTTTCATGACCTCCACTAACGTCTCTACCAGCATGTTGTCGAAATTGCGCAGCGGCGCATGACGGCGCACAAATAGGTGCGTTTCTGTGCCGAGGGCATGCAGTACACCGGCAATTTCTACGGCAATGTAACCAGCACCCACAACCGCAACGCGTTTAGGCTGCTCGGTGAGTTTAAAAAAGCCGTTCGAATCAATACCATACTCGGCACCAGGAATATTTGGAATAATAGGGCGTCCGCCTACGGCAATAAGGATATGATCGGCACTGTAGTGCTCGCCATTCACCTCTACGGTATTGCTATCAATAAACTTGGCAAAACCATTAATCACAGTTACACCGTTGCTGGCTAAGTACTTGTTGTAGCCTTGGTGAATACGGCCAATATAGGCCTCTCGGCTTTCTACTAGCTTACTCCAACTGAAACTCTTTAGTTCAACATCAAAACCATAATCTGGGGCGTATAGCTTAATTGCTTCTGCAACTTGGGCACCATGCCACATCGCTTTTTTAGGCACGCACCCTACATTCACACAAGTGCCACCTAAGTGAGTCGCCTCAATTAACGCGACGTTCGCACCACGCATGGCCGCTCTATTTGCCGAGCCAATGCCGCCACTACCACCGCCAATACAAATATAATCAAAATGTTGAGCCATAATTTCTTTATTCCTATGAACTGATGTTGTCATCACTATATTGCCATACCTTAGCAGAAATAAGGCGGTGGATCTGCACTTGCATTTTCCATCATCGCCCCAAGAATGTAGGTATTAAACGAATAATGAGAGATTACTATGACCAACCCGTTGATTGGCCTCGAGGGCTTACCGCCATTTTCAAAGATCAAACCCGAGCATGTGGTGCCAGCCGTGGAGCACGGTATTGAGCAGTGCAAGGAAACCATTGAGCAAGTGCTTGCTGGCAAAGACTTTACTTGGCAAGGGTTAGTGATGCCGCTGGAGGAAGCGGACGACAAGCTAAGCCGACTGTTCTCGCCCGTGTCGCATATGCACTCGGTGGTAAACTCTCAAGCTCTGCGTGAGGTGTATGACCAAGTATTACCTAAATTAAGTGAATACAGCACCTATGTGGGTCAGCATCAAGGGTTGTTTGATGCTTACACTGCTTTAGCGCAAAGCGATGAATACGCGCAGCTATCAAAGCCGCAACAAAAAGTTATTGATAATGCCTTACGAGATTTTAAGCTCTCTGGCATCGCGTTGAATGCCAGTGATAAAAAGCGTTATGGCGAAATATCCAGCCGCTTAAGTGAGCTTGCCGCTAAGTTTGGAAATAATGTCATGGATGCGACACTGGCATGGCAAAAGCATATTACCGATGAGCAGCAACTCGCAGGCTTACCCGAATCAGCAAAGGCTTTGGCGGCGCAAACAGCGCAGAGCAAAGAGTTAGAAGGGTGGTTGTTTACATTAGATATTCCTTCTTACCTGCCAATTATGACCCACGCCGATAACCGTGAACTTCGCCAAGAAGCCTACACCGCGTTCGTTACTCGGGCGTCCGATCAGGGGCCTAATGCCGGTGAGTACGACAACAGCGCTATCATGGATGAGGAATTGGCACTGCGTCATGAATTGGCGCAATTGTTGGGGTTTGAAAACTATGCGCAAATGTCGTTGGCCACTAAAATGGCAGACTCCACTGAGCAAGTGTTTGGCTTCTTAAATGACTTGGCGGAAAAGTCGAGACCACAAGCGCAAAAAGAGCTAGAGGAACTGTGTGCCTATGCCAAAGAAAAGCACGATATTGATCAGCTCGAAGCGTGGGACTATGCCTACTACAGTGAAAAGCTAAAGCAAGAAAAGTACGCCATCAGCGACGAACAATTACGCCCGTACTTCCCTGAAGATAAAGTCCTCAGTGGTTTATTTAAAACAGTTGAGCAACTGTTTGGTGTGCGTGTTGAAGAGCAGCAAGATATCGATACATATCATGACGATGTGCGTTTCTTCGCCATTTATGATGGCAATAACACGCTGCGTGGGCGTTTTTACCTTGATTTGTATGCCCGTGAGCACAAGCGCGGTGGCGCTTGGATGGACGACTGCATGGGCCGAAAAGTACGCTTAGGCGGGCAGTTGCAAACCCCAGTCGCTTATTTAGTGTGTAACTTTAATCGCCCAATAGGGGATAAGCCGGCACTGTTTACCCACGATGAAGTGGTCACCTTGTTCCATGAATTTGGTCATGGTTTGCACCATATGCTGACTCAAGTTGATGCCGCTGCCGTTGCCGGTATAAACGGCGTGGCTTGGGATGCGGTGGAATTACCAAGCCAATTCTTAGAGAACTGGTGCTATGAGAAAGAAGCACTTGCTTTTATCTCTGGCCACTATGAAAGTGGCGAGCCCTTGCCGCAAGAGCTGCTATCAAAACTGCTCGCGGCAAAGAACTACCAATCCGCTATGCAGATGGTTCGCCAGCTCGAGTTTTCGTTATTTGATTTTCATATTCATGCCGATTACAACCCCACTGCGGGCAGTGAAATTCAAATCATACTCGATAAAGTGCGCCAGCAGGTGGCAGTTATTCAGCCGCCGAGTTTCAACCGTTTCCAGCATGGTTTTGCGCATATTTTTGCCGGCGGTTACAGCGCGGGTTACTATTCTTATAAGTGGGCAGAAGTGCTCTCGGCCGATGCATTTTCTAAATTTGAAGAAGAGGGCATTTTTAATAGCGATACCGGCCATGCCTTTTTAACCAATATTTTGGAAAAAGGCGGCTCTGAAGAGCCAGCGGTGCTATTTGAGCGTTTTCGTGGCCGTGCGCCAACCGTTGACGCATTGCTTAGGCACAGTGGCATCGCGGCTTAAGCCATACAACTGACAGCGCCTGCGGGCGCTGTTTGCTTTTCCTTCCCTATAAAACTCTCACTTTCTCTCGCAAAATCAGTCACTCATACTATGCTAATAGTAACTTTTCTAAGTATGCGAGTGGCCAATGGCGAAAATAGTGCTGACCATCGATGATGACAAAGTGATTCACCATCTAGTGGAAGAAGCGTTATCTGGGGTTGCTCAGGTGATCCACGCAAAAAACGGCGAACAAGGCATACGTCAAGCGCAAAAGCACCAGCCTGATATCATTTTGCTTGATGTTGAAATGCCCAAAATGGATGGTTATGCGGTATGTAAAGAACTTAAAAATAATGAGCTTACCCGAGGCATTCCCATACTATTTTTATCCGGTCGTGCAGATTTAGAAGAACGCATTCGCGGTTATAATGCCGGTGCTGATGACTACATCATTAAACCTTTTGCCAGTGACGAGCTGGCAGCGCGTATTGATGTCTTGTACCAATACAAACAGCGCTCTAAGGAGTTAGAACACGAGGTAAATCGCGCCCAAAGTACCGCTGAAATGGCTATGACCGACTCGGGAGATATGGGACGTGTTATGCGCTTTGTTAGCCAGTCGTTCGCTACTCATGACTTAGCGAGCTTATCGCGCAACTTTTTGGCCTTTTTTGAGCCAATGCGGCTCGACGTCGTGGTGGCGTTTTGGCACGAGGATGAGCATCAGTTCTTTGCTAACCATGGCACAGAGTGTCCGCTAGAGCAGGAGCTACTGTTGCAACAGCGCCACGGCGAACGCTTCGTTGATTTTGACGACAACACCATTATCAATTACCCCAAAGTGTCATTATTAATAAAGAATATGCCCATTGATGACAGTGCATTGTATGGACGCTATAAAGATTTATTCCCACACTTATTAGAGGCTACGAACGCTAAATTACAGGATATGCAAAACAGTGACCAAGCGCTGCGCTGCGCAGCATTATTTGGTGAAGCGTTTATGGCGTTTGAAAGCCAGTTAATGAACAAGCTTGAAGCTCATGGTGAACAAGAGTTATTGCGCCTGGTTGCCACTCAAGGCGCGCAGTTACAAAGTATTCGCAATGAGCTAATTCATTATATTGAGCAGTTCGCCCAACCCCCTTCAGAACAACAGTGCAGCAGTCAAACGGATGTTGAGCTGTTTTAGGCGGGAATTTAGTCCCTGCGAATAACGAACTTTTGTTATTATGGGTGCCTTGGTGATTTCTTGGAGCGAGCTGTGCAAATCTATTGCCGAATTCCGCAGGCGCAAGGCTATGTTGATACCCTAGCAACACGTTTTCAACTAGCAGAGTATAACGACAACGACACTTTTTATCTTCAGTACGATGAACAGGGCTTATCTTTGGTGAAACGGGATGAGCCAAAACTCGCGCCTATTCGTGTTGATTTCGTCAGCGGCGGCGCTGCGCATCGTCGTAAATTCGGTGGCGGCAAAGGCCAAGCGATTGCCAAAGCGGTGGGGCTAAACAAAGGCGCAATTCCCCATGTTCTTGATGCCACCGCAGGGCTAGGAAGAGACGCTTTTGTGCTGGCATCGCTTGGATGCACGGTGACTCTATTTGAACGCCACCCTGTGGTTGCTGCATTACTTGCCGATGGCCTAGAGCGGGCTTACATGGATAGCGAAATTGGCCCTTGGATGCGTGAGCGTATGCGCTTAGAGCATGGCGCGTCGCAGCAGTTACTACCCATTGTCAGTAGTGAGCAGCCTGTTGATGTCGTGTACCTTGATCCTATGTTCCCGCACCGAGAAAAGTCGGCGTTGGTAAAAAAGGAGATGCGCGTATTTCAAACCTTAGTGGGGGATGATCAAGACGCGGATGCGTTATTAGCACCGGCTCTTTCATTAGCAACAAAACGGGTTGTGGTAAAGCGCCCTGACTACGCCCCGTTTTTAGAAGGTAAAACGCCTAGCACACAAATAAAAACCAAGAAAAACCGCTTTGATGTGTATGTGAATGCAGCCATGAAATAAACCAAGTCGGTGGCGCCTTCAATGCCCCTATATGTGTTTTTTAATACAACTGTCATAAATAAGTAATACGCTATCCCCACTAGCATTGGTGGGGTTTTTTATGCGTGTTTCTACTTTTACTCGTTTGGTAGCACTGTTGCTCTCAACAGCCAGTTTGGTGCTTGTTGCTGTACTTTGGTGGGCATCTAAAACCTTAGTCTCTTTGGAGCAACAAAACACCCACTATGGCGCTCTTAAAAATGACATTATCATCGGCTTATCAGGTGACATCGAAGACTACTTAAGTACTGGAGATGCGCAAAATCTGGTAGACGCCAAACAGCGCATCGAAACTATTCAAAATCAATACTTGCCCTCGTTGTCGGCGCAATTGCAGCGCCAGCTCAATACCCGTTTGCAAGTACTGCTCGATGGCATTGACGGCGATTATCGCGCTCTGGGTAAGCTTTCTGGCAATGAAACCGCGTTATTAGATAACGCACTTCGGCAAATGGCCGGCTCGGCAACCTCGTTAATTAATTATGCCCAACAAGCACCGCAAGACAAGCGCAGCAGTGCCTCAAGGTACATTGAGTTGGCGGGGGATTATTACCAAGGCGTCCTTGATTTAAGCCTCGCAACTCAAGCGTTGTACCAAGGTTATAGCGCCGACAAGCAGGTAGCGGTTGAACAAGCAGTAAAGCAGCTGAATGCGTTAGCGGCTGAGATTGAAAATACCGAAAACCTCGGGGTGATGAGTGAAGTAGATGAAGACGAGCTGTTCTTTGGTGCTGAGCCTGAAGACCTCGCCGGCGATATCAAAGCGGAGATCCGCAGCTGGCCAAAACGTTATCCGCGCGATTTGCAAAGTACCATTGAACAAGGCCAAATTCACCAGCAGGGCATAATGCAATTGCGTACAGAAGTAAGCAGTGTCGTTGATGTGGTTATTGATGCTGAACAGCAGCTGCGCGCGGCTCAGAATGTTCTGAAGCAACGCCTTTTAGTGGTATTTGGCATTGCCATTGGTTTGTTATTTATTTTGGCTGCAGCGGTATATTGGTTGCAGCGCTCGCAAGTGCTGAACCCACTGCGCCAATTGCGCGACGGCTTCGCCACACTCATAGAAAGCAACGAACTTAACCCCATAGTAAGCAAAAATAGCGAAACGGAAGTAGGCGAAATTGCGGATTACTTTAACCAGCTTATTGAGCGCCAACGCAATGAAGTGCGTGAGCGCCAAGAGATGCTGCGCGTGATCAATGAGTTTATGAGCGACATGAGCGATAACTTGCAGCATATTCGCAGTGGCGCTGAGCAAACCTCTGCACATGCGTCGCACAGTCAAACTTTACTCGGTGAAGTGCAACGTATTGGTGATGATGTCAATGAGGTGAACAGCCAAGTGGCTGATAACGCCCAGCATACGCTGACCACCATGGCGCAAAGCTTAGGGTTCGCCGATGCTATGCTAGCGGCTTCGTCGACCACCGAGCAACGTATTGAGCAAGGCATGCAAAGTCTTAATCAGTTACTCGCTGGTGTTGAGGATGTCTCTAAGGTGTTGGATGTGATCAATACCATTGCCGAGCAAACCAATTTGCTAGCGCTTAATGCTGCTATCGAGTCAGCTCGTGCTGGTGAGCATGGCCGAGGGTTTGCTGTCGTGGCCGATGAGGTGCGTAAACTGGCGCAGCAAACACAAGCTTCTTTGGGCGATATTCACGCCCAACTCAATAGCTTAAGTGCTAATTCGCAGCGCGTGTCACAACACATTGGCGAGTTGGCAACGCAAGCGCAAGCACAAACAGACAACGCCGAAGAGCTTAAGCGTAACGCCGAAGATATCTCTCAAAGCGCAGAGCATGCTAACCAAGTGGCGGCGCAAGCAACCGACTATGCGCATCGCCAGCGTGATATGCTGATTGAATTCGAGCGCTCCATGCACGATATGCAAACGCAAATTAGCGCCTCGGATACCCGGGTTAAAGATATCCATCTGAGCTTGCAGCAACAAATGCAAAGTATTCGTGCTAGCCTAGGGCTTGATAATCAATCGGCTTAACCCCGTTTAAAAGAGGAAATAAATAATGATAGCCCAAGGCCAAGCGCTCCCTTCTGCCACTTTTTCCCTCCTTGATGAGCAAGGAATGACCCACCCCAGCACAGAGCAGCTTTTTGCTGGCAAAAAGGTTGTACTGTTTGCTGTGCCGGGCGCGTTTACCCCCACTTGCTCGGCAAAGCACCTTCCTGGCTTTATTGCTCATCAAGCGCAGTTTAGCAGCAAAGGTGTAGACAACATCATTTGTTTATCGGTGAATGATGCCTTTGTCATGAAAGCCTGGGGTGAGCACCAAGGTGCGCAGGGGATCACCATGCTAGCTGATGGTGATGCCAGTTTCACCAAGGCCATTGGCTTGGACAAAGACACCGCTGGTTTTGGTGGCATACGCTCGAAACGTTATGCCATGGTGGTTGACGATGGGGTGGTGACGCAGTTATTTGTTGAGCAAGATAAACAATTTGGCGTTTCAAGTGCAGAGCAGGTTCTGGCGAATCTGTAAAACACGTGAGATTGCATAAAAAAGGGCCGCAATTGCGGCCCTTGGTGTTTTCGTAGTGTTTGTTTACGGGTTGTACTGTGCGTTTAGCGTAACGCCAGAGAAGGTCTGGTACGCATTAATGCTAATGTGCCAAGTACCTGCTTGTGGGTTACTGAAACTACAGCTTTCATTGTTTCCTGATTTATAAGGACGGCAATCGTAGCTGCTGCTTGTTGGTTGTGAGCCAAAGCGCACGAAAAGGTCACCATCACCTGTGCCACCCGACATATCAATGTCTAGCGTGCTCATACCTGCAGGGACTTCTAGGGTGTAATGTTTCCATTGGCCAGAGCTTGCAGAGATATCTGTAACGCTGCCGCCGCCACCTTCGCCAGTGCTGCCACCTGAGGTAGTTAGCTCACCTAGTAGGCTGGCATTGTTGTAGCTGCTATAACCACGTAGCATCACGTAGTAAGTGCCTGCTGCTGGGTTATCAATGCTACATACTTCGTTGTTACCACTTTCGTATGGACGACAGTCATAGCTTGAAGTTGTTGGGGCGCTACCTGCTTTCACATACATGTCGAGGTCACCGCTGCCACCGCTGGTGGTGAAGGTCACGTTCGACGCACCTGAAGGCACGGTCATTGTGAAGGTGGTTTCAGAACCTTGCGCACCACTTAGGCCTGTTTCTGCTTGGCCAGGAGTAAGCTCATTATCGCCACTTGGTGGTGGTGTCGTGGTGCCACCTGCTTCGGCAACCGCTGCTGCTGCATCGATGATACCTGTACCGCAGTTATTACACGTTGCACCAAAAGACTTGGTGGTTGCTTTAAGAATATTTTCAATTTCGTCTGGCGTAGCAGCAGGTTTTGCTTCTTTGATCAAGGCAGCAACACCAGCAACATGCGGCGCAGCCATTGAAGTACCTTGAGAGTAGGCGTAGTTGTCGCTACCCGGTGAAGTTGAACCGCTGTTTAGGGTTGAAAGAATCCCTTCAGGGTCGTTGGCAAAGCTTTGTGCACCACCAGGGGCTGCTACGTCGATGTTGCTGCCGTAGTTTGAATAGTATGCACGACCACCGTCACGACCTACCGCAGCGACGTTGATAACGCCGTTACAGTTACCTGGGTTGTAGTTGGCAGAGTTGTCGTTATCGTTACCTGCAGCCACTACAATAGCCGTGCCGTTTGCGCGTGCTTGGTTAATCGCATTTTGCGTAGTTGAGCTACAAGAGCCTGAACCACCTAAGCTCATGTTGATAACATCAGCGGGGTTCGCGTTTGCAGGCACACCCGATACACTGCCGCCGGAAGCCCATACGATTGCATCAGCAATATCAGACGTTAAACCACCACATTTACCAAGAACACGAACCGGAACGATGTTGGCGTCATAAGCAACACCCGTTACACCTTCACCATTATTGGCAACGGCTGCAACTGTTCCTGCAACGTGTGTACCGTGCCAACTAGAACCTTGCGCGCCATGAGTGTAGCCACACTCGTTGGCGGTGATTGCATCACCTGGATCGCGTGCATCATTGTCACGACCGCCGCCATCGTTAGCAACAAAGGTGTCGGAGATCATGTCATAACCAGCAAGAAGGTTAGCAGCTAAATCGGCATGCGGGCGATAACCAGTATCAAGCACGGCCACAGTGACCCCCGCGCCTGTTGCGCTATCCCATGCACTAGGCAAGTTAATGCCAGCTGTTTGCTCGAAGTAATGCCACTGATCGCTGTAGCGCGGATCGCTCGGCGTAGCAAACGGTTGTAGCATTTGGTCAATTTCAATGTATTCGATTTCACCGCTCGACGCCATGCTTTGCATAAACTGCTGAGCTTCTTGGGCGCTTAACTTTTTGTCTGTACGAATAACGTGGTGGTCTTGCATGGCCATTTCACGCACGTATTGAGCGCGAGCTAAGCCTTTATTCTTAAAGTTGTTTACAAACTTTTGCGCACGAAGATTGGCATTTGCCGCTGTAGCAGGGCTGTTAACACCGAATTCAGGTACATTTTTGTATTTTATGATGAATTGAGTACCTAGGGACGATTGGCCTTGCAGTTTGGCTTGTGTTTGCGCCATGGTTGCTTGGGCTGGTACGGAAACTTCTTGAAGATCATTTGCTAAGGCTGAAGTGGTGCTTAGCGCCATTGGAATTGCCAAGGCTAAAACGGTTTTCTTGACGCTCAATGAGCGAGGGGTTTTTGTGGTTGTCATAAGGTATCCCTTTTGTTGAATTTTTACATTTGATCTGGATCAAATGAGGGAACAATCGTAAAGATACTGTGAACATTGTTAAAATAATATTTTGAAATAAAACTGGTACAAAAAGTTATATCAAGCCGTATAAGTGGGTAAAGTTGCTGTCGCTGAGTTGTATTCAGCTGTTATAATGCAGCTTTATGTTGGTATGAGTTTAAGTGATGCAACAAGTCGATGTACTGGTTATAGGCGCTGGCGCTGCGGGGCTTATGTGCGCTGCACAAGCAGGGTATCGTGGACGCAATGTGGTGGTCGTCGACATGGGTAAAAAGCCCGGACGTAAGATTCTTATCAGCGGCGGCGGGCGTTGCAACTTTACCAACGAGCATGCCAGTGCTCATAACTATTTATGCAATAATCCCCACTTCGTTAAATCCTGTCTCAGTCGCTACACTCAGCATGATTTTGTCGATCTAGTCGAACGCCATGGCCTGGCATATCACCATAAAACCTTGGGGCAGTTATTTTGCGATAACAGTGCGCAAGATATTGTCGATATCCTTATGACTGAATGTCAGTGGGCGGGCGTCCATGTGCAGCTGCGCAGTGAAGTCATCAGTGTTGAAAAAGCGCAGCAGGGCTATGTGGTCACCACCAGTACGCAAACCTATGCGTGTGAATCTCTGGTCGTGGCATCTGGCGGCCTAACCATGCCGAAACTAGGCGCAACGCCAATAGGCTATAAAATTGCTGAGCAATTCGGCTTAAAGGTGTTACCGACTATGGCGGCCTTAGTGCCTTTTACGTTGCACCAGCACGATAAAGACCGCTTTGATGGCCTCTCTGGGATTAGTGTAGAGTGTGAAGTCAGCAGTGAGGGCAACACGCAGTTTCGAGAAAATATACTCTTTACCCATCGCGGTTTGTCGGGCCCCGCTATTTTACAAATAAGCTCGTTTTGGCGTGCCGGCCAAGCGGTGACTATTAACCTCTTACCCGATCTGTGTGTTGAGCAATGGTTAGCTCAGCAGCGTCAAGATAACCCGCAGAAGTCGCTAAAAAATGCCTTGGCCACCATCTTACCGAAGCGATTTGTGGAGATGTTACACGAGACGAATGCCATTGCTGATTGTAATGTAAACCAGTTAAGCCACAGCCAGATAAATGAGTTAGGCAACTACCTTCACCGCTGGCAGATTAAGCCCAATGGCACCGAAGGTTATCGCACCGCCGAAGTGACCCTAGGCGGAGTGGACACCGATGAGCTCAGCTCGAAAACCTTCGAAGCAAAGCAAAGCCCAGGGCTTTACTTTATCGGCGAAGTGACCGACGTCACCGGCTGGCTCGGCGGCTATAATTTCCAATATGCGTGGAGCTGCGGCTGGGCCTGCGGCCAGGCGTGTTGATTGTATTCTGCTATTCAAAAGAGGATAGTCTAATAGTAAAGAGACAATTTAATAGAAATGAGATTATAGGTTAGTTTGTCTCATTGAGGCTCTTATTAGGGTCTGTTGACCTTTCAAGTTCGTTTTTGCAGCAGTTTGATTGGGTTTTATACAAGGCAGAGGCTGCGTGGCATAGTTATTCTATGTGAGCCAGCCGATAACACAGTAGAAAAGCCAATCAAGTGCTGCCGAACGGTTCTTTTGAGCGCACTTTTCTCATTGTTGCTCAATATTCGCTTAGATTACTAGGCCACACATCGAGCGCCGCGATAAAAGCACGCTCAAAGAGAACAAAAATAGAACAGCAAAGATCAACAGACCCTAGTAACTCCAGTCTTCATAAGCCAGAGGCAAGCTATTAAGTAAATCCCTGCGTTCACGCCAGTTAGGCATATGTTTGTCCATGAGAGAGCGGAATCTGTCATTATGGTGGCGCTCTAGTAAATGAACTAATTCGTGTGCAAGGATGAACTCCATACATTCTGGTGGCTTCTTAGCAAGTTCGAGGTTAAGCCATATGCGCTTAGCTTGAATATTGCAGCTTCCCCATTTGGTTTTCATTTTTTTGATGTTAAATGAATTTGCGTTTACTCCAAGCTTGTTTTCCCATTTGGGCAAGAGTTTTTCAAGTGCGCGTTGCATTTCATCACGATAGAAACGGTTTAGCAGTTTTAGTTTATTGTCGGTTGACGTATTTTCTGCAACCGCTAACACTAAATTGCCATTTCCCTTTGCAGAAACACTATATCTACCTTTTGCCTCAACAAGCTTTAAACGGTATTTCTTCCCCCAAAGGTAATGGCATTCTCCATTCACCATTTCACGAATTGATTGGCGTTCTTGCCCTGCAAAGTCAGCTTGCTGCTTCTTAATCCATGCAAGTTTGTTAACGATAGCCAGCCTGACTTTTTGGTCACTCGTATCCTTGGGGATAGACAAACGCACTTTGCCGTTTGGCGGCAGTACGCTTAAGTGAATGTTTTTAATGGCTCTGCGATTTAGTTCTACATCAATATCGCCAATACGAACCACTTCAATGCTTTGAGCATTATTTTTTGTATGGCGCACTAATGGTATTCCTTCTGAGCTTTAATCAACTCCATCACATCTACAATGTTCACATCGTAACCTACCGCTTCTTCTCGCACTGCGTTAGCTATCTCACGTTCTTTAAATCGATCACCAAGCCAATCGGCTTTTTTAGTGTAGCGAACAGCAGTATCAATTTTGGTTGTAAGTACCTCATCGTTACCGAAGTTGTCGTAAATTGCCTGTTTGGCTGGCGTATCTACAGAAGCAGGGTAGTTTTGAGTCGTGTTTTCTCTTGGGCTTACCACTTTCTTAGCGAGAGCTTTAATTTGTTCAAGATATTCTTGATAACTAATCGCTTCCTCTCTGCGTTGCTTAATAATTTCATCGAGCAACGTTGCCATGCTGTCAAAGTATTTAGGGTTTACAGGATTTTCATCCACAATAGTTTTTCTTACGTTATTCTCAATAGCTTCTGCCATTGCGTCTTCGTTGTCCCGTAAGCCTTCTGGTAAACCTTCTAAGCCTTTGCCCTTATTGTTTACAACTAGATCAATCAACCCCAACTCTTCAAAATCCATAAGCTGTTCACTGTCATCAGCTCGAATATACATATCAAGTAACTGACGCATCGCAGGCTCAAACCGCTTCATTTCGAGTAGATCGCCACTGGAAAGCTTTACCTCATCTCGTACTTTCTCAAAGTACGCGACTTCCTTTTTAATATTTTCAGCTTCTTCAAAAGTGTAACCAGCTTGCTCCATTTCATTGGCAAGGTTAGTGTAAGCGCGGATGAGCTTAGCTACCGATTGATATAGAGTTAAACGCAGTGCTTCTTTTTCTGTGCGCTCATTTTCATCTTTAGGTTCAACACCAGACTCACCACAAAAATAATGTTGGAAGTCTTTGATGTCTCTTGGTGCTTTTACTGGCTCACATAACGCTCTTACTGCTTCCAGCGCATTATCTAAATCAGCACGAGATTCTTGTAAGCGGTCTTTTAAAAGTCCTTTAACATCGTCAGCATCGTAGCCATCAAACGCTTCTGCTGTGTAATCTTTAATAGCTTTATCAAGTGATCGGAACAAGTCTTTATAGTCGATAATGTAACCGTAGTCTTTATCTTCACCATCTAATCGGTTAACTCGGCATATGGCCTGAAATAGGTTGTGATCAGCCATCTTTTTGTCGATATAAAGGTAAGTGGCAGAAGGCGCATCAAAGCCAGTGAGCAGCTTATCTACAACAATCAGCAGGCGCATTTGCCCCGGTTCTTCAATAAAGCGCTTTTTAACCGCTTTTTCGAACTCTTCAACACGCTTAGCGGCTTCATCTTCACTTTGCTCAAAGTAATCAGCTAACATCTTGCGATAAGTGTCATACTTAAACAGCTTTTCGGTTAACCCTTCACCAGATTCTTCGCCTTTTATTGTGCTAGCCGCAGGCTGATAACTGGTTACTACTGCACATTTACCAGCAAGATCTGTTTTAGAAAACATCTCATAAACCATGCAGGCTTGATGGACACTGGCACACACCAACATGGCGTTGCCTCTACCAGACATCAGTGCAGGCTTTCTTTTCATATCAAGCCATATATCCATCACAATACGTTCTAGTCGAGACTTACTAGAGAGCACTTTTTGCATGGTGCCCCATTTTTGTTTGAGCTGCATCTTGGCAAGGTTAGATAAGCCTTCGGTATTAGCATTAAACCAAGTATCAACGCCTTTCTCAGATGTTAAGTGTTGATCAATATCTCTTGCTTCATATCGAAGATCTAAGACCACACCGTCACTTACGGCTTCATCAAATTTGTAAGTGTGAATATAAGGGCCAAAGACTTCTAAGGATTTCTTCTTGTCCTTTTTCATCAGTGGTGTACCCGTAAAACCAATAAACATGGCTTCAGGTAAGATAGCTTTCATCGCTTCGTGCAACTTGCCCGATTGAGTTCGATGACACTCATCAACAAACACAAACAAGTTACCTTTTGCCGCAAAGTCACTGGGTAAGTTTTTGGTTAACGCTTCAAGGTAGTCTTTTGTTGCTTGCGTCTCGTCTTCTTCGGTGGCTGCTTCACCATTTCGACCAAACTTATGTACTAGTGAGCAAAATAACCAAGGGTTAGGTTGATTAAGCGTGGCAACCAAATCCCGTCCGCTTTTTGTGCGATAGATCTCTTCATCAACACCTGAGAATACTTTTTCGATTTGTTCGTCTAATTCGGTTCGGTCAGTAACAATAAGCACTCGCGAATCTGTTACATTCTCACGTATCCACTTAGCAAGCCAAACCATCGTTAAGCTTTTACCTGAGCCTTGTGTGTGCCAGATAATGCCATCATCGTGTGTTTTAACGTGTTTCTGTGCTGCTTGGATGCCGAAGTATTGGTTGTGTCGGCATGTTTTCTTTACCCCAGCGTCAAACACAATAAAGTCATGAATGAGTTGCAGGAACCGCTTTTTATCGCACAATTGTGCGATATGAGTGTCGAGTAAGTTTTCTGTTTTTATATCCCCTGCTGGTAGTGGGTTGGGGTTTTCTTTACCTGCGCATTCTTTCCATTCAAGGTAGTATTTTTCAGACGTTTCAATGGTGCCGTAGCGGACACCTTGAGTATCGTTACCCGCCATTACGAGCTGCATAGTGGTGAAGAAGTTACGAATAAAGGCTTTCTTTTGATTGTCTAAGTTTTGGCGAATGCCTTCGCTAACTGATACTGAAGAGCGTTTTAATTCAATTACACCAAGTGCAATGCCATTAACGTAAATCACAATATCAGGGCGTTTTTTCAATTCACCTTTTACAGTGACTTCTTCAGCAATGGCAAAGTCGTTAGCTTCTGGGTTTTTCCAGTCAATCAGCCACACGGTTTGGTTTTGTTCACCAGCACCTTCTTTTTCTTTTACGCCATAACGGAGTAGGCGATAAACATCTTTGTTCGCATCAAAGAGCTTTTTACCTTCGCCAAGGGCTGCGGCAGTATCGAGTTGGCGTAATGTACGGGTAATCAGAGCATCAGAAATTCCGCGACCTTTAAGCCATTTAGTCAGCAAGTCTTTTTCAATATTGCTGTTACCTTCTCGGTATTCCCAATTACCTAAGTAGTCGTAATCAAGTTGTTCTTTAAAAAACTTAACCACTCGGTTTTGGGTTTTTCGTTCTAATTGACCGACATTACTCATTTAATATCCTTATTTCATTACGAATCAAGCAAACAGCAAAGATAAAATATACCGTTTTTACAATGTGTTACCAATATATCACCCATGTCGCACTCATGTTTTTTTTGACTCAGTCAAGCAACGGTCAAGCAAATTAGTACCAATGAGGGACATACCTCATTGCCTTGGTTCCAGCATCCGGATCATAAGGTTTAATCAGTTTGGCTTTTATTGTGTCTTTAATAATTCTGCTGACCATAGCGCTGTTCTTTTCTTCGATAGCAAAGCGTTCGCGCAGCGACTTATTATTCATGTGCTCGCGATTAACATGCTTTAAGCAGCAGTGTTGGTAGCAGGCACGAATACGATCTTCCTTATCCATATCGGCAAATTCTTTGTGACCGAACAATACCGAGCGAGTGTGTTGATCCGTTACTTCAAAAAGAGGAGCGGGCAGCTGATAAAGCTCGGTTTGAAAAATAACCTTGTCAATTCCCGTTCCCCGCTCTTCACAAATATTGATGCGCCGCATAAAAGAAGCCAAGGCTTCGTTTCTACTGCGAGGCGGGGAGTCTAAAAAGCGATCTGTATCTACCAACGGAACGCCCGGGTTGGTGATTTCCATGCGAGACTCAAACAACTCAACCATAGGCCCAGTGCCAGTTAACGCAAAGTCCTGGTGAATAATGGCATTAGCAATCAACTCACGTATGGCAAGCTCTGGATACATGGGCACCTCCTTGCGAAAGGCCTTACCTATTTCTTCATTTGAAGGCAACAAGGTTTTCAGGTAATCAATCAGCCCCTCAAAACCTACGGCATAGCCCTTGTTGCCAATTATCTCGCGCACGGTTTCGACCCGACTGTTGTCCTTGTATTGCACAAGGCGAACCGCTTTGCGGGCCAGATGCTGAAAATCCTGCAGTTTTTTGGCGAACAGTATCGCGCCCAGGTTAGTAATATGCCAGTTGCCCGACTGCGTGGCGGTGATCAGTTGATCGGCTTCGAGCGCACTTAAAATGCCCTGACGCCCCTCCGGCAGGGGCAATCCCACCAAATCAAAATAGGCGGGATAGTCGATGAGTTTCAGCACCTTTTCGCTGCTGCAGTTTTCGGCCGCCAGCTGCTGTTCAAAGGGCGTATGGTCGAATACACGCCACAGCGCTCGCTCCTTTTCGGGGAAGTCCCGGAGCTTTTTCTTGTAAGAACCGACGCGGATAAACTCTGTCCCATCGAACTGCACAGGCGTGTGTGCGGCAGCCTGAATTTCTAAAATGACTACGCACTGATCATTTGAGTGGGTAAATTCATAAAATTGAAAATGAATCTTGGGCGCTGTTTTTTGCAGCAACCAGCTTTCCAGTTCCTGCCCTTTGTATTTTTGGCTTGAGGGCTTAAAACTTGTGCCAATCACCTCGTGGGTTTTATCGTCAACGCCATAAACCAGATAAGCGCTTTGCTTACCCAGCAGGGCCGCAGAGTTGGCGAGCGCTGAGATATATTCGCCAATTTTTACCACATCGACATTGTGTTTGAACTCCACCCACTCGGTTTCATCGGGCAGATGGCACAACTCTTTTAACAGAGCGCGTAGCTGGGCAAGGCTTTGTTCTGTCGGCATCAGCTACCTCCATCCTGTTCAGTCTCAAGCTTTTTAAATGGTAACCTTGTGCGGCCTGTAAGTAGCTCTTGCATCATACCTTGTTTGATTTGGCGGGTTTTCGCCAAGCGCTGTTCAAGGGTTTGGATTTCGTTATCCATATCCGAAAGGATGGTAGATATAGCGGTTTGTTCTTCTAGCTCAGATGGCAAGGCGATAAGCATACTCTTTACGTCATCTTTATATAAAGCGCCAAGTGAGGTACTTGCGTTATTCTTCTTTAATAGCTTTTGTCCAATGTCTGATTTAAAGAAATAATATAGGAATTTACCGCATACGTTCTCATTAAGCTTAAGTAAATACATATTTGGAGCAAGTGTAGCGTGCTCAGTTTTCATTTCAAAAAAGTAAACTTTCCCAATTTCGCCTCTTTTTGTAATTAGAAGCTCATCTCCATATAGCGATGTTTTCTTGAGAAATGAGTATGACTTAGCATCAACATATTTTACTTTGCTTAAACTAGAAGAGTTTTCGAGATCTGTTGCTCGAACATACCAAGCGTAACCGTCATTGTCTTTAATCGAAACATTTTGAGCTACAGATTCGAAGCTCCCGTTTGCTTCAAAATCTGTAAGGAGTTTCAATTGCTCATCAACAGTTTGGACCTTCCAATCCTCAGGGATTTCACCTAGTTCACTGGGTTTTGTGCCTTTTGGCTGGCCTTGCTTTTCGCCTTCGGTGTAAGTGGAGAACTGGGGTAAACGGGTCTTGCCTGTCAGCAGTTGCTGCATAGTGGCGGTTTTAATCGCTTGTTTTTTCGCGATCAGCTTTTCCAATTCCGTTAATAGCGCATCAACATCGGATAAGGCATTGGCAATGGTGGTTTGTTCATTCTTTGGTGGAATTGGTAAATCACATTTTTTTAGTTTTGTTGTGCTTATAAATGGTTGATCTGTTCCAACAGCACTTTCTTCTACAAATAATTTTATAAATTTAGTTAGCAAATAAAATGCAAAGTTAAGATCTATGTTTTTATCTGATGTCGAAATTTTGCCTACACGTTGATACAAAATACTAGGAAGATCGTGCGGAGTTGATTTTGCTAATTTTAGTTTCCCATTAGTAATTGGTCTATTTAACGCTAATAAAAGATCACCAGCTTCAAGAATTAAGTGAGGATACTTATTTACATAATTATCAGGTAAATAAGCAATAGAATCCCATATAACCTTTCCGTAAGAAACATTATCAATTCTTAACAAGTTTAAGCCACTCTGAGTATATTCAGATTTAGCAAACCCTAAGCCAGCAATGATGTTAAAGCATTCACCAAATTGTTTTACATCCCATGTTTTAGGGATTATTCCAACATCGGATTGTTTAAACCCATCAGGTACAGAATTTATTGCACTCATAGTGACCACTCCAAGTCCATCGCTTTTAAGTGACCTGCCACTTTATCGCTAAGGTCATCAACTGATTTAGTAAGAGTTGGCAATGGCGTGCTGTAACGCTCTTCCAGTTGTTTAACACGGTTTGCCATTTGTTGGGTAACACGTTCAATTTCAGCAACGATATTGGCTTGTAAAGTGGCTAGCCATTTGTCATCGACAATCAGCGTTTTTATTTCACTAACATCAAGTTTTGGATATTGGTTGAATACCGATAAATCGAGGGCATCGATCGCTTCTTTCACTGCTTTTTTCGCAGCCGCTTCAGCATTAAACAGTTTGGTTGTTTGTTTCAGCGCTTTAAGTTCATCAGCATCTGTTGCTAGCTTAGTTCTGGCAGCAACACTGGCTTTGGTTATTTTGTCTTTATCGTTGATGGCTTCAACCAATAAGCCATCCTCACCGCCATGTTCTTCAAGGTAGCTTTCCAGTGCTTGAGTGGCTTCATCTTGCTTGGCTTGCAGGGCATCAACTTGCGCTTGTTCGTCAGCAAAGTACCGGGCAACGATTAAGCTAGGTGGGATAATCTCGGCTTTGTATTTTTTCTTATTGATGATTAAATCTGGTGTTTCTTTAAGCTTTTCACCTTTTTTAGCAATAAGTTCACGAAGGGTATTACCTGCTTGCCAATCGTCCTGTACCAATACATACA
The DNA here is from genome assembly GCF_001293805.1 of Pseudoalteromonas sp. SW0106-04. Lineage (NCBI taxonomy): Bacteria > Pseudomonadati > Pseudomonadota > Gammaproteobacteria > Alteromonadales > Pseudoalteromonadaceae > Pseudoalteromonas > Pseudoalteromonas sp. SW0106-04. The sequence goes on along the minus strand of NZ_BCAI01000014.1, from coordinate 74,347 downwards.
CATCGTCCTGCATGGTTTCGGCCCAGTAATCCATTAGGATTTGGTAAATATCGTATTTGCTTAATAAGTCACTATTGGCATAGCTGTTTAATAAATTTTCTGAAATGTTAAAGATAAAGTTTTTCGGGTTATCGCCTACTTTAATCTCTTTAAGTTTTGCTTCTGGTATCCATTGTTTAAATGGTAATAGGCTACGAGCGGCAAAATCTTTAAATTCTTGGTGAGCCAAAATGGTGCTTTTAACTAGGCTTGCTTCAACCAGTGCGTGGCTGTAACCATCGCGTTCTGGCTTAAAAAGGGTGGCACGGATGCTAGGGAACACCTGCCAGTAATGCTCAAGCGCATCAATGTCACGGTTTGGAATGCCACCTTGCAGGTGAGCGCTTAAATCGTGTAAATCTTCTGGCTCTGATGAGTCGATATAACGCGGGATGTTTAGGTTGTAGTCGTTAGCGGCAATTTCATCAATTTGAACTAAGCGGCTGTAACGCTCAAGTTCTAAACCTTTGTTAAACACATCAACAATTTTATGAATGTCTTGGCTGCGCAGGCGGTTTTTATTGCCATCTTTAATAAAGCCTTTGCTGGCATCAATCATAAAAATTGGGCGACCTGATACGGTTGGTAACTCAGTATCGCCTTCATTAAAATTAGTAACCGCCTGTTGCGCGTGTTCTTTATCTATCACGATAATACAGGCAGGAATACCCGTACCGTAAAACAAGTTAGCAGGTAAACCAATAATGCCTTTGATGTAACCTTGTTTGATGAGATTTTCACGAATGGTGGCTTCAGCATGACCACGAAATAATACACCGTGCGGTAAGATCACTGCGCCTTTACCTGTGCTTTTTAAGCTTTTGATAATGTGTAGTAAGAAGGTGTAGTCACCGTTTTTTTCTGGCGGAATGCCCCAAGTAAAACGGTTATATAAATCGTTTTCTGGCGTTAAGCCACTTGTCCAGTTCTTATTCGAAAATGGCGGGTTGGCAACCGCAAAATCAAAGGTTTTTAATTGGTTAGGAGCATCTTTCCATTGCGGATCTGAAAGTGTATTACCTTTCCAGATCTTAGCGGTGGTGTTGTTATGTAAGATCATGTTCATACGGGCAAGTGCGCTTGTGGCGTTATCCATCTCTTGTCCGTATAGGGTTAAACCACGCTCCGCTTGATCGCTGGCTTTTAATAACAATGAACCTGAGCCGCAAGTAGGGTCATACACAGTCGCATCCTGCGGTGTGTCTTCTTTAATGCCGACCACTTTGGCGAGGATTTGAGACACTTCCGATGGTGTATAGAACTGGCCTTTAGATTTACCTGATTCAGTAGCAAAGTGGCGCATTAGATATTCGTATGCGTCACCTAATAAGTCATCACCGCCAGCACGATTTGCTGATAAGTCTAAGCCTTGGAAAATGCCGATTAGCTTGGTTAGGCGATCTACCATGTCTTTGCCTTTACCGAGCTTGTCTTCATCGTTGAAGTCGGCAACGTCTATTATGCCTTTAAGGTCGTTTTCTTCGGCTAGAGCTGCGATGATTTTATTGATTCTATCGCCAATTTCTTTGTCGTTTTTGGCGGCTATCATATCGTCGTAGCTTGCGCCTTCTGGCACAACTATCATGCCGTATGGGTCGCCTTTGTATTTATCGCTGACGTACTTCATGAATAGCATTGTTAGCACGTAATCTTTATATTGGCTGGCATCCATCCCGCCACGTAGTTCGTCACAGCTTGCCCATAGTGATGAATAAAGCTCTGTCTTTTTAATTGCCATGTGTGTTCCTTTAATTCCTTGTGCCTGAGCGGTTAGAGCAAGTCAGTGTTTAAGCCTGCGGCTTTTAAACGGTGAGTGAGGTTACGCATTTTAGAAAATTCATTATCAAAGCCGGGCTCTAGGCCAACGCCTTCACAAAACTCTTTAGCAGTGATGCTTTTTAAGCTATCTGCGTATTTGATCATTTGCAGATGCAACTCAGTGGTGTACTGATTGCGTGGCGCATCATCTAATGCTTGTTTTGTGGTCGAAGGTAACTTGCTCGTTCATAACACGATTATTCTTTTGGGTGATAATTTATATAAATTAAATAACTTAGCAACTTCAACTAATCTCGGTAAGTAACCTGAGCTAAGTTAACGAGATTAGTTGTAATTCTGTCGCTAAACTGAAGCTTTTGCGAGCAGCTCACGTATGGAGTGGCGGATTTTTTGCCCGAGCAAATACAATGCGCGGCGCATCCCATAGCGAGGGCAGTAAGATAATAGAGACTGGCACGGCGGTGACCACTATAAACGCTTGCAGTTTGTCGATACCGCCAGAGCCTATGATGATTAAAATACTGCCCATCAAGCCCATGGCTATCCCCCAAAATACCCGAATGGGCACGGCGGGGTGCTCAGAACGTGAGGTCGAAACCGATAATACATAGGTCATCGAATCCCCCGTGGTGGCGACAAAGGTCAGGGTTAGAATTAAAAACAGTAAAGACACTAACCCGCCTAGCGGCAAGGCCTGAGTGATGGCAATTAATGCTGCGGGAAGGTTAAAACCAGCAAACGCTTTGGAAATAGTATCGGCTTGTTCTAGTTCGAGGCTTAACCCGGTGCCACCGACGATGGTAAACCAGAACATGGTAATAAGCGGAGCCACGATACACAGCATGATAATAATGGCGCGAATAGAGCGGCCACGACTAATGCGGGCGATAAAAATGGCCATCATCGGGCCGTATCCTAAAAACCAGCCCCAAAAGAACACTGTCCACCAACCAAGCCAGCCAGCATCATTAAATAATCCTGCCTCGCCCCGGTATAAGGCCATATCAAAAAAGTGGCTTAAATGGGTGATAAGGCCGCTAAAAAAGCTGGTAAAAATAAACGAGGTGGCTCCCGCAACCAATATAAATGCCAGTAACACCAGCGCAAGTAACATGTTCAAACGACTGAGTATCTGAATGCCTTTGGTAACCCCTGAGACTGCCGACATCACGAAAATAAAAGTGAGCACGCCAATCACGCTTACTTGGGTGAGTGTGGTATCGGGAATGGCAAATAACGCATTCAAGCCATAGCTTACCTGTAAGCCTAAAAAGCCGATTGGCCCCACGGTACCGGCCACCACAGCCACAATGCACACGGCATCGGCGATAACGGCAATGGGCCCACTCAGGGCTTTTTCTTTAAATACCGGGTAGAGCAAAGTACGTGGTGCTAAAGGCAAGCCTTTATCATAGTGATAATGCATTAACATAATGGTGGTTAAACTGCCGAGTATGGCCCAAGCAAGAAAGCCCCAATGCAAGTATGACTGGGCCAAAGCGTAGGGCACCGCCTCTGGGGTTGCTGCCGCGACGTGGTTAAATTGGGGCGGCATGGATAAGAAGTGAGCCATGGGCTCTCCAGCAGCCCAAAATACACCACCGCCCGCGAGCAGGGTACACATAATCATGGCTCCCCATTGGAATAACGAAAATTCCGGGGCCGCTAAGTTGCCAATACGCTGTTTGGCTGCGGGCAACAGGGCAGTGGCGATGGCAATGATAAAGGTGGCTAATAACAACAACTGCCAGTACAAGCCAAAATACTTAGCCGACCAAGCAAAGCTGGCATCAACCCACTGCGATAGGGTCTTGAGGTCGAACAGGGCAAAAAGGCAAAAGCAGATGATGAATCCGGCGCTGAGTAAAAACAGGGGTGTGTCGACACCGAGGCGGTTGAGTTTAGTGCTGGTTAAATTGATTGTGCTTCCCCAATTACGCGTTTAGCAAAGGTTCATTGCCCTTTGTCACGCTTAGGTGGGTAACAAAAACCAATGGTGTTATAGTCCTTATTATAACGTGGCACAGAAACATCATGCCAATGTTTGCTGCAATTGCTGTTGCGCTATCTCGCGTTATGGTTATCGCAGCATAATGCTATTTAGCTCAAATAATGCTCGGCTTAGATTGCAGCTGCTATAGTGAAAGCGACGTAAAACCATAATAAAAAGGTAAATTTATGAAGCTAAACAGGATATTAGCAAGTGTTGCATGGGGCTGTGCAGTGTTTGCGGTCAGTGCCCATGCCACTGTGCTAATGCAACCCACGTTGGTGCCCGGTGGCGACTATCCCGCGTTACACCAAGGGCAATATGCGGCAAATATCACCCCAGCCAACGAAGTGCTTGGCTTTGACGTGGGTCAGCGCACCGCCACCCCAGCGCAAATTACTGAGCTGGTAAATAAGTGGGCTGAGCAAAGTGATAAAGCAAAAGTCGTTGAGTACGCCCGCAGTTATGAAGGGCGTCCGTTGCATTATTTAATGATTAGCTCAGCAAAGAATCTGGCTAATATTGATGAAATTAAAGCGAATATTAGTAAACTTAGCGAACCGGACGCGCTTTCATCATCACAAATAGATAAGCTCATTGATTCGACCCCAGGAACGGCATGGATGGCCTACAGTATCCATGGCAATGAATCTTCCGGTGCCGATGCATCTTTAGCACTTATTTACCAATTACTTGCCTCACAAGACTCAGAGATAGAATCGCTCCTAGACGATTTGGTGATACTGGTCGACCCATTAATGAACCCCGATGGTCGCGCCCGATTTACTAAACGCCTGCAAGAAAGCCGCAGTGCCGCGCCTAACTTTGACACGCAATCACTGCTGCACAGCGGTTCATGGCCATTTGGGCGGACTAACCATTATTACTTCGACCTCAATCGCGACTTTTACTTTGCCGTAAATCCAGAATCAAAGGGCCGTATACAAGCCATCAATGAATGGTTTCCGCAACTGATGATCGATGGCCATGAAATGGGTGCCTTAGACACCTTTTTAATGGGCCCGCCGCGTGAGCCGCTGAACGTGAATATTCCCACCAGTACGCGTAAATGGAGCAAGGTATTCGCCGGCGACCACGCCAGCGCTTTTGACGATAAAAACTGGCCTTATTACACCGGCGAGTGGTTTGAAAACCTCTACCCGGGTTATTCTAACTATGCCGAATACAAAGGGTCGGTACATATTCTTTATGAGCAAGCACGTACCGCAGAAGATGGCGTGCGCTTAAAAAATGGCAATGTGCGCAGTTACAAAGAGTCTGTTGACCATCAATATATTAGCTCTTTGGCTAACCTTAAGACCCTGCAACAGCACAGCAAAGCCATGTATCGTGATTTTGTCAGTAATCGCTTAGCGCATATTGACCCCGACGGAAAATATGGTGAGCGCAGCTTTGTTATTCTTCCGACCGATAACACCGCACGCTTGCACAAGCTGTTGGATATCCTTGATTTGCAAGGCATCGATTATTATGCAACCACTGAAGAGCTGAAGGTACGCAAGGCCAAAAACCACCTCGGGCAGGTGCGTGATGCGACCATCCCTAAGGGCGCTATTGTCATCCCCAATCGCCAGTATGATGCGCCGTTACTGGCAACCATCATGGAGTTTGACGCAGAGTTAAATGATGCGGTGCTATTGGAGGAGCGACAAAAGACCCTGCGTGATGGCAGCTCAATTATGTATGACACCACCGCGTGGAATGTATCGATGATGTTTGGTCTGCCGGCATTGGAAGTACCTGAGCACCTTGATGATGGTCTCACCACCTATCAGCGCCCCAGCGAAGCCGGTGTGCAACCTCGTGATAATGCCATTGCTTATGTTGTTGATGGTGCCAGCGATGCTTCTGTGGCGTTTGCCGCGCGCTTACTTGAGCAGGGCGTAAAAGTGCGCGTATTGGCTAAGCCAGGCGTGTTTAATGACACCCACTTCAACCGAGGCTCAGTGGTGGTCAATAATTATGATAACACCCTAGAGAGCGGCGAGCTGAGCGCCTTATTGGATAAGGTGGCAAAGGACGTCGGCGTATCTGCCATCGCTATAGACCAAGGTTTGGGTAAAGGAGACTTACCCGATATTGGCGGCGAAAACTTTAAGTTATTGAAAGCACCCAAAATAGCCTTTATTAGCCAAAATGGCATTGCTCCGGGTGATATTGGCTCGATGTGGCATATGCTTGATACCGAGCTTGGTATTCGTCATAGCCATTTAAGCCAAGAGATGCTCTCTTACAGCGATCTTCGTGGCTACAATGTCATCATTGTCCCTAGTCGTTGGTATGGTGAGTTATCGAAAAGCCACATTAGCGCGTTGGACAAATGGGTCGCGCAGGGCGGCACCTTAATCGTTAATGGCAACTCGGCTGCGCAATTAGCCACAGCAGAAGACTTCTCGAAAGTGGCGCTGTTGAAGCAGAGTTTTGATAAGGCCGATGAGTATGACCTGGCGCTGATGCGCGAGTGGCAAGCCAAGCAACAGCGTATCGCCAATGCTGATTTGATTAATGCTCACAAGGTTTCTGCACAATTAAGTTTTCCTTGGGATAAAAGCGACGATGTGAAGCCTTTGAACAAGGAGCAGCTTGAGCGCTGGCATGATTGGAGTGCTGCATTTATGCCTTCAGGGGCGATAGTCGCTGGGCGCACAGATCAAAAACATTGGCTCAGCTATGGGGTTAATCAGCAGCTGCCGGTATTGGCTGGTGATGTGCCTTTGTTTATGGCCAAGCAAGGTGTTGATGCGGTAGTACGCTACGGTGTGCTGCAAGAAAATAGTAAGGCCGAGCAGCGCATGATTGGCTGGGCGACCATACCGCAAGGGCAAGACCTGTACGTGCGTATGAGTGGCTTGTTGTGGCCTGAAGCGGCGCAGCGAATGAGTAATGCTGCCTATCTTACGCGTGAGAAAAAGGGCAATGGCCAAGTGATCATGTTTGCCAATATGCCTAACTTCCGTGGCGCCACTAAAGGCACCGCACGGTTACTGCTCAATGCCATTGTCTACGGCCCTGGGCTAGGCACTGACGCGGTAATTCAACTTTAAACTGGGATGTTTTTAACGAAGCCGAGTTCTATGTTCGGCTTTTTTGTGCCCTGCAACTAGGACCAGATGGTGAGTGCTGGGTAACCATTATTGTATATTCTTATTACTTGGCCAGTGCCTGAAACTTACCAAAAGACACCTGCCTGCTTATTTTACGCCACCATGATCACCACTTTTTTAGTAGCTGCCAAGATGAAACTTTGCGTATGACTATGGCAACGTTGAAAATGGCGGAAAACTTCGTGCATTTACAGCAGCGGTTTTCACCGTCTCAGGATTGGCAGTACTTTGAGGCGTCGGCCTTAGCCGTGCTCGACCTCGAAAATGACGATTACCTCGATATTAAAGATGATGTCGAAGAGTACTTTATAGACAAGCAACTGTAACCTTTAAATACCTGATTAAGCCGGTTTTTGTTGCTTGGCTTTGTGTCATAAAGGCTCTACACTTGGCCGCCTTAGTAACCCTGAGCGCGCTATTTTGTTCCACTCTTCTATCGGTATTTTCGACTCTGGCGTGGGTGGTCTTGCCATTGCCCAACAAGTGCGACAATTGCTGCCCCAGTATGATATTCACTATGTTGCGGACAGTGGCTTTATGCCCTATGGCGACAAAAGCCCCGAGCAAGTGATATCAAGGTGCTCGCGTATTACTTCTTACTTATGCGAGCATGGGGCCAGTGCGATTGTTTTGGCTTGCAATACTGCGACGATGGCAGCCATTGATACCTTGAGAGCACAATTCACGCTGCCTATTGTGGGTGTTGAGCCCGGCGTGAAACCGGCATTATCATTGAGCAAAACCAAGGTGGTTGGGGTGTTGGCAACGCCCAATACCGTGGCTTCGCCACGATTCATTCAATTGTGTCAACGCCAAGGCGCGGCCTCGGGGCGTATTGTTTTCCAACCTTGCCCTGAGCTGGCAGGTTCCATAGAGCAACTGCAACTGAGTGGCAAAAAGGTGGAGCAACTGCTGCACAGCTACGCGCAGCCCTTGATTGACCAAGGAGCCGATGTTTTGGTGATGGGTTGCACACACTATGCCTTTATTGCTCCTGTCTTGCGAAAGCTATATGGCCCACACATCGATGTGCTGACCACCGAGCAAGCGGTGGCTCTGCAACTGCAACGGTGCTTACCTAGCCAAGCAATCAATCCGGCCTCTGAAGTGGGGAAAACACGCTTCGCAACTTCCGCTTGCCCCGGCTATTTTCATCATCAGCTGCGGTGTTTATGGCCGCAAAACGTCTCTACAGAGGTGGTTGCACTGCCATTTTAAGCTGGCGCTCAGGCTTGCCATTTTATTGCCATAATTGCCCTTCATTTTTCCTTTTTTGCTCCCCTTTGTTGCCACTGTGTCTTGTTTTAATAACTCCTAAGCAAGACAGCACAGTCACCAACCACTTTGTTGCTTGCAATACACCAACCAAATTAAGTATTGAAGGATGAAGACGATGAAAAAACAACTACTTGCAACTGCACTTATTTCGACCCTAATGGCTGCACCCGCGATGGCTAAAGAGAAAAAAGAAATGGCCTCAGAAACAGCATGGGGACTTGGCACGGGCGCAACCATTGGTGCCGTAGTCGGTGGCCCGATTGGCGCTTTCGCAGGCGCATTTATCGGCGGCATCATCGGCGAGAAAGAAGCTGCAGAGAACACCGTTGAATCACAACAAGTGATGCTCAGCCAATATAAAGACACTGACCAACAATTGCGTAGCACCTTAGACCGAAACCGTTCACTGACGGCGCAAATCGACGCATTAGAAAATGAACAAAATCGCTTAGAACAAGCGCGCATTGATAACTTACTGGCAATGACGGTGCAGTTTCGTTCGGGTTCGTCGCGTATCGAGCCACATTTCGCCGAGCAGCTCGACCAGCTCGCTTTAATCCTTAAGCGTAAGCCAGAATTGAGTCTGAACTTGAACGGTTATGCCGATGTCCAGGGCGATGAAAGCGCAAACCTGAGTTTATCGCAGCGTCGTGCTGATGCAGTGCAGGCTTACCTTGTTGACCAAGGCGTGAGTGGCGAACAACTCTATGCTCAAGGCTATGGTGAGCAAAAACTGGTCGATAACGGCAATGAATATGAAACTAACTTCTTCGATCGTCGCGTAACATTAACGGCCCGTGGTGCGACGCAAAGCCAAATGGCTAAAAACTAAGTTTGCCAATCATCACGAGGACCCGATTATGTTGAGTAGTCCTAGCAAAGTGCTCACAGCTCTCGCTGTGGGCCTTTTTTCTCTACTTCTATGTTCGCCGACTTTAGCCAGTAATGATAGTCATGCAAACAACAAAGCGCAGCTGCGCTTAAGTGATGCCCATGGCGCCAATGTAGCGCCCGGAGTGTTACTGAATACCCAAGCAAAAATGCGTATTACTGGCTTAATTAACCATGTTGAGGTAACGCAAACCTTTATCAATCGTCACCCGTTTGCTGTCAATGCTCAGTATGTGTTTCCGTTGCCCAGTGAAAGTGCGGTACACGCCATGGTTATGACTGTGGGAGAGCGCAAAATTGTCGGTAAAATTGCTGAGAAACAAGCGGCACAGCGTCAGTATCAAGCGGCTAAACGTGCCGGTAAGCGTGCGGCTCTAGTTAATCAGCAACGTGCCAATATGTTTACCTCGCGACTGGCTAATCTTGGCCCCGGTGAGCAGGTGCGCATTACCTTGCAATATCAAGAAATGGTGTCTTTGCGCGATGCTCAGCTCAGCGTGCGTTTGCCGATGACCTTCACACCTCGTTATCACCCAAGGCAGTATCGTCTTGATGGTGCTGATGAGGTCGCACCGGCTAGCAGCCCTGAACTAGAAAAGACTGCAGGGGCGACTGCAAGTAAGACAGCAGGGTTAATGTCAGGCTGGATGAGCCCGCGTTTTGTTCAACAAGCCACCGCTCAGCAGCGACTGACCAATACACAGCCGAAATTGCAGCTGCAAGTAGATATCGATTTTGGCCTCGCACTACACAGCATTCGCACCCCTCATTATAAGGCGGATATTCGCAACCCTAGCTTTGGTCGTTACCAGCTTTTAGTGAGTGATGAAAGTATGAACCGCGATTTTGTACTGCGCGCCAAAGTGGAGCAAAGCGATAAAGCACGTGCCGCTTTCTTTAGGCAGACAGCGCAAAGTGGTGATTATGGGCTACTAATGCTGCTCCCACCAAGTGATGAATTCAGCGCCCAGCAGCGTTTAGCGCGAGAGCTCATTTTCGTGATTGACAGTTCTGGCTCAATGCATGGCAGCTCCATGCAGGCGGCAAAGCAGGCGCTGTTTTATGCGCTGGACAACATGAATGAAAATGACAGCTTCAATATCATCGACTTTGACTCTACGGCGCGTTTATTCCGACCCAGTGCCGTGGCGGCTAATGAGTTTAACCGCAATGAGGCAGAGCGATTTGTTTATAACCTTGACGCCGATGGCGGCACCGAAATAGCCGGTGCGTTGCATCACGCGCTAGACGCCAAGCAACACCCGGGGTTTGTTCGTCAGGTGGTGTTTTTGACCGATGGGAGTGTGAGTAATGAGCAAGCGCTGTTTGATTTGATCAAAGCTCGATTAGGCGATAGCCGTTTATTTACGGTGGGCATCGGCAGCGCGCCCAATAGCTACTTTATGCGCCGCGCCGCGCAAGTGGGTCGTGGTAGCTACACCTTTATTAGTGATGGCTCTGAGGTGCAAGCGCAAATGCAAGCGTTGATAGCACGCCTTGCCAACCCTGCACTGAGAGACTTGCACCTCGCTGGGGCGCGCAGTGGTGAATTAGACTACTGGCCCAAACCGTTACCGGATCTTTATTTTGGCGAGCCGTTAATGGTTGCAATTAAGCTCGACAGTCAGCAGCAAGATATCCACATTAACGCCACGTCGCAACATGGTCCATTACGTCTGAGTATGCCAATGCATGAGAGTGCGCGTAATTATGAGCGTAGCGAAGCCATTGCGAGAGTCTGGGCGCGTCAACAAATAGCTTCACTGTTACTTTACAATGAACAGCAAACGGTGCGTGAGCAAGTCTTGGAATTAGCGCTAAAGCATCAGCTGTTAAGCCCATTCACCGCCTTTATCGCGGTTGATGAAACGCCAGCTAAAAGCCCGGCAATGCATGATGAGCAAGTACCTAACCCTATGGCCCAGGGGCAGCGTCTTATGCGCTTTGCGCAAACAGATGGTCAATCATTGTGGCATGTACTAGTGGGCATGATGCTGATGGTGATTGCATCCGCTTGGCTTAAAGTGCGAGGTCAGCATGGGTAAACGGAGGGGGCGTTACGCCCTATATGGGGTGTTTGCACTGGGGTTGTTGCTCTTTACTCAAGGGGGCTATGTACAAGCCAAAGCATGGTTGGCTCAGCACCTTATTGAGCGAGCTTGGCAGCAAAGCTTGATACGCCAAGGCGCCGCAGTCGCGCCTTGGTATTACGCTGATACCCATGTGGTGGCAAAGCTCAGTGTGCCGGACTTAGCGCTTGAGCGCTATGTGCTGGCCGGAGCCAGCGGCCGAAATTTGGCGTTCGGCCCCGCTCATGCTTTGGCCTCGAGCCCATTGGGCAGTGATGGTAGCAGCGTGATTGCTGCGCATAATGATACCCACTTTGCTTTTTTACGCCATGTGCAGGTGGGCGACACTCTGGTGTTGTCGCTTGCCGATGGTCGTCAATTAAGTTATCGCATTGAGCAAAAACAAGTGGTGCATCAGGAGCAGACCGCAGCGGCCAGTGCTCCCGGTTTGCATCTGGTGACGTGTTACCCTTTTAATTCGCCTGCTTCAGGCACGGATTTGCGCTTGTTAGTTTCTGCCTCATTGATTTCTTCCTCTTCCAAGTCAACGACAATCGCCTGATGTCGTTGGCTTATCATCACCCCAGCGAACACCACGGCAATGCTTAACCATTGTCCTAGGGTCAGTACCTCGCTGAGCACAATGGCAGAGAGCAACAGGGTAAAAATAGGGATCAAGTTTGAGTAGGCGGCGGCAGTGAGTACCGATACTTTACTGATGGCATAGTTATACATGCCATAGCCGCCAAGGGTTACAAAGGTGCCTAAATAGAGGATATGAGCAAAGGCAATGGGATCATGGTTCTGCGGCACTTCTACAAAAAGCAAAAATGGCGCAAAGAACAGCGAGCCTGCTAACCCTTGCAAGGCAATCAAGCTCAGCGGTGAGTAGCGCGCCGCGAGGTGTTTTACGCTCACAGTGTAATAAGCGGCGCAGAGCATCGCCAGTAGCTCCAGGGTGTTGCCAACAATGGGGTTGGGCGCATGCTCAGAGGCAGGAGAGAGCATAGTGAGCAAAATACTGCCACCGATACACAGCGTAAAGCCGACAATAATGGCGCGACTGATACGCTCCTTGAGCATAAAGAACGCCAGTACAGCGACAATCAGCGGTAAACACGACACAATCACCCCTGCTTGTGATGCCGAAGTGTGCTCCATTGCGTGGCCTTCGAATAGAAAGTACAGGCAAGGCTCGGCTAAACTCATCGACACTAGGTACTTCCAGTCACCCTGGCGATAATCAAAACGCGTAATAAAACGCCACAGGCATAGGCTTACGGCTAGCGTGGTGAGCATACGCAAGAAAATAACCACAGCTGGGTCGTACACGCCAATGGCATACTTTAGCGAGATAAAAGAACTGCCCCATAAGAAGGTGGCAATAATTAAACATAAGCTTGCAGGCATAAACAAACGTGGGGTTAAGCAAAATTGCGGCGATGCTAGCACACTTGAATTAATTTAACTTGTTTGTGCGCCTAGTCCTAGGGTAATAATTAGTCATCATTTCCACAAAGTGAAGTAATTAAGTGCAAACTATTGTCGTTAAGTTGGGCACCAGCGTGCTGACCAATCATGGCCGAGGCCTAGATAAAGCGCACATGGTTGATTTAGTGCGCCAGTGCGCGCAATTGAAGCAACAAGGCCATCGTATAATTATCGTCACCAGTGGGGCGATTGCAGCGGGGCGAGAGTTATTGGGCCGCCAGCCTGGTACTGAGACCTTGGCACAAAAGCAGATGTTAGCTGCGATAGGGCAAAGCCAGCTGCTACATACCTGGCAAAGCATATTTGCGCTCTATTCAATTGCCGTGGGGCAAATGTTACTGACACAAGCAGATTTAGAAAATCGCGAGCGCTACCTCAATGCTCGTGATGCGTTGCTAGCTATATTGCAAGAGGGAGCGGTGCCCATCATCAATGAGAACGATGCCGTCGCAACCACACAAATAAAAGTGGGTGACAATGACAACCTCTCCGCTAAGGTAGCCATATTAGCTCGCGCTGATACCTTGTTATTGCTAACTGATCAGCCTGGACTATTCACCGCCGATCCGCGCAGCCACCCCGATGCCGAGCTGATTGCGGAAATCCGCCATATTGATGATCAGATAAAGGCGTTAGCAGGAGGTTCAGGCAGCACTGTGGGCACAGGGGGGATGGCTACTAAACTGGAGGCTGCGAGTATCGCTCGTCACGGTGGCGTGGATGTGGTGATCAGTGCAGGACATGGCCAGAATGTCATCATAAATTGTTTGCAGCAGCAAACAGGCACCCGGGTATTGAGCTTAAAAGCACCTCGGCGCAGTCGCAAGCTGTGGTTGCTAGCAGGGCCGGTGAGCAAAGCCAAGGTGGTACTCGATAGCGGTGCGGCAGCAGCGATTGCAAAAGGTGGAGCCAGTGTACTTCTGGTTGGTATAACGCAATTAAGGGGGCCGTTTAGTCGTGGTGATGTCATCACTTTGTGTGACGAGCAAGGGCTTAACTTAGGCAAAGGCGTGGCGAGATATGACAGTGTGGCTGTGGCCCAATTGCTGGCTCATAAAGAGCAAACTATCGTCGAAACCTTGGGCTACAGTAATGGCGCTATGCTGGTGCATCGTGATGACTTTATCAATTTCACTGACAGTGTTTAGCCTGCACACAGTCATTTTGCACTGGGCACATAACCCTTTTTGTTCGTCTACACTTAGGAGAATCAAGCAGCAAAACAAGCGCCTATGCAAAGTAACTCCTGTGGTCATCAATGGATCATTCGTCTAACGCAGCAACAAAGTGAACGTGCGTTGGATGCAGCGCTTATTGATATACTCAGTCAGGTGTTTGCCGATAACAATTTTGCTCTGTACATGAATAAACAATTTACTTCGCAGGGCCGCATACGATGCAGCTATTCAGGGTGCTCAGCAGCAATACTCAATGATGAACAAGCGCAGCAGTTAGTGGCAAAAATTGATGCTGAGCGCATGCGCATTAGTGGTAGCCAAGGACAGCATGTGTACTTTCCTATCTACCATCTTGGTGCAGTGATAGGTTTTGTGCAAAGCAGCAGTGACTTCGCGCTGACGCATGATTCACCCTTCGTGATCACTAATATTCTTAATATTTACGCCAACCAGCTGTATTTACTGTATCGCTCGCGATTAGACCCACTCACTGAACTGCTTAACCGGCAAACTTTTGACTCACAGGTGATGGACATCATCAATGGCGACGGCTTTGCTGATCATCGTGACAATGAACTTGAGCGCCAATGGTATCTTGCCATGTTCGATATCGACCACTTTAAACGCGTTAATGATACCTACGGCCATGTGATTGGTGATGAGGTTATTATTCTCGTAGCGCGAATTTTAAAACAGAGCTTTCGCAGTGAGGATTATGTGTTTCGCTATGGAGGCGAAGAGTTCGCCGTACTATTGCTGTGCGATAATAAAAACCAAGCGATGCAAATGTTAGAGCGACTGCGCGTAACTGTGGCGGATTTTACCTTCCCGCAGGTAAAAAGATTGACTATTAGCACTGGTTTTTGTGCTTTTGATGATATCTCAATGGTCCCTGAGCTGGTGCATAAAGCCGATTTAGCCCTTTACAATGCGAAAAATAATGGCCGCAACCAAGTGGTCGATTTCCATAGCTTAAATATTCCTGATAACACCAAGGGTGCAGGCGACGATGATCTAGACGACGATATGTTGGAGCTATTTTAACCACTTTCAGAGCGTGCTAAACTCTGCGCCGAATTTTTCTGTTTGAGAGTGCTTATGAAGTTTGTACGTTGGTTGCTAGGCCGTATTATTTTGTTCTTTAATTTTATCTTTACTCCGCGCAGTAAAAAACGTCCTGCTGAAGCGCAGCAGCAGTTAGATGCGCAAACCGCGAATATGGCGTTGTATCAGTTTCACGCCTGCCCGTTTTGTGTAAAAGTACGCCGCGCGATTAAGCGTAACGGCCTAAAAATACAAACGCGGGACGCTAAAAACAATGACACATACCGCCAAGAGCTTGCTGAGCAAGGGGGCAAAGTAAAAGTGCCATGTTTACGTATTGAGCAAGACCAGCAGGTGCGCTGGTTGTATGAATCATCCGACATTGTTGCCTACCTTGACGATTTAGCTGCTTAAGCAACCAGTCTATTTATCGTTAACGCCGCAATTGCGGCGTTTTCCACTACGAAGTTTTGCCCCTTTGTGCTAGCATTTGCAGCAAATTTTTGTTGCTAATTGAAAGAGAAGCTAGCATGACTGACCACACCTGTGTTCGCACCCGTGTTGCCCCTTCACCTACGGGTGACCCGCACCTAGGCACTGCCTATATTGCCCTGTTTAACTACTGTTTTGCCAAGCAGCAAGGCGGTGAATTCGTATTGCGTATCGAAGACACTGACCAAGTGCGCAGTACTGCAGAGTCAGAGCAGGCGATCATGGACAGCCTACAATGGCTAGGTCTGCAATGGGATCATGGACCGGATGTCGGTGGTGAGTTTGGCCCATACCGTCAGTCAGAGCGCTCAGAGCTTTATAAAAAGTATGCGCACCAGCTCGTGGAGCAGGGCAAAGCTTTTTATTGTTTTGCCAGCGCCGAAGAGCTTGAGCAAATGCGTGAGCAGCAAATGGCCGAAGGCTTGCGTCCTAAATACGATGGACGTGGGTTACTTTTGAGCGAAGAAGAAATTCAAGCCAACCTGGATGCCGGTAAGCCTTATGTGATCCGCATGAAAATACCGGAGCAAGGCACCTTTACTTTCAATGACTATTTGCGTGGTGAGATTGAAATCCCATGGGAAAATGTCGATATGCAGGTGTTATTGAAGCAAGATGGTTTCCCTACTTACTTCTTAGCTAACGTGGTGGACGACCACCACATGCAGATTAGCCATATTTTCCGTGGTGAAGAGTGGATTAACTCGGCGCCAAAATTACTGAAACTGTATGAAGATTTTGGTTGGCAAGCGCCGGTATTAGGGCATTTACCTTTGCTGCGTAACCCTGATAAATCAAAGCTTTCAAAGCGCAAAAACCCAACGTCTATTAATTACTACAAGGAAATGGGCTTCCTTCCTGAGGCGGTGCTAAATTACTTGGGTCGTATGGGTTGGTCGATGCCTGATGAGCGAGAAAAGTTTACCCTCGCTGAGATGATTGAACACTTTGATATGAAGCGTGTTTCTCTCGGTGGTCCGGTATTCGATGTGGAAAAACTAAAGTGGCTGAATGGCACTTGGTTGCGTGAGGAGTTTAGCGATGAGCAACTAATTACGCGTTTTGTCGATTGGAAATATAACGCTAATACGCTAAAGCGCATATTACCTGAGGCGAAAACCCGTATTGATACACTCTCTGACTTAGTCGACTTGGCCGGGCATTTTGTCGCCGGGATGCCTGAATATGACCCTGCGCTATTAACCGATGGTAAAGCGCCAGAAGATGTGGTGCGCCAAGCACTGCAGTTCTTTATTTGGGAGTTGGAAACACTGCGCACCTGGGAAAAGTCAGCGATCTTTGCCATTGCGAAAAAAGTGGCGACCTTCCATGAATTGAAGATCAAAGACTTTTTAGAGCCTATTTTTGTTGCTATTACCGGCAAGAAGTCATCTACATCGGTGATCGATGCGATGGAAATTCTTGGCTCTGATATGTCGCGAGCACGGTTGCGTGTAGCGCTAGGGCACATCGGTGTATCTAAGAAGCAAGCGAAGAAACTAGAAAAAGCCTACCGCGATTTTAACTAAGCATTGGCGAGAAGACAGCCGCAGCCTGTTATGCTGCGGCTTTTTTGTGCCTTTTTTCCATAAATTGCAACAGATTCGACCTCTCCATGCGTAAATTTTGTTACACTGCCGCAGTTTTTTTGAACTAAAGCAGAGCAGGTATGTTAGAGCAGTTTTATCAAGACTTTGGTACCCATGTGTGCATTTCTCGTGAGCAAGGCAGTCGATTTGCTAAAGCGGTCGCCGATGACTTCAACCCGTTACATGATGTCGAGGCGAAGAAATTTTGCGTGCCTGGGGATTTACTGTTCTCGGTGGTACTCGATAAATATGGAATTAATGAGCAAATGCACTTCACCTTCGCCAATATGGTCGATGAGGGTGTAAAGCTAAGCATGCCGCAAGGAGAAGCACAGTTCGATATTAAAGACGGCGACAAATGCTATCTAAGCGTGCAGCGTGAGGGCGAAAACAGCCAATGTAAAACCCTGACCAATGCGCTGATCAAAAACTATGTTGAATTCTCGGGAAAGGCCTTTCCCCATGTGGTTGTGCCACTGATGGCAAAGCAAGGTGTAATGATTAACCCTGCGCGGCCAATGATCATTTATGAATCAATGAGCATTCATATGGATACCCTAGTAGTAACGGCTCCTGAACTGCGTGAAGCCGAACATGTATTTACCTACGAAGGTAAGCGCGGCAAGATTATTTTGCGCTTTGATTTACTGGCGCAGGGTGAAGTCGTGGGTCGTGGAGAAAAGCATATGCTGGTCTCGGGGATTCGTGAGTATTGTCAGGACACGGTGGATGAACTGATACGCGGCTATAATGAACGCAAAGCGGCATTGAAACCGTAATAAAGCACAGATAGAAAAGCGCCTGAAGGCGCTTTTTTTTGAGTCTTTTTTCGCATCCAGTGACATTTGGCACAGGTCGAATGGGATGTTGCTCTTTACAGTGACATTTCAATCACATCACAGGATACGAACAATGAAAAAAGTATTGAACGCTGCCTGGTTCTTGTTAGTCGCCGTGCAGGCCCAGGCTGAGCAGTCTACTCAATGGCAGGTCACCCTCGGTGCTGGCGGAGCCATTATCACAACCCCTTGGGCTGGGATGGCAACACAACATCAGTCACTGCCGTTTGTAAGTGCTCAATATGGACGTTGGCGCTTTAGTGTTGACCAAGGGCTGGTGAGCTACCGCGTGTTGGATAGTCAAGTCGGTATTGATATGGGTCTTAACTTTCGCGATCCCAGCTACGACAGTGTTCTGTTATATAAGAGCGACCTTTCTGACGACCCTGTATTCACCTCTTATGACGACCCTAGTGGCGAGCTGGTCGCAACTATGGCGCTCAACTATCATGGCTTCTCGGCCCGTTTTGCCCAAGATATTAGCAATGAATCCAGTTCGCTGGCGGCAAACGTTTCCTACACGCTGTCTCCTTGGCAGTTGAGTGACAAGCTCCGGGTACACACAAGATTCGGAGTTCGGTTGCTCAGTGAAGATTATACCCAACACTTTTATGGTGTAAGTAGGGTGCAAGCTGCCCCACAGTATGGGCGCACGGAGTATCACTCCCAAGGCGCTATCAACCCTTTTGCACGTATTGCCCTGAGTTATCAATTCGCACCGCAATGGCAGGCAGTGGCCGCTTACCGAAGCGAATTGTGGGACGATGAAATTTATCACAGCCCCTTAGTATCGACACATTATACGCACCAGTTAATGGTCTTTTTTACTTATCGGCTGCGTTAGTGCAGTGTTGCAACAGTTGCTGCCAAAAACGGCTACCTTTACGCCGAGCCAAACGAATGTTGTTTTCGGGAATACTTTCAGGGTCATCGTACTGTGCGAGTGCCTGCTCCATACTGTGTTCGCGAATAATATGTAAGGCCGGGTAGGGGGCGCGATTAGTGTAATTTGCGGCATCCTCAGGCTCGGCGTCAGCAAACACATAGTGAGGATGAAAGTGGGCTAATTGATAGGTGCCCTCAAAACCCTGTGCAACCAATAAAGCATTAGCTAAATCTATTAGCTCGAGAAAATCATCAAAGTCGTTAAAACCCTTAGCAAAAATCACCAAGGTGGTTTCAATGTCGCTATCATTATCAAGCACACGACACTGCTCTAGGGTGTCAAGCACCGCCTCATCAACGCTAACGGCATCACTGGGATGATAATGAATGCGTTGGCTTTCGACTTCTTTGCGAGCAAACGGGCAAAAGTTGTATTTAACAATGACCGCACTGACCCATTCACGCATGGCTGCAACACAGTTAGACATCAGTGTATTCCTCTATAATCGCCAATGTTTTCGCTATCGCCCCTTGGTTTTTCTTCACGACATTAAGGCCTATCGCGCCCATTTGTTGGCGCTTATGAGGGTCATGGCTGAGTGCGATCAGTTGTGCTGCTAAGTTATCGGCTTGCACTTGCTGCGCACCACCTTGGTTGATGAGCTCTGGGTAAACGTGGGCAAAGTTGAAAGTATGGGGGCCAGTTAAAACTGGAATGGCGTGGGCGCACGCCTCTAATGGGTTGTGTCCGCCGCGCGCGATAAGACTGCCGCCGATAAAAGCGAGATCAGCGCAGCCATAAAGCATGGTCAGCTCCCCTAGGGTATCTGCGAGCATGACGCTCTGCCCTTGGTAGTCGTTGTGACTACGACGACAAAAATCATAATTCTGCTGTTTAAGCACGGTGGCGACATTATCAAATTGCTCCGGATGACGCGGGGCAATGATCAGTAAAGCCGAGGGCTGCTGCTTAAGTAATTGCTGGTGTGCTTGAAGGAGTAATTCCGGCTCGCAAGGGTGAGTGGAGCCGGCAATCCAAACAAAGGGTTTATTGAACTTGTGACGCAATTGCTGAGCTTGTTGCTGGTGCTTTTCGCTGACGGTGATATCGAACTTGATGGAACCGGTAACATGCACTTTATGTTGGGCCAGACCCAGCTTTACAAATCGCTCGGCGTCATCATGATGGTGGCAGGCAAGCACATCAATATGGCGCATTATATCCCGAGTGAGGGGGGCTACTTTGGCATATCCGTTGGCGGATTTCGCCGACAGCCGCGCGTTAATAATCACGGTCGCTAAACCTGCTTGTTTCGCCTGCTTTAATAAGTTCGGCCACAGTTCGGTTTCTATTATAGACAGTACTTTTGCTTGTGTACGACGGATAAAGCGCCGTTGACACCAAGGCAAATCGAACGGTAAGTAGCAGCAGCTTAATCGCTCTTTGTTTATGGCGTCAGCGAATAAAGTGGTGATTTGCTCACGCCCGGTGGGGGTGTTGCAAGTAATGACTAAGCGGTACTTGGCACCGAGCAAGGCTTTTATCAGTGGTGCGCTGGCAAGCACTTCACCGACTGAGGCGCAATGCAAAATAATATCGCCAGTGGCCTGAGCGTAGCCAAAGCGCTCGCCAAAGTGTTGGCGATAACCAGGGTTCTTACGACCACGCAAACAATATAGGTATACCCAGGCTATGGGGATCAGTAGTACTAATACAAGCGAATAAAGAAAACGGGCAAACACGATAAAGCCTAATTGTGAAATTCGACTAAAGTGTACCGCAGGCAATAGGGCAAGCCAAAGCTTGGCTGACAAAAACGTGCATTTATCAGTACTCTTTGGAATAATGCCGATAAACCCGTGAATGAGGACGCTTTATGGCTAATATTGACAACGCCGCCAACACTTACCTCGATAGTCTTGCGCGCCACCGCGCACTATTCGACACCATGGAACAATACCAACCGCAAGTATCGCAATTGTTGAGCGCCTGTCATCAGGCACTAGCTGCTGGTGGTAAGGTGATCTGGTTCGGTAATGGTGGCAGCGCCGCAGATGCACAGCATCTCGCTGCAGAGTTTGTGGTGCGCTATAAAAAAGAGCGCGGGCCACTGGCATCCATTGCTCTGACAACGGATACTTCCATTTTAACCGCGCACTCTAACGACTATCATTTTGAGACTGTATTTGAGCGTCAAGTTCAGGCGTTGTGTAAACCACAGGATTTAGTGATTGGCCTGACGACTTCGGGAACCAGCGCTAACATCAATCTCGCGCTTCAAGCGGCCAACGACATTGGTGCTTACACCGTGGCTTTGACTGGCCGTGAAGGCGGCTCCGTTAAAGATATTGCTAAACTTCCTATTATCATCAGCAATGATGAGACCGCGCGTATCCAAGAAGCCCATATGTTTATCGGCCACTGGTTGTGTGAAGCCCTAGATATGCTAGTGGCGGAGTAAGCAACATGGATTTAGGTCTGTTAAAACAGCTGCACAATGCCAAGGTCTTGGTGGTTGGCGATGTCATGCTTGACCGATACTGGCATGGTGACTCCGGGCGTATTTCCCCTGAAGCGCCGGTACCGGTGGTCAAAGTGAACCAGCTTGAAGACAAAGCCGGTGGCGCTGCCAATGTCGCCAAGAATATCGCGCGCCTTGATGGTCAGGTAGGCCTGCTAGGGCTTATTGGTGAGGATGAAAGTGGTCAAATTCTAGAGCGCATTCTTGCTGATGAACACATTGACTCACAGTTAGTCCATGCTGTGGAATTGCCGACGATAGCCAAGCTCAGGGTGATTAGTCGACACCAGCAAGTGGTGCGCCTAGACCAAGAAGAACAGTTTTCTAAAGAGCATTCGCAGTTATTGTTGAATCGTTTAGAGCGTGTGGTGGGTGACTATGATTTCATTGTTTTCTCAGATTACAACAAAGGCTCATTGACGCTCATTGAGGCCATGATCCGGGTGGCCAAAGACGCTGGAAAAACCGTATTGGTAGATCCTAAGTCGCCGCAGTTAGGTCTATACCGTGGTGCCGACTACATCACGCCTAATTTAAATGAGTTTAAGCTCGCCGGAGGCGATGCCAGCAGCGAGCAGGCATTGACTGATACGGCGCGGGCATTAATAAAAGAGGCGGGAATTGGCGCGATGTTGCTGACTCGCTCAGAACAAGGTATGTCGTTGATTAGTGCCAGCGCTAAACACGACTATCCCGCACAAGTGCAAGAAGTGAGTGATGTCACAGGCGCTGGCGATACCGTAATCGCAACTTTAGCGGTGATGCTCGGGGCAGGAATGCCAGATTCTGATGCGGTAGAGCTGGCCAATTTAGCAGCGGGTATTGCTGTGAGTAAGCTAGGTGCGGCTACCGTGTCGCCTGAGGAGCTCAGTGCAAAACTAGGCCAGTACCTGCGTGCGAATGGCGAGCATTACCAAACGCCTTTTGAATCGGTAATCCAGCATATTGAGTTTGCGAAACAAAATGGTGAGAAAATTGTATTCACCAATGGTTGCTTCGATATCCTCCACGCCGGTCATGTGCGCTATTTGGCACAAGCGAAAGCTATGGGAGACAGGCTCGTTGTTGGCTTAAATACCGATGATTCCATTGCCCGGCTGAAAGGGCCTGAACGTCCTATCAATCCTTTAGCTGAGCGGGCCATGGTATTGAGTGCACTGAACTCTGTGGACTGGGTGATCCCTTTCGGCAAAGAGCATGAGGGCGACACGCCGGCAAAACTGATTGAGCAAATCAGCCCGGATATCTTAGTCAAGGGCGGAGACTACAAAGTAGAAGATATTGCAGGGGCCGAACATGTGCTGCGCCATGGCGGCCATGTTGAAGTGCTGGAGTTTCTCGATGGTTGCTCAACTTCCAACGTCATAGAGCGAATTAAAAAAGGACAGTAAAAAAGGAGCTACGGCTCCTTTTTTGATGAGTCAGGTTTAAAAGTTGTATTCAAACTTTAGGTATGCGCTGGTGTCTGTTTCTGAGCCCTCAACGGTATCATTGTTAGCAACAACGCCACCCACAGTGAAACGTCCTTTCATCGCTAAAAAGCGATAGCGAGCTTCCAGCTGCTGGCTATCAATCGGTGTTTTGGTAATGCTATGACCAAGGTCAGGGTTGTTGGGGTAGCGATCACTGTTGTCACTGTTAAAGTCGATTTGGCGCAACTTGACTTGCCAGTCATGACCATTACTTTGTTGGCCTAAAACAGTAAATACCCAAGATTGCGTGTCGTTATCGTAAGCCGAGCCAATAGTCCGCCCCTGATAACGATAGCCGGATAGATAAATAGAGTGCTCATAATAGCAGTTCTCAATATCCGGTGCCTCGGCGGCACAGCTGACGCCAGTATCGATATATTCCAGGTTAAAAGTCAGGTTTTGCGCGAATGCATATGCGCTGGTTTGGGCGCCAAAGACATAGGCTCTATCTGCCGGTTTAAAGTAACTGCTCGCATCTTCGCCAATTGTGCTTACATACAAAGCATAAGGCTGAGAAAAAAGCGTGTCCGACCAACGCACATCGAGCCCGGCAAGTTGGTTACCGAGTTTGGTCTCCTGCTCAGAGGTACAGCTGTCAGCGCCATTTGCACATTCGGTTTTACCTAAGATCATATCAGCAAAGTCTCCTAACGAGCTTGGCTGGCCTTCACCTGCCCATTGCGCTGACCACGATAAAGCAACTTCAAGTTGTTGTAGCGGGCGGAAATTAACGCGGGTACTCCATAACATCGCATCAGGCTCGACCCGTGTTGACTCAAGTTGCGCCATCTGTGCGGTAAATGACCAAGGGCCAATCCAACTTAGCCAGGGCGTTTCAAACGCGGTGGCCTTTTCACGGCTCACACTAATCGCTGGTAGCGGTTTGGCGTTGGTGGACATAATCAAGCTGTTATCAATACCCGGCCCCCAAAACTGTTCAACTGCACCGGCACGAAATATCCAGTTTCCTAAACGATAAGCGATATAACTGTGGTCCAAAGTCGTGTCATCACATTGCTCGAGTGCTTGCTCATTGGCCACAATATCCGCTTGACCTTTATCTTTGATATAACAATTACGTCCGTCTTCACGATGATTAACGGCTAGTTTTGCCGCAAAGTTCTCTCCCAAATAGCTGTAACTTGCAAGCATTTCTGTTTGCTGAGAGTGGCTCATCCCAAAACTGGTGACTGCACGGGGATCGGTGGCTTTAAAGCTATGCACTTGAAAGTTGTGAGGTTGGCCATTTTCGGATTCAAAGCGGTGACGCACGCGCAGTGCCGCATCTTGAAGCTCAGCACTTAATGATGCAACCGGTGCCGCGCGCAACTCGTCGATAAAGCTATTCCACATAAGTGGAAATGTGGTTACCGGGGCTGAGATTACACCGGCATCGGCAAGGCGTTGGATATCTGCACGAAGACCATAATCATCAGGCTTAACCCAAGGCTCAGCAAAAACTGAAGAACTAACTAAACACAAAAAAGTGCATAATGAAGAAGTAGAGAAGCGCACGTTATTAGTCCCTAATACAAAACGAGCGGGTAGTCTACCAAGCTAATAGTGAGTTTGCAGCAGTTGAAATACGCTTTGATAATTTATTAAATATTCAATACAGCGACCGTGAGGGTATCGAAAACTACATCAACCCCCTATATAATGAGGCGATTAACGCAAGCCAGAATGTGGAGTAAATGGAACATTCCGAGCGCATTAGCCCAATAGCACCAACAAGTGTAAAACGGCTGCTATTCATTCCGGTCTCATCCACTGAAGGTATCGGCGAATATATACGTTCTCTAACCCTAGCCCTGAGTTTAAAGCAGCGCTACGCGGATGCTATTGATGTGCATTTTGCTCTTAATCAGCACACCCAGTACGCCAGTACCTGTCCCTTCAATACCACCTTACTGGCGCAGTCGCCGACAAAAGAAAATACGCGTGTGTGTGCGTTAATCCAAGATTATAAGCCCGATGTCGTGATTTTTGATTGTGCTGGAAGAGCATCGCAGATGCGCAGTGCCCGAGCAGCGGGAGCCCAGGTTGTGTTTATTTCTCAGCACGCTAAAAAGCGCGCCAAAGGGCTCAAGCTAAATCGCGTTGATTGTATTGATAAGCACTGGGTGGTGCAGCCAGACTTTTGCATCGAACCACTAAGTTGGTTGGAACGCCTTAAAATTCGCTGTTTCAACTTAGTTGAGCCAATCAACATAGGCCCTTACTTTGCGCTCCCTGATGCTCAATCAACGCGACAAGTAATGGCCGATAGAGGGATTCAAGCGGGTCAATACGTTGTTGTTAACGCCGGCTCAGGCGGGCACCTCAGTGAGCAAGGAGTCTGTGCCGATGTGTTTTATAAGGCTGCACAAGAGTTAAGTGAGCGCTTAAATATCCCGACGGTGGTCGTATTTGGGGCGAATTACCCTGATGCTTTGCCGGTATCGAGCGATCCCTTGGTGCATGTTGTCGGTGGCTTGAGTAATGCTGAGTTTATTGCTTTACTGGCTAATGCCAAAATGGGTCTGCTGAGTGCCGGCGATGCTTTATTACAAGCGATTGCTTTGCAGCTCCCTTGTGTTGCCGCGCCCGTTTCTAAAGATCAGCCCAAGCGCCTAGCAATGTGCTCTGCACAGGGGGTAGTGCATGCTGCGCCGTTAAATCGTGACAAGCTGACTGCACAAGCGGTAGCACTGCTCAATGATGAACGGCAGTGGGCAAACATACAAAACGCTTTGCAGGGGCGTGCGCAATTGCATAGCCAAGATTTCATTGCCAAGCAATTTCAAGAGTTATTGGCGTTATAGAGCGTTTAGGGTGTTGAGGTAAGCTTGCTCTAAGCGTTGCCAATGGTGTTCTTGCCAATGAAAACTGGGCTGTCGAGCGGCTTCTTTAGCGAAACTACGTTGTAAGCGGGCGATATTCTGCTGCTGCCATTGTTGCTTGGGAATGCGCAGCTCGCCACGGTCAAAATCGATAACATGGGCCTGGTTGTCAGCGCCAAACAAAATATTATTAATATTTAAATCGGCATGATACACCCCGGCTTGGTGGAAGCGAGCAAGGGTGGTGCCGATATGGCTTATCAGCGTATCTTCTAGGGGCGCGGCAACTAGCTTTTCACACAAACTTTGCGCCCCTGGTAGTGCCCGGGTGATAATGTCGCCCCGGTAAATTAAGCCGTTGCGACGAATCATGGCAGCTATGGGTTCAACTACAGGCAGGCCTTGTTCATGAAGTTGGCAGGTGAGAGCGAACTCTTTGTATACTCGGGTGTTGGCTAAACCAGTATAAAAATACTGATCGCTCAGCACCTTACCAATCAATCCGCCGCGCCAGTAGTGGCGAAGCACTGCCCGCAAACCCTGATGTTCGAAAAAATAGGTGGTTGCTCGGCCGCTTTTTTGTGCATAGACCTTATTTTGCTTTAACCAAAACGTCGGCTCGAACCAATTTTCCTGCACAGATTGCGCTGGGTATTTGTACGTTAATAGCGTGTGCTTGGAAGAAAGTGGGCGAGTATGCATGAGTGTTACAAGGCAAACAAAATAATGGCGCTAGTGTAGCTGCTTTTGGAGTCAGGTTAAACCGCTTCACGCTTGCATTGCGCTGGGGTTGCTTTACCATTTGCGAAGATTAATTGCTATTAGGAAATACCGCGTGCCACTAGAGTCTGTGCAATCCATTTGTATCCTTCGTTTGTCTGCGATTGGCGATGTGTGTCATGCCGTCAGTGCCGTGCAAGCTATTCAAAAAGTGCACCCTAATGCCAAGATTACCTGGGTGATTGGCAAGGTTGAGGCCATGCTGTTGCAAGGATTGCCGGGGGTAGAGCTGGTGGTGTTTGATAAAAAGCAGGGAAGGGCAGCTTTTAAAGCTTTAAAGCAACGCTTCAAAGGCCAGCGCTTTGACGTGTTATTGAACATGCAAGTGGCTTTTAGAGCGGGCTTGGTTAGCCGTTGTATTCCAGCGAGGGTGAAAATCGGTTTCGATAAAGCACGCTCAAAAGAACTGCACAGCTTATTCATTAATAAACGCATCGACGCTAAGAGTGAACCTCATGTGCTCGAAGGCTTTATGCAATTTGCCGAGCAATTAGGGGTGCAAGATTTTACCCCGCACTGGCAGTTGCCCTTGAGCGGGGCAGATAAAGCCAAAGCCGTTGAGCTGGTGGGCGACAATGGCGATCCGTTATTGGTGATAAGCCCTGCGGCAAGTAAAGCAGAGCGTAATTGGCTACCTGAACGTTATGCTGCTGTTGCTAAGTATGCGGCGAGTAAAGGTTTCAAGGTGGCACTCACCGGCGGCCCGACCGGCATGGAGCGCGCTTTAGCCGCTGATATTATCAGCCAGTGCGATTTTGAGGTGAATAACTTGGTGGGCCAAACCTCGCTTAAAGAGCTGACCTGCGTGTTGGCTTTGGCCACTGTGGTACTGGCTCCCGATACCGGTCCGGCGCATATGGCAACGACCCAAGGCACACCCGTTATTGGCTTATATGCGCACTCAAACCCGAAGCGCACCGGGCCCTACCTATCGCAGCAGTACGTAGTGGAAAGCTATTTTGACGCAGTTAAAGAACAGCATGGTAAGCCTGCTGAGCAGTTACCTTGGGGCACGCGAGTTAAAGGTGAGCTAATGCATCGCATTAGTGTTGAAGCTGTGACCGCGATGTTTGATAAAGTTGTACACGAGCACCGATTATGAGCAATAAAGCCGTTTTTTTAGACCGCGATGGCGTTATTAATGTCGACCATGCCTATGTCCACAAACCCGAAGACTTTGAATTTATTGATGGCGTATTTGCCGCCTGTCGTAGCTTTCAACAGCGTGGCTATCGACTGATTATTGTCACGAATCAATCGGGTATTGCCCGCGGCTATTACAGCGAACAACAATTTGCTGAACTTACTACGTGGATGAAAGAGCAGTTTTTACAGCATGATGTGCGCATTGATGAGGTGTACTACTGTCCTCATCACCCCACTAAGGGGATAGGCGACTACCGTCAGCAGTGTACTTGTCGTAAGCCTGAGCCGGGCATGTTGCAACGCGGCATTGCTGCGTTTAACCTCGACCCCGAGCACTGTGTCATGGTCGGCGACAAACATGGCGATATCCAAGCTGCACAGCGCTGTGGCATTGGCACTAAAGTGTTGGTGCGTAGCGGCCAAAAGTTTGACCAAAAGGCGCAAAGTGATGCTGATTACACCTGCGACTCGCTCGCTGATGTGCCTGCACTGCTGTGAGGGAATCTTTACATCCGGTATGGGTTACCACGCTGTGCTGTGGTCCAACCGCGTGTACAAACAATGCAATTGTACGTGTAACCTTTTACAATACCCCTAACTTTGTTTAACAAGCGAACCTACCCACGTCTTTGACGTAGCATGGGTCCCCCGTTCAAGTATTGGAGAAATCTATGAGAGCCTCTGCGTTTTATACTCAACTGCAAGCGCAAATCGAGCAAGTCAAAGCCGATGGTCTATACAAAAGCGAGCGCATTATTACCTCGCAGCAACAGGCTGAAATTGACGTTGCCAGCGGCGATAAAGTGATTAACTTTTGTGCCAATAACTACCTTGGTTTAGCGAATCATCCAGAGCTTATTAAAGCAGCGCAACAAGGCTTGAACGACCATGGTTTCGGTGTTGCTTCCGTGCGTTTTATCTGTGGTACGCAAGACATTCACAAAACCCTTGAAAGCAAAATCAGTGACTTTCTACAAACCGAAGACACCATTCTTTACTCTTCTTGTTTTGACGCTAATGCGGGTCTTTTTGAGACCATTCTTGGCCCTGAAGACGCCATTGTTTCCGATGCCCTAAACCATGCCTCAATTATCGACGGTGTGCGTCTATGTAAAGCAAAGCGTTTCCGCTATGCCAACAATGATATGGCCGACCTTGAGCAGCAACTGATTGCCGCTGATGAAGCAGGTGCTAAAACCAAGCTGATTGCCACTGACGGCGTGTTCTCGATGGATGGCGTAATTTGTAACCTTGAAGCGCTGTGTGATTTGGCTGATAAGTACGATGCCCTCGTTATGGTCGATGACTCTCATGCTGTAGGCTTTGTTGGTGAAAATGGCCGTGGTACGCCTGAGTACTGTGGCGTGTTAGACCGTGTCGATATTATCACTGGCACCTTAGGTAAAGCCTTAGGCGGCGCATCAGGCGGTTATACCTCAGGTAAGAAAGAAATCGTCGAGTGGCTACGCCAACGCTCACGTCCTTATTTATTCTCGAACTCGCTGGCGCCATCCATTGTGACTGCGTCAATAAAAGTGCTGGATATGCTGGCTGATGGCAAAGAGTTGCGCGATACTTTATGGTCCAATGCGGCTTACTTCCGTGAGCAAATGGAAGCGGCGGGTTTCACTTGTGCTGGTAAAGATCATGCCATTATTCCTGTGATGTTAGGAGATGCCAAGCTCGCTGGGCAAATGGCCGATAAACTACTGGCTGAAGGCATTTATGTCACCGGGTTCTCATTCCCAGTGGTGCCAAAAGGGCAGGCGCGTATTCGTACCCAAATCTCTGCTGCACACAGCAAAGCGCAACTCGACAAAGCCATTGATGCCTTTATTCGTATCGGCAAAGAGTTGGGCGTAATTTAGGAGCGCAGTGATGAAAGCATTATCAAAATTAAAGGCTGAAACTGGGATTTGGATGACTGATGCGCCAAAACCGGAAGTGGGCCATAACGATTTATTGATTAAAATTCGTAAAACCGCTATTTGCGGCACCGATGTGCATATCTACAACTGGGATGAGTGGGCGCAAAATACCATTCCAGTGCCTATGGTGGTAGGTCATGAGTATGTCGGTGAGGTTGTCGATATGGGCCAGGAAGTGCGTGGCTTTGAAGTGGGTGACCGGGTTTCTGGTGAAGGTCATATTACCTGTGGTCATTGCCGTAATTGTCGCGCCGGGCGTGTACATTTGTGTCGTAATACCACAGGTGTGGGCGTTAACCGTGAAGGTAGCTTTGCGGAATACTTGGTTATTCCAGCGTTCAATGCCTTTAAGATCCCCGATAATATCTCCGATGAGCTGGCCTCTATTTTTGACCCGTTTGGCAACGCTGTACACACTGCTTTGTCGTTCGATTTGGTCGGTGAAGATGTATTGATCACCGGCGCAGGCCCGATTGGTATTATGGCTGCAGCTGTAGCTAAGCACGTTGGCGCACGCAATGTGGTGATCACCGACATCAACGAGTACCGCCTTGATTTGGCCCGTAAGATGGGCGCTACACGGGCTGTTAACGTCAGTGAAGAAAAGCTCGAAGACGTGATGACAGAGCTGGGGATGACAGAGGGCTTTGATGTTGGCTTAGAGATGTCAGGGGTGCCGGTGGCATTCAACTCTATGCTTGATAACATGAACCATGGCGGCAAGATAGCCATGCTGGGTATTCCACCTTCAGATATGGCTGTAGACTGGAACCAAGTTATTTTCAAAGGCTTGGTAATCAAGGGAATTTATGGCCGTGAGATGTTTGAAACCTGGTACAAAATGGCCAGCTTGATTCAGTCAGGTCTTGATATTTCCCCTGTGATCACCCATCAATTCAATATCGATGACTTTCAGCAAGGTTTCGACACGATGTTGTCGGGGCAGTCAGGTAAAGTTATTCTCGATTGGCAGTAAGTAGCCTATGAAGGCGGCTAAGCCGCCTTTTCAGTGTTTAGTAAATTTGGAGTCCCATGGCTTTTAAACATATCTCGGTGTCGCAGACACATGAATTACTAAACGACGATAATGTCGTTATTGCTGATATACGTGACCCGAACAGTTTCGCAAGCGGCCATATTCCTGGTTCCGAGCATTTAAGTAATAGTAATATCGGTGAGTTCATGCTGCATAAGGAGTATGAGCAACCTATTATTGTTGTGTGTTACCACGGTATTAGCTCGCAAGGTGCTGCTGGTTACTTAGCTGAGCAAGGGTTTGATGACGTATACAGTATGGATGGCGGCTTTGACGCCTGGGCGAAACAATTTCCACAATCGGTTGAAAAATGATTGAACTAGGGAGCACCAATAACGTGCGTGCTGCTCAAGGGTTTATTGATTACTTGAGTACTCAAGGGCTGCATGGCGAGCTCAAACCTGCACAGCCGGGGCATGTGATTATTGCTGTTGATCCGGAGCATTTTCATGCTGTTCAGCCGTTATGGAATGAGTTTAAAACAGAGCCGAATCATCCGCGATACAGTGATGCCGCATGGCAAAGCGGGCGTACCGATTCAGGCTTGGTTTACAGTGGCAATAAGCTTAATTTGTGGCAACGCTTTAACGGGCTAAGTTTATTGGTTAAAAGCGTCAGTATTATCAGTGTGATTATCTATGCGCTGTTTTTATTGGGCCAGTTTAGCCATATATTCCCATTGTTACAGTTTAAAGCATCGCAGCCGCTCTCTTGGATAACGCCAGCTGTCGTTCATTTCTCTGCAATTCATTTGATATTTAATGTGCTGTGGTGGTTGACCTTAGGGCCGGCTATCGAACGCCAGACATCGAAACTCACTTTATTGAGTGTGTTTTTACTTGGCTCTTTGGCCAGCGCGTGGGCGCAATATACTATGGTCGGCCCTAATTTCGGTGGTCTCTCAGGTGTTGTGTATGCGCAGGTAGGGTTTTGTTGGATTTATCCTTTGCTAGCGAAAACTAAACCGATGATGACCAAGGCGATGATTGGTTTTCTGCTACTGTGGCTAGTTTTTGGTTTTACCGATACTTTCTTTATGCCTATGGCCAACTGGGCGCATTTAGGCGGTTTAGTCAGCGGTATCGTGTTAGCGCTGGTGATGGCCTTTGGAAGTAATAAAAAAGCGGCTTAAGCCGCTTTTTTATTACTCGTGATGTTAGTGATAAAGGTATTTGGTAAACAGTACATCGCGAATAATATCTTTACCGGTTTCCTGCTTCAGTAAGGTTTTAAGCCGTTCGATGCATTTCTGTCTTATCTCTTCGCGGCCCGTTAAACTTTTGATTTTATCCTCTGGCTCTTGCGATAAGATTTCAACAATGGCGTCACGCAGCAGTGGCATGTGATGTTCAACCACTGAAATATTGCCAACATCTTCTAACATCAGATCGACAGTCACTCGCACATAGCCGAGCTTCTTACTTGATTGGCTAATGTAGTTCGCGACGATATCAGGCTCAAAGCCATAATAACCAACATCTCCCGCCGCCTTTGCGGGGCTGAACATGAGCAGGGTAAAGGCACTGACAAGTAATAGTTTGAGCGCTCGAGGCATAATAATTAGTGTGCTAGTTTTCATCAAGTTATCCATATTTTAGCGCGCTTAGCGATTTATCGTCCAGATTTATTAGTAAAGGGGTTACTGTGCTCTGTGAGAGCTTTTGCCATTAGTGTAGCAGTGGTATGATCGAAGCAATAGTCGAATCAAGGTAGTATGTTTTGCCTGCACACCCTATACCTCTTCGCGCGCAGTGGATAAGCATCGAGCACGCTAAGGTGACTGACACACTAGCCGATTGGCTACTGGAGCCTGGCTCGCTAACGAAGCGTTTAAAATCACAATGCCAACAATTTGCGGTGGAAGTTCTAAGTGAAAAAGTGGTAGCCAGTCGCTTTTGCGATCACGCTGTTTTTAAGCCCCCCAGTACGAATGTGCGTGTGCGTGAAGTGTTGCTGTTTTGCGATAATGAACCTATGGTCTATGCGCAAACCTGGCTTCCTGAACAGCAGTCGCAGCAAGGGGTTGATTTAGCCCATTTGGGCAATAACCCATTGGGCGAAGTGATTTTCCAAGACCCGCAAATCCAACGAGTAGGTATGGAGGTGGCTGATTTCGCTGACAGTCAGAGTCTGGCTGAGCTTACACACTCGTTAAAGCTGCCTAGTGAGCCGCTATGGGGACGCCGTAGTTGCTTCAATTTAACGAACCAACAAATAATGGTGTGCGAGATCTTTTTACCCGGAGCCTATCCTTACCTATGAAACTAGCACCACTTAAGGCGATGCATTGGCCTTACTATAAGCAATTGATGCGTATTGATAAGCCTATCGGCACCTTGCTACTGCTGTGGCCCACTTTTTGGGCTTTGTGGCTTGCTGGTGCAGATTGGCCGCCGGTGAGTCTCGCGGTTATTTTTGCCTTGGGGGTGTTGGTTATGCGTAGCGCAGGGTGCGTGATCAATGACTTTGCCGATCGTAATGTTGATGGTGCGGTGCAGCGCACTCAACAGCGCCCTCTGGCTGCAGGAACCGTGAGTGCCGGTGAGGCGCTGAGCTTATTCGCTTTGCTGGTGGTTATGGCTTTTGCGCTCGTGTTATTACTTAACTGGCAGACGATATTACTGTCATTTGGAGCGCTTGCCTTGGCTGCGTGTTATCCCTTTATGAAACGCTATACCCATTTACCCCAAGTGGTGTTAGGAGCTGCGTTTAGCTGGGCAATTCCAATGGCTTACATGGCCACTATCGAAGCGCTGCCGATATATGCATGGTTACTGTTTTTTGCCAATGTAGTGTGGACTGTGGCGTATGACACCTTATATGCGATGGTGGATAGGGATGATGATGTTAAAATAGGAATCAAATCCACCGCTATCTTATTTGGTCGTTACGACCTTCTGGCGGTGGCTTTATTGGATGCCACCTTTATTGCACTGTTGGCCTATATCGGCTTGGATATGCAACTCTTTTGGCCATTTTGGCTTGGTCTCAGCATTGCTACTATGCTGTTGGTGCGACAGCTTTACTTGTGTCGCCACCGAGAACGAGCCGAGTGTTTCAATGCATTTTTGAATAACCACTATGTCGGCCTAGCCATTTTTATTGGTATTGCCGTTAGCTTGCTTTAATTCGGCGGGTCAACAAAGCCGGCGACAGAATTATTCTTGCGAAACCAGCCAGCGATAGAGAAGCGTGACTGCTTTGCTGGCAATACCTCATGCATAAATAGCTCACTTTCAAACACAACCAGTGTGCCACAGCGAGGGGCTACGCGCCGGGCCACTAATTTGGAGCGCGGTTGATAGATCACTAACTCGCCTCCCTCATCAGGGGTGTTTAGGTAGCAAACCGTAGTAAATACACGGTTCGAGCGCCCCTTAAAAGCATCATAATGCTTTTTATAGAAGTCCCCAGGCTGATAATGGGCAAAGTGGCATTCATAATCGAACAGGCCAAGGAAAAAGTGTCGGTTAATGTGCAGGCGCAATGCTTCCATTAAAGCTAGGTAGTCTTGCTCTGCTTGCGAGTGTCCGCTAAACCACAAAGTTTTGTCTTTTCTTATTTGCTCGTTATGTTGAAACTCTTGGCGGCGGCCGATTCCAGCTGGTGAAAAAGCATCGTATTGTTGTTGCGCTGTATTCAGGAGCTGGCTGGTTAAAGAGCTCGGTAATGCCTGTTCAATCACTGCATAACCGTGCTGATGCACATCATCGATGATCTGTGCAAATAATGGTTCTTGATTCACATGAGGAAATTCAAGTTAAAAGGTGGCTTAGTATACCTTTGAAATGACAAAGCTCTACTGTTTATTGGTGTAAATGTGGGCACATTGATAGTTAAGCCTCGACCGCCTAGTCTTGGCTGCTATTTTTTTGGTTTGGCACTTAAGGAGTGGCAGTAATACTCGCTCAAGTTTGAGCGAGTAGGTAGGTGTATACTTAGAAGCTGTGAAGCAGTTAAGCACTCAAGTGCCGAGCGCTGGCAACTTGTTCAATCACATCTAATAGTTGAATAATGTGCTGTTGCTGCTCCAATTGCTCTTGGGTTTTGACGATTAAACGCGAGTGCGCTTCATCACTGGCTTGTAGACATATAAGGTCATCGTGGTTGTTGATAGCATTTGTATGTTCAATACCGCCAATGGCAATGCTTTGCCCGTTGGTCACCGCGTTTATCACTTCTTCTAAGCTACCTAAACGCAGGCCATTGCCTTTGCGCAGTACGTCGGCAGCCTCTTTTATCATGCTTTGCACATGTTGGCTTTGCGAAAAACAACCAAACAGCGGATAGGCATCAAGGTCATGTAAGGTGACGCTGGCTTTGTGTGCTAAAGGGTGGTTGCGACTTGCAAAGAGTACGAGCTGATCCGGTAGATGGATATCGCTGCCACCGAGGCAGGCGTTTTCTTCACTGACAAAAATATCAATTTCGCCTCGTTTCAGACGAGAATGTAACTCTTGCTGATCTTGTAGCTGCATCTCGATTTTCACTTCAGGATGCTGTGCCATAAACTGACCGCAAGACATTGGCACAATGGAGCTCGCAGAGCTGGTATAGCCAATTACAACACGGTTTTCACTTTTGCCACTGAGTTTGTCGAGTAATTGTTTGGTGCGTGCATATTCATCTAGGGTATTTTGGCAAAAACGTAAAAAAACTTCGCCTTCCTTCGTTAATATGACTGAGCGTGTAGAGCGTGATACTAGTTGATGACCAACTTCCTCTTCCAAAGTTTGAATGCTTCGTGTTAATGCGGAGGTACTAATGTTGGTTTTTTCTGCCGCTTGGCGAAAATGGCGCAAAGAGCCAAGGGCGAGGAATTGTTTAAGTTGTTCGAATCTCACTTTTAATTCCTTTTAAGTAAGTTATTAGGTGTATGGATTGGGGTTAATCCTCCTCAATACTAGTACATTGTACCTGAAATAAAAAGATGTCTTTTGTAACAAATTTTTCAAGTTCATCGTGGGGTTAATTAATAAAAATCATTAGTCGGGGTAGCGGTTTTTTATAGCAATGAATTCATCAATATTTTTGATCATTAATTCGACTAAAGTCGGGTCGAAATGATGCCCTTTTTGTTGTTCTATAAAGTCTATTATATCCTCCATAGGCCAAGCCTTTTTATAACAGCGTTCGCTCCCCAGTGCGTCAAATACGTCTGCCAGAGCCGTAATTCTGCCAACAATGTGAATGGCCTCTTTGGCAAGGCCTTTAGGGTATCCAGAGCCATCCCATTTTTCATGGTGTTGGCCAGCGATTATTGCACCACATTGTAAAATTTCGTTACTGGATCTGTGGAGTATTTCGTAGCCTACTTGTGCATGTTGTTGCATTATTTCCCATTCTTGATCATTGAGCTTTCCGGGCTTATTTAAAATATGATCCGGGATGCTGATTTTGCCAATATCATGTAACGGTGATGCCAGTTTAAGTACTTCAACTTGATAATCACTTAAGCCATAAAGTGTTGCCAATAGATAACTGTAATTAGCCACCCTTTTTACATGAGAACCGGTCTCTTTCGAGCGTTTTTCCACGGCTTCACCGAGAATATACGAAAGCTCTTTTTGCGACTCTCTTACCGTTTCCCGTAATTTTAAGTTGTTGTAAGCCAGCGCTACGTTGTTGGCGAAAAACTCTAGTAATTGATGTTCATGAGTATTCAAGTGGGCGCCGCGATCTACATATAGCATGGTCTCCATGCCATTTTGACCTGGGAAGTAACCGACATAGTTACTATCATTTTTTATTGAACGTTTGCGCTGGTGAGCACTGTGAAAATCTTGGCGCACATTGTGTGGTAGTTTACTAATGTCTGACTCGGGAGGGTGTCCTGAAGCCGCGAGCAATTTAAACTCAGTATCTTCTTGGTTGCTGCTGTAGGTCACCGCAGCACAGTATAGCTCGGCATCTTCTAGGCCCAGTATATGGGAAATGTTATTGAGCACCACGGACGCAAATTGGTGGATGCTGTCACACTTGAGAAACACCGTAGAGGCGTTGATAATGCGCTCTAACCCTTGTTTCTGCCGGTTAATCAATTGAATATCGCGATATCCGCGCAGCG
Organism: Pseudoalteromonas sp. SW0106-04; assembly: GCF_001293805.1. Taxonomy (NCBI): domain Bacteria; kingdom Pseudomonadati; phylum Pseudomonadota; class Gammaproteobacteria; order Alteromonadales; family Pseudoalteromonadaceae; genus Pseudoalteromonas; species Pseudoalteromonas sp. SW0106-04. Next base: position 37,885 of record NZ_BCAI01000014.1, on the reverse strand, counting down.
CCGAATAAACCAATGTTTTGAGTTTTATAGCGGTAAGCTCAGTTTTATTTTTGTAGTCGTTAATGTCGTAGTCGCGGATAATCGACTCTTCGGGAGCTTCTCCTGGTTGCCCAGTGCGTAAAATAAGACGGATATCATGGTTATCAATTTGCTCGCGAATATGCTTTATGAGCATCAATCCGGCGTGATTGGTTTCCATAACCACATCGACTAGCGCGACAGCGAAAGTGCTATCTTGTTCCAGTAATTCGATAGCTTCTTGTGCTGAATAGACGTGTGTTAATTCTACATAGCGATGCTCGAACTCAAAGTTAGAGAGCACTAACCGAGTGACATGGTGAATATCTTGGTCGTCATCAACAACAAGTACACGCCAAGGCGGTAAACTAGTTTCTGTTGTTTGTGTTTCTGCATCATCGACTTCGGAAAAAAGATACTCACTCACACTGGGTTCCACCATTTCAGGTCAATGTAACCTGAGTATAGGTGAGATTTATTTCTCTGGTGAGTGAGAATGTTTTCCTATGCTTTCTAATTCAATGGCAATCGCATCACAGGAAATATGTATTTCGTATAAAGAGGTGAGCAAAGAGACCATGAGTGCCACTAAGCTTATGCCAAATAAGGCCGTGCCTAGAGGAGTAAATTCAACAAATAATGCAAACATCGCTAGGGTACACAGTAAAAATGACGCCACCCCCCAAAATTGCATACTGCGGATAAGTCGAATTCGCTTCTTTAAGTTTAATATTTGCTCAATCACGAAGGGCCGGATTTGCTCGCCTTCGCGGGCATTAAGTTCGCGGATCAGTTGTGCCAGTACGAGAAAACGATTGGTGTAGGCTAACAGGAGAAGAGAAATCGCTGGAAAAAGCAGTGCAGGGGTGGTTAATGTCATCATTTTTTCCAATTTTTATGTGTATAATTAGGGAATGTTAACTATGGGCTAGACATTTTTACAAATAACGGGCTTAATGTTAACAATTTGCCGCTCGCCAATTCAAAAGCTAAGGCAAAAGACAAGATTAATCAAGAATATGCGTATGCGTAGAGGGCTCGTGTCGGTGATACGGTGCCGCACGTTGATGCAAAGGGGGAGAGATGGCTATCAACAGTGGTGAATACCATCACAATGAAGTAACGGATAAATTAGCAAGTGACTTCGCACAACGTTGTGCTGATTTGTTCAATGTTGAGCCAGAGCAGTTAAATCAAGCCTTGGCGGCTTCATCCAGTGATCAACAAGTAAATCAACTTGCCGCGCAATTAAGTCAGCAGCTGAGCATTGCTCTCGTTGCAGCGCACCTGGGTCGTGGTGGAGATAGCGCAGAGCTAGACGAATTGCGTAACGAGCTCAGTGCTATTAAAGAGCGCTATGCCAAACAGAATCGTCAGTTACTAGAAGCGCAGCAGGAAAATGCGCAGTATGCCGATGAGCATGTTCAGCTTAAGCAAAAACAACATGAACTGGCGGCGTTAAAGCATCGTTTAACGGAGCTTGAGAGCGATAATTACAATTCGCAAAGTGAGCGCCAAGAGTTATTGGATGCCGTAACAGCGTTGCGAGAGGAAAAAACACGGTTGGAGCAAGACAACCAATCGTTGAAGCAGGCGCTTGAGAGCCAACGTCAAAGCAATATGGCGTGGCAAGAAAAACTGCAAGAAGTGTCTTCGCAACAGCAAGGTAACGAGCAGCTCGAACAACAGCTTACTGATCTGCAAAAAGAAAATGAAGCCGTTGCAGAGCAACTTGCTCACTACGAACAGCTTGTTAGCCGTCAGAATCAGCAACTCTCGGAGCTGTCTGAAAAGCTCAATGAAACAGAGCAGCAAGGTGAAAATCACCAGCTTACTGTTGAGCGCTTACAGCAACTAGGTGAGCAGCTACGTGAACAGCTCAGCGAGGAACAAGCTGCGGTTGCTCAACATAAGGAAGAAAATCAGCAACTCATCGAACGTTTAGAGCGCCAAGATGCGAGTAGCGGCGATATGGCTCAGCAAATTGAGCAGTCGCAGCAGAAAATCGAGCAACTTACGGCACAGCTGGGCACCATTGATGAGTTAAAGCAGCAAATGCAAGCGCAAAGCGAGCAGCATGAGCAAGCTCTGCAAGAACAAGCGCAACAGCAACAAGCTCAATTTGAACAGCAGCAGCAACAGTGGCAGGCGCGGTTAGAGGAATTAGAGCAGGGCTTAGCTGAGAAGCAATCGCAAACCGAAGAACTGGATCAACAGAAGCAATCGCTTGCTGAAGAGCTTGAGCAACATAAAGTACGTTGTGAGCAAGAAGAGCAAGAAATTGAAGAGCTGAAGAAGCAAATTCAAGAGCTTACCAATCGCCATCGCGATGAGCGAGAGCGTAATGAGAGCTTGCGTTCACGTATAGATAATGATTCACGACAAGCTCGTCAAGCTTTTGATAGCTTACGCTCTGAGCATATCGAACTCAAAGATGAGCTAGAGCAAGCACAAGAGAAAATGATGGAATACAAATTGAAATTTGACTACGCCCAGAAGCAGCTGCAAAGCGATTCGTAGTGGATTTCAAGTGGGTTAAGGTCTTCGACGCTGAGCACGGCGTCGAGGCCAATATCATTAAAGGTCGCCTACAACATGCTGGTATCGAAAGTCGTTTGACCGGCGAGGCTCTGCAAGGGGCCTTGGGAGAGATCCCTTTCATAGAGGCTGGCGTTGGTGTGTGGGTGTACGATATAAAACTGTCCGCCGCCCAACAAATCTTGTTAGAATATCGACAATCGAAAACATCCGCACAGAAGTGGCAATGCCACCATTGCCAGCAGTGGAACCCTGCAAGCTTTGATCTGTGCTGGTCCTGCATGAAAGAAAAACATGAACAAGCCCAATAACTTTCAGCGTATTCGTGAGTTGAATACGGTGCAAAAGGCTGCGTTAGCGGCAGCCTTAATGGAACGTATGCTTCCTAACTACTCGCTATTCAGTGATGCCCTTGAATTTGGAGATCCCGCAGTACTCAAAAATGCACTCGCTTTATGTTGGGAAAAAATTCTCTTACCAAAAAGCAAGATTAGTATCGAGAAGTTAGTCGAGAAAGTTGAGCCAAATGTGCCAGAAGTGTCTGATTTTGATGTCTTTGGTGTATATCCAGCTATCGATGCGGCAACCGCGCTGCTAACGCTTTTGCATGGCATTCAAAGCAAGGATGAGCAGGAGTACGTCAACGTATGCAAGATTGCTCAAGGTACAGTAGCGCGATTGATTGAGTATCAGTTTGAGTTGGACGAGCAACCTTATCAAGCCAAAGATGTAAACCAACACCCATTAATGGAATACGAGGTTGGGGTGCTAAGTGAGTTAATTGACTTTGTCTCAGCTTTGAATCGCATTGATAAAGACAATGTTAAAGCCTTGCGCCATCTTGCGCTAGAGGATGGGCACACTAACATTGGTGTAGAGATTTAGCCCAACGCCACATATCACATGCGCTGGTATAAGCGTCCCCAAGCTTGCCCAGCGCGTTTTTCCTTTCGTAACTGCCAGTTATCAGGGGCAGTGAAGTCGGCGTTATTCGCCTCCACTTCCACATAAACTAAAGCATCGTCAGCTAGCCAACCATTTTCTTCCAAGGCTTGGGCACATTTATATGCGAGTCCCTTATTAAAAGGTGGGTCAATAAACGCAATATCATACGCCGCACTGCCTGGTTGAGCTAACAGAGTTAACGCATCCCCTTGTTGTACACTCACGTTTAGCATATTAAGGAGTGCCGCGTTATCGTGTAGTTGCTGTGCCGCTTTAGGCTCCAACTCAAACAGAGTCACTTGTTTGGCAAATCGTGATTGGGCTTCAAATCCTAAGCTGCCGGCACCTGCAAAGCAGTCTAATACCTGGGCATCACGAATATCCATCATGAGCCAATTAAAAACGGTCTCTTTTACGCGATCTGTGGTTGGTCTTAGGCCTTCAATATCATGTACTGGTAACTTTCTGCCTCTATGTTGACCACCAATAATGCGTATTTGCCCTGTTTTTGTTGTGCGTTTATGCGCGGGTTTTGCGGCTTTTCTGTTGATGGGCATGCATTTACTCACTATATGCTTTTTCCACAGGCTGGGAAAATGGTAATATAACGCGCAATTATAAATAATATTTGTGGCTAACGACAGCTGCTTTAAAAGGCGAGTGCATCGCCATGACTGGAAATATGGTTTCATACAATGGCTAAAAAAAGTAAGTTTCTGTCCTGGTTTGGATTAGGCAAAAAAGAAGAGCAAGCAAAACAAGAAGAACAGGAACGCCTTGCAAAAGAGCAGGCTGAGCGTGAACAGCAGGAGCGCTTAGCTAGAGAACAGGCCGAGCGTGAAGAGCAGGAGCGCTTAGCGAAAGAGCAAGCAGAGCGTGAAGAGCAGGAGCGTTTAGCGAAAGAGCAGGCCGAGCGTGAACAGCAGGAGCGCTTAGCGAAAGAACAAGCAGAACGTGAAGAGCAGGAACGTTTAGCGAAAGAGCAAGCCGAGCGTGAACAGCAGGAGCGCCTAGCGAAAGAGAAAGCCGAGCGTGAAGAGCAGGAGCGTTTAGCGAAAGAACAGGCAGAACGTGAAGAGCAGGAGCGCTTAGCGAAAGAACAAGCAGAACGTAAACAGCAAGAACGTTTAGCGAAAGAGAAAGCAGAGCGTGAAGAACAAGAACGCCTCGCCCAAGAGCAGGCAGAAAAAACGGCCGTAGTTGAGAAAAAGCCAGGATTCTTCTCTCGACTCAAAAAAGGACTATTAAAAACTAAGTCCAACATCGGTTCCGGTTTTGCGTCTATATTTAGCGGCAAAAAAATTGACGATGAATTATTCGAAGAGTTAGAAACACAATTACTAACAGCCGATGTCGGTGTTGATACCACCGTGAAGTTGATTGATAGCCTTACCGATGCAGCAGATCGCAAGCAGCTCAAAGATGGCGAGGCGTTATATGAGCTACTGAAGCAAGAGATGGCAACAATGTTGGCAAGTGCTGAACAGCCATTAAACCTTGAGGGCAAAGATGGACCGTTTGTCATACTTATGGTCGGTGTTAACGGTGTCGGTAAAACCACCACTATAGGTAAGCTTGCTAAACAGTATCAACAACAAGGGAAGTCGGTAATGCTTGCCGCAGGGGATACCTTCCGTGCCGCAGCGGTGGAACAACTGCAGGTGTGGGGAGAGCGTAATGATATTCCCGTTATCGCGCAGCATACCGGAGCTGATAGCGCTTCTGTGGTCTTTGATGCTTTCCAAGCTGCAAAGGCGCGCAATGTTGATGTGCTGATTGCTGACACCGCCGGGCGCTTGCAAAATAAAGACAATCTAATGCAAGAGCTTGAAAAAATAGCGCGAGTGATGAAAAAAATAGACCCTGAAGCGCCCCATGAAGTGATGTTGACCATTGATGCGGGAACAGGTCAAAATGCGATAAGCCAAGTAAAACTATTTGATCAGGCCGTTGGTTTGACCGGGATCACTTTGACTAAACTAGATGGTACGGCGAAAGGGGGAGTCATATTCGCCATAGCCGATCAGTTTAAAACACCTATTCGTTATATTGGTGTGGGTGAAAGCATCGATGACTTGCGCACTTTCAAAAGTGATGACTTTATAGAGGCGCTGTTTAGCAACGAACAATAATTACCCTAACATTGGGAAATAATAACAATGATAAAGTTCCAAGAGGTCAGTAAAACCTATCCGGGGGGGCATCGAGCCTTAGAGAAAATCAGCTTTCATATCGAAAAAGGAGAGTTGGCTTTTCTCACCGGGCACAGTGGCGCCGGTAAGAGTACACTGCTTAAGCTTATTAGCTTAATGGAGCGCCCTTCAGCTGGTAAAGTCGCCATTAATGGCGTAGACCTCGCTGCTATCAAAGCAAAGCAAATTCCATTTGTGCGCCGCGATATAGGTATTATTTTTCAAAATCATCGACTTCTTGAACGTTACTCCGTTTTTGATAATGTCGCGTTACCGCTGATTATTGAAGGGGCCCATCGCAAACAATTAGAAAAGCGTGTCTATGCTGCGTTGGATAAAGTGGGGCTCAGTGATAAAGCCCGCTGTAACCCAACAACTCTCTCTGGGGGTGAACAACAACGGGTGGGCATAGCCCGCGCAATCGTTAACTCCCCACCTTTGTTGCTCGCGGATGAGCCCACGGGTAACTTAGACCCTGAGTTATCGATGGAAATTCTGCAATTATTTGAAGACTTTAACCGCCATGGTACTTCTGTGCTTATCGCCACTCACGACCTTGGTTTAATAGCGCGGATGAAATATCGTAGCCTGACGCTTAAAGAAGGCCGTCTGCTCAGTGATCCACTGGCTCAGGAGGCGCTCTCATGAGTCTATTATTTAAAGGTCGGGAAACTGATTATCAGCGCAAAGGCCACTCGCCCGTTGCACGCATGTACTTCGGTATTATTAATACGATTCGTCAAGGGGTGCAGAGCTTAGGGGAGATGTGGCGTACACCCACCGCATCAATGATGACAATCCTCGTACTGGGACTAAGTTTAACCTTACCTTCTACTTTGTACTTAGTCGTTAAAAATGTACAGAAAGTCAGTAGTGGCTTTGATAATGCAGCGGAGATTTCCTTATTTGTTAAAGAACAAATGTCGGAGCAACAAACACAAAGTTTGGTAAAACGTTTGGCGCTCTATAAAGAAGTTGAAGAAGTGCGCTTTATTAGCAAGCGCCAAGCGCTAGAAGAGTTTAAACAGGTGTCTGGCTTTGCTAATGCGTTAGATTATTTGGATGACAACCCTTTGCCTGATGTGGTGCTGGTCACTCCGGGTGAACGCTACCGTAATGCAGATGCTGCTAATGCGCTACTAGATAAATTACAACAAGAGCGAGAGGTCGACTTTGGCAAGTTGGATATCGAGTGGCTGGAGCGTCTAAATGCAATTTTGAATCTTCTTAAGGAAAGCGTGATCACTATTGCCCTATTATTACTCACTTCTGTCATTCTTATTATTGGCAATACCATTCGCTTGTCTATTATTGATAAGCGCAGTGAAATTCAAGTAATGAAATTAGTTGGTGCTACCAACGGCTTTATTCAAGCTCCGTTCTTATGGACAGGCATCTGGTATGGCATTATTGGCGGCTTTGTGGCGCTAATTTGCAATCTGCTGATGATGTGGTGGCTAGAGTCGGCCGTTGTGCAAGTGACCGGAATATATCAGTCGAACTTCATTCTAGAAGGGCTCGATGCGAACGAATTCCTCATTCTTATTGGCCTAGCGGTGATCTTAGGATTTAGTGGTTCGTACTTATCTGTGCGTCGGTACATTAAGGAAATTGAACCGGATAAAGTTTAATGGGCTGGCACCGCTTGTAAGCACGGTTGTTTCATCAAGTGATGCTCACAGCTTTGCTTGTGGCAAGTGCGTGAGGCAGTGCTATAGTTCACTTCTAATTCAGGGCTTCTTTGCTAGGTTGAATTTAAAAGTTGTTGTTATTCTTTTGTCATCTTTCTTAGTTACAATTGAACATCTCAACTTATTTTCCTTTTTTATCATTAAGTTAAAGCGCATTAAGAAGATTTGTAGAACTTCTTGATATGCATAAGGTCAAAGGTTACAATGCGATTAGCACTCTCGGTTAAAGAGTGCTAAATTAAATGGACAGATTGATCACCCGAGGTGAAAAATGAGCACGAATTTAAATGCAATGGCATTAACGGTTGGCCAACAAAGCGCGAGCATCGAAGGATATTTGCAGGCTGTTAGCACCATCCCAATGCTCGAGGCCGAGGAAGAACGTCGGTTAGCGACTCGATTACAGCAAGAAGGCGATCTAGAGGCTGCAAAGCACCTGATTATGTCGCATCTGCGTTTTGTCGCCCATATTGCCAAAAGTTACAGTGGTTATGGTTTGCCACAATCAGACCTAATCCAAGAGGGCAACATTGGCCTTATGAAAGCAGTTAAACGTTTCGATCCCAGTGTGGGAGTGCGTTTGGTGTCTTTTGCCGTACACTGGATCAAAGCTGAAATCCATGAATATGTGCTTAAAAACTGGCGCATCGTAAAAGTTGCGACCACTAAAGCGCAGCGTAAACTGTTCTTTAATCTACGCAAAAACAAAAAGCGTCTAGGTTGGTTTAACCAAGAAGAGGTGGCTACAGTGGCCAGCGAGCTAGGCGTTAGTGAAAAAGAAGTACGTGAAATGGAATCACGTATGAGCGGCCAAGATATGGGCTTCGATTTAAGTGCTGACGAAGATGATAGCAGTGTCGGGCAAAGCTATTCGCCAGTGCAATATTTAACTGACAACGCTTCGGATTTAGCCGAAAGTGTAGAGCAGGAGCAATGGCAAGAGCAATCTCATGCACGCTTATTCTCAGCACTGAAAACGCTGGACGATCGTTCGCAGGATATCGTTACATCGCGTTGGCTTGCAGATGAGAAAGCGACACTACAAGAGTTGGCACAAAAATATGAAGTGTCAGCAGAGCGTGTACGCCAGCTAGAAAAAACGGCGATGAAAAAGCTGCAAAATGCGATGGCATAAGTAGTAATACCGTGCTCAAAAAAGGCCAGCTTAGCTGGCCTTTTTCGATCTAAGTAATCTTTTATCAAAGCACTACTTATAGTGTGTTTTTACTTGCACCTATTAATGGTCGCGTTTGACTGCGATATTCGCTAAGGCAACAAGCGCCTCTTTCTCTGCGCTTTCAGGCAAAAAATCCAATGCCGAAATGGCTCTGTCGGCTTCTTGTTGAGCGCGCTGCATAGTGAAATCAAGCGCTTTGGTTTGTGTTAATGTTGCCAAGATATCATCGAGGTAATCTAAGCCATTTCCTTGCTCTATTGCTTCGCGTATTTGTTGTTTCTGCGCCGCTTCGCCATGCTGCATAGCATAAATTAATGGTAACGTCGGCTTACCCTCAGCTAAGTCGTCACCAATGTTTTTGCCCAGCGTGTGGGCGTCGGCGCTGTAATCCAACACATCATCAACGAGCTGGAAAGCGGTACCGAGGTGCATACCGTACAAGCGCATTGCTTCTTCAACGTGTGCATCTTGTTCAGTGATCACTGCCGCTAATTGAGTGGCTGCTTCGAACAGTTTAGCGGTCTTCGAATAGATGACCTGCATATAGCTTTGTTCGGTGGTATCTGGGTCGTTACAGTTCATTAGCTGTAGAACCTCGCCCTCGGCGATAACATTGGTGGCATCGGCCAAGATATCCATGATCCGCATTTGCCCTAACCCGACCATGAGCTGAAAAGAGCGGGTGTAGATAAAATCCCCTACAAGTACGCTGGCTGCGTTACCAAATTCGGCATTAGCGGTAGGTTCGCCGCGACGTAAGTCAGATTCGTCTACCACGTCATCATGTAATAAGGTCGCCGTATGGATAAACTCAACGATAGTCGCTAGGGTGACATGTTTATCGCCTTGGTAACCTAAGGCCCGGGCTGCGAGCAGCGCTAACATGGGGCGTACGCGTTTGCCGCCACTATTTACTATGTATAAACCAAGCTGGTTAACCAGTGCGACGTCAGATTGCATCTGCGCATGTATTAACTGATTGACGCTGTTCATATCGTCAGCGATAAGCGTCTGGATAGCTTTTATATCCATTTAACTCCGTGCCCACTGTCGGTTGTTCAAGGAAATGCGCGATGAATTGTACATGAATTTTTGCCATTGCTCGACACTTTCCCAGCAAAGCATCATTTTTATAAGCTTTAGCAGTAAAAATAAGCCAAAGCTAAAAAAAGTGATTAAAAACTGCTTAATCTGCTTGGCAACGGGCTAAAAACAGATAGAATAAGGAAAATTTTTTTCATGTCCTCATCGACGCCATTTTTTCAAGTTTTTATTGAAAAAACAGCTTGTCAAGCCGGGCGTTTTAGCGTAGACTTCGCGCCCTATTGAAGAATATTTAGTTGCGTCGATTTGAGGGCGCACAGACGGAGTTAATTATGTACGCGGTTTTCCAAAGTGGTGGTAAACAGCACCGTGTGACTGAAGGTCAAACAATTCGTCTAGAGAAACTAGACGTAGAAACTGGTGCAGCGGTTGAATTTGACACAGTACTTTTAGTTGCTGATGGTGAGAAAATCGAGATCGGTACCCCGTTCGTAAACGGTGGTAAAGTAACAGCTGAGGTTGTTTCTCACGGTCGTGGCGAGAAAGTGAAGATTGTTAAGTTTAGACGTCGTAAGCACTCTCGCAAGCAGATGGGCCATCGTCAATGGTTCACTGAAGTTAAAATCACTGGCATTAGCGCTTAATTTAGAGGTACAGAAAGATGGCACATAAGAAGGCAGCTGGTAGTACTCGTAACGGTCGTGATTCAGAAAGTAAACGTCTAGGTGTTAAGCGCTTTGGCGGTGAATCAGTTCTTGCGGGTAACATCATCGTACGTCAACGTGGTACTCGTTTCCACGCGGGTTCAAACGTAGGCATGGGTAAAGACCACACACTATTTGCAACATCAAATGGTAAAGTTCAATTCGAACAAAAAGGTCCCCTAGGTCGCAAATACGTAAGCATCGTTGCTGAATAATCAGTAACCCAGCTTACAGAAAAACCCCGCTTTTGCGGGGTTTTTTGTTTTCAATACATATAAACTTGTATAATACAGGTATTCAATCGCAGATCCGCTAAGTGAAAAATCATGAAATTTGTTGATGAAGTCGAAATCCGTGCAGAAGCTGGCGACGGCGGCAGCGGCGTGGTGTCATTCCGACGCGAAAAATATGTCCCAGACGGCGGCCCTGATGGTGGCGACGGCGGTGATGGTGGCAGTGTCTACTTAGAAGCAGACGAAAACCTTAACACCTTAATTGATTACCAATTCGAGCGTTTTCATCGGGCCCAACGTGGTACCAATGGCCAAAGCCGAAATTGTACAGGTAAAAAAGGTGAAGACCTTACCTTGAAAGTGCCCGTCGGCACGCGAGTCACCGATGTTGATACGCAAGAGGGGTTAGGGGATTTAACCAAGCATGGACAGAAACTACTGGTAGCAAAAGGTGGATTTCATGGCCTTGGTAACACGCGCTTTAAATCAAGCACCAATCGTGCACCACGTCAAAAGACCCTAGGAACACCTGGCGAAGTACGTAATCTCAAGCTTGAATTGATGTTGCTTGCTGATGTGGGATTGTTAGGTTTACCTAATGCCGGTAAGTCGACCTTTATTCGCAGCGTTTCCGCAGCTAAGCCGAAAGTGGCTGATTATCCATTTACGACCTTGATACCTAACCTCGGTGTAGTACGTCCGGCCTCTGGGCAGTCATTTGTTATAGCTGATATTCCAGGGCTTATCGAAGGGGCGTCTGATGGTGCCGGTTTAGGGATACGCTTTTTGAAACACCTAGAGCGTTGCCGAGTGTTATTACACATCATCGATGTGTTGCCTGTTGACGGCTCAGACCCTTTAGACAATGCGTTTGCCATTATTAATGAGCTACACCAATACAGCCCTAAGTTGGCTGACAAGCCGCGCTGGTTAGTCTTTAATAAGATTGACTTACTCGATGAAAGCGAAGTAGATGAGGTATGTAACCGCATTGCTAATGAGCTGGGTGTCGAGCATGATATTTATAAAATCTCAGCGGCGAGCGGCTTGAACACCCAAGCGTTATGCCAAGATATTATGCAACTTCTTGAGTCCATGCCGAAAGAAAAATTCGCGCAAGAGCAAGAACAAGAAGAAGTTGAGTTTAAGTGGGACACCTACCACCGTCATGCCACTAAAGACAGTGATGACGATGATTGGGACGATTGGGATGATGACGACTACGACGTAGAGATCATTTACGAACGTTAACAACTGTTATGAAGGGCGCACTTGCGCCCTTTTGTATATAGGATATCTGTAGTGAAAATATCGATGATTGCGGCCATGGCCAAAGACCGCATAATTGGCAAAGACAACGATATGCCATGGCATCTTCCAGCCGATTTAAAGCATTTTAAGCAAGTGACCTTAGGTAAGCCCGTTATTATGGGTCGTAAGACACTAGAGTCTATTGGGCGAGCGCTTCCAGGGCGACGCAATATTGTCATCACCCGCAACTCAGACTATGCTTTTGAAGGAGCCGAAGTGGTTACGTCGGTGCAACAAGCGCTAGCGCAAGTTGAGGATGTTGAAGAGGTAATGGTCATCGGTGGCGGGCATATCTATGAGCAGTTTTTACCCTTAGCCTCATCCTTATATCTGACCTTTATTGATTTGCAAGTAGAAGGCGACACTCGTTTCCCTGATTATGAGCAAGTTGGCCGGTGGCGCTGTGTAGAGCGGGTTAGCCATAGTAAAGATGCGACGAATCCACATAACTACGAGTTTGTTACACTTAATAAAGAAGTGTGAGTTGATTGATAAAATTAGTGCTTGTTGGTAAACTATTAGTCTACTTTGTAAGAAAAAAGTATTAAAGGGTGCTACAAATGAAATTAATGTCAACGCTTATCGCTACTGCCGTATTAGCTGGAAGTGCGCTGTATACCACTCCTGCAAGTGCGAATGATCGCCTAGCTATTAGTATCTGTGAGTATATTGCTGCAGATGATAAAAACCGTTTACGTAAGACGCTGCGCTCAGCACGCCTTAAGATTCGTGATATCAGCGATGCTGTAAAGTGTAATGGCAACAACCTAGTCCGTCACGCAGTTGCGAGCAACGCAGTTGACACCGGCGAGTACATCATTAAAAGCTTACCGAAAAGTTCACTAGAAGATGGCGCCGATTTAAATTGGGCAACAAGCAATCACGCAGGTTCACCGCTGATCGCAGCCATTAAGGACCGTGCCGGTCTTTAAGCACCGTCTACAAAAAAGAAACCATGGCCAAGTCCATGGTTTTTTTTTGCCTATAATTGGCGATAGCCATTCAGTTCTCTTCCTATACTGAGATAAAATAGCAGTTACGACAACGTTTCAGGAAATCAATATGGCAGTTCATGTAATCAATCATCCTCTTGTTCAACATAAACTAGGTTTAATGCGCGAACACGGCATTAGTACCAAAAGTTTTCGTGAGTTAGCATCGGAAGTGGGAACATTACTCACGTATGAGGCCACTCAAAACTTAGAGTTAGAAGATAAAACCATTGATGGATGGCAAGGAAATGAATTGTCAGTGCAAAGCATCAAAGGTAAAAAGATTACCGTAGTGCCTATTTTACGCGCTGGTTTGGGGATGCTAGAGGGGGTGATGCACCTGATCCCTGCAGCGAAAGTAAGTGTTGTTGGCCTTGAGCGCAATGAAGAAACTTTAGAGCCGGTGCCTTACTTTGAAAAGCTGGTCGGCAATATTGATGAGCGCCTGAGCCTAGTTATCGATCCGATGTTGGCCACCGGTGGCTCAATGATTGCGACCTTAGATATGTTGAAAAAAGCAGGCTGTACACAAATTAAAGTGATCGTGTTAGTCGCTGCCCCAGAGGGGATAGAAAAGACACTGGCAGCACACCCAGATATTGATATTTATACTGCATCAGTTGATAACCACCTCAATGAAAAAGGATACATTGTGCCAGGGCTTGGAGATGCCGGAGACAAGATTTTTGGTACCGTTTAATGACGCCTTTATTTGCACCTAAAATCATCCTCACCGGCGCGCAAATGTTGTTTGTCGCCTTTGGCGCTTTGGTTCTAGTTCCTTTATTAACAGGCCTTGATGCGAACGTCGCATTGTTTAGTGCCGGGGCTGGCACATTGGCATTTCAGCTTATTACTCGCGGGCAAGTTCCGGTATTTCTGGCTTCGTCCTTTGCTTTTATCGCACCTATTATTGCCTGTAACCAATTGTATGGCAGTGCCGCTACCATGGGTGCGTTAATGGCTGCAGGTGTCGCCTACATGTTACTGAGCGTACTTGTCCGCTTGAAGGGCACGGAAATGCTGCACCGCGTGTTACCACCGGTGGTTGTCGGCCCGGTGATCATGGTTATAGGTTTGGCGCTGGCGCCTGTGGCTGTGAATATGGCGATGGGCAAAAGTGGTGATGGCAGCGCCCAATTAGTGGCCTATGATCATGCAATGTGGATATCCATGGCGGCTCTGGTGGCAACGCTGGTTTTTGCTGTGTTTGGCAAAGGAGTGTGGCGTTTAGTGCCTATTTTAGCGGGTGTTGTTGTTGGCTATGCCTTGTCATTGGCCTTTGGCGTAGTCGATTTTGCGGTGATCAACAATGCCCAATGGCTCGCAGTGCCTGCATTCAGCGCGCCAGAATTTAAGTGGCAGGCCGTGGCGTTTATGATCCCCGTGGCCATCGCGCCTGCTATTGAACATATTGGCGATATGATGGCTATTAGTCAGGTTACCGGTAAAGACTACCTAAAAAAACCGGGCTTACATCGCACACTGATGGGAGATGGCGTCGCGACGAGCCTAGCTGCCAGTATTGGCGGACCGCCCAATACCACTTATTCAGAGGTCACTGGTGCAGTGATGCTGACCAAGAACTTCAATCCCAAGGTTATGACTTGGACCGCAGTTATCGCGATTTTGCTGGCGTTTATAGGCAAAATGGGGGCGGGTTTGCAAACTATTCCGGTCCCAGTAATGGGGGGCATTATGATTTTGTTGTTTGGCTCTATCGCTGTGGTTGGATTAAAAACGTTATTAAAGGCTGACTTGGATGTGAGTGAACCACGCAACTTAGTGATTATTGCACTTATTTTGGTGTTGGGTATTGGGGGTATGCAAATAGGTGGTAATGAATTTGCCCTGCAAGGCGTTAGCTTGTGTGCCATATTTGGCATCGTGCTCAATCTTGTTTTACCCAGTAAAAAGCAATCGCCAGTGCAAGGCTAGAGCATTTATTCTGAAAATGCGATAGAATTTGCCGCCACACGTTATCGTTTGGTGGCGGCACACTAAGCACAGTGTTCAACTTCAGCCACCACAAACTAGGGGCAACTTATGTCAGATAAGCTTTATATTACCGCACAGCAACTATTAGAAGATTCGTTTCGTGTTGCTGCGCAAGTCTATAAGGACGGCTTCCGTCCAGATTTTATTATTGGTATTTGGCGCGGTGGTGCTCCTATTGGGATTGCTGTACAAGAGTTTTATGATTATAAAGGGATAGAGACCGATCATATCGCCGTTCGTACCTCTTCTTACTATGGTATTGGTAAGCAATCGAAAGAGATCAAAGTACACGGTTTGCATTACATCATTGAAAATGCCAATGCGGGTGATTCACTCCTTATTGTGGATGATGTTTTCGACTCAGGACGCAGTATTTTTGCATTAAAAGAAAAGTTAGCAGAATTGATGCGTTTGAACCTGCCTAAAGACATTCGCGTAGCTTGCCCGTACTATAAGCCGAAAAATACCAAAGTCCCTATGAAGCCTGACTATTACATCCATGAATCGGATGAGTGGCTGGTATTCCCTCATGAACTTTCAGGGTTGACCCCCGAGGAATTGATTGAAGGTAAATCGGATTTAGCCAACATTAAAGACTTATTAGTTGATTAAAAAAAGCAGCGTAAGCTGCTTTTTTTATCCCATTTTTACAACCCAAGTGGGCAGGCTAGTGCTCTGAGCCCACTTACGTGAAGCTTTCTACAAACTCCTCTAAAGCTGACACATCAATTGTTTGTAAGCCTTCTTTACTGCGCACAATAAGCCCTTTATCAACCAGCTCGGTAACCACGCGTCGATAAGCCCGCTCCGTGGTAGCAAAGCGCTCAGCCTCGGCGCTCACAGTGGGGTAGGCGCGTAACAAGGTCGGGTTGTTGTTTTGTGCCCGCATTAAGCAATCTTTGGCAATATTATAGCTTAGCGGCAGTAACAGTTTATCAAGGTTAACCTTTTGGTTTTCCTGAAACTTCGCGGCTATAGTTTGCGCTGTGTACAAGCTCAGTTGGGGGTTCTCTAACAATACTTGGCGCCAATGTTTGAGCTCGATAAGGTTATAACTTACATCGCTAAAGCAGGTTACGGTATAGATACAGGGCTGATTGTTAAGCGCTTCTATTTCCCCAATCAGGGTGTTGTTGCAATCAAGTTGACCTAAGAGCAAACGTCGTCCATTGCCGACATCGTAGCTAAAAGACACGGTACCGCTGCGCACCAGTACCAGCTTTTTAAGCGGTTGATCTTGGTGTAATAGCACTTCCTTTTTTTGCTGCTGGTAGCGATTGCCAGTGAAATGAAGTAGCTGCTCTACCAAGTCGGTAGAAAAATGATATTGAAACATAGTCAAAACTCGTTGGGACAATTGTCCTTTTTGTTACACCAATATGTCGCTACGATGAAAATGTAGCGTTTTTTTATGCCAATTTACGCACAGAGACTGAGTCCGTCATAGGTTTAATCATTCCCGTGTTTACTTATTCGTTTTTACTCAGTGGTGTGAATTGGCTTTTTTATCTTATTCTCGCGATGTCGCCGACAATGGCTTATAACAAGCGAGGTTTATGCTAACTTAAAGCAGAGGAGAGAACAAATGACCTGGGAATATTTAGGCTATGTCGCTTCTGCTTTGTTAGTTACGTCACTGGCGATGAGCGATGTCGTGAAACTGCGTTGGTTTAATCTCGCCGGCTGTATCGCGTTCACTGCCTATGGGGTCGCCATTGCGGCGTGGCCAGTGGCACTGACCAACGCCTTACTCTCTGTTGTTAACATCTATCACTTGCACAAATTAGCACAGGCTAAACGTCAAAGCACAGGCTGACGCTGGTAGCGACGCTGGCCTGCCAACCAAGTTTCTAACACCTTGGTTTGCCATACCTGTTGCACCGGGGCATGAATAATGTCGGTGTCGACAAGGATAAAATCTGCCCACTTGCCTTTTTCTAAACTGCCAACCTTAAACTCTTGGAAGGCGCTGTAGGCAGCGTCTAGTGTGAATGCTCGCAAGGCTTGTTCGCGCGAGAGCAATTCTTTAGGACGCCAACCTTGCTCAGGTAAGCCTTGATGGTCTTGACGTGTGATAGCGCTATAAAGACCATGGAAAGGGTTCGCAAGCTCCACGGGAAAGTCTGAACCCGCTGCCACACGAGAGCCTTGCTCTAGAAATGTACGCCACGCATAAGCGCCTGCTAGCTGTGAGTCGCTCAAGCGTTGCTCGGCCATATGCATGTCAGAGGTGGCATGAACCGGCTGCATAGAAGGAATAATCTTAAGTGCTTTAAAGCGCGGAATATCATCGGTATCAACAATTTGCGCATGCTCAATACGGTTGCGTAGCAAAATACCACCTGTGCGTTTAAAGACATTCTCGTAGGCGTTAAGCACTATTTGGTTCGCTCTGTCGCCTATAGCGTGGGTATGAGCGGAGAAACCATGCTTAAAGCATAAACTGAAAATATCCTCGAGCTGTTGTTGGTCCTCAAGCATCAGGCCACGATGCCCCTTTCTGTCTGCATAGTCTTGCAGTAGGGCGGCACCACGAGAGCCTAGCGCGCCATCCGCGTACACTTTCACACTGCGAATAGCCAACATGTCTTCATTATCATCGACTTTACCAGCTTTGAGCATGGCTTCGAGCTTGGCATCGGTGGCCCCGAGCATAGCGTAAATGCGCAGCGGAAGGTTGTTGTCTTTGGCACGTTGTTTATACAGTTGCCAAGTATCAAAATCGATGCCGGCATCATGGGCGCTGGTAATACCTAAGCTTAATAAATGTTGACCGGCTTTATCTAAGGCTGTGGCGAGGGCTTGCTCGCTGCGCTTGGGAATGTGTGCTGTGATCAACTGCTCTGCTTTATCTATAAATACGCCGCTCGGACTCCCTTCGGCAGTGCGTATTATTTCACCTCCGGCCGGGCTTGTTACCTCAGTATCAAGACCTGCTAACTCCATGGCTTTGGAGTTGACCCAAATAGCATGACCATCTACGCGACTTAATACCACGGGTCGGTCGCTTACGAACTTGTCTAAATCAGCGGCACTGGCGAAGGTTTTTCCAGGCCAAAGTTCCTGGTTCCAGCCACGACCTATAATCCATGGCTGTTCAGACTGTGCGGCGAACGCTTGAAGACGCTTGCCCACCTCTGCAACCGAGGTTGCGCCACGTAAATCAAGCTGCATTAGGTTTTGCCCTAAGCCAATGATATGACCGTGCGCATCGATAAGGCCAGGAAGTAGCACCTTACCTTGGCCGTCGATGCGCTTTGCATCAGGGTAGCTTTTACTAAGTTGTGCTTTGCCGCGATTGATCACTCGGCCATCTTTAATCACTAAGGTTGCAAAGGTCTCAAGCTCGCCTTTTTGAGTGGGTGTATAGCCTTTTATATTATGAATAACCGTGGTTTGTGCCAATACTGTGCAAGGTATAGAGCACATCATTAATAGTGCAACGAGTCTGTTTTTCATCATTTTTATCCTCTTTAGCAGCTTTGTGAATGTAGCAAATTTATACGCGAGGGAACAGCCAGTAAGAGGAGGATAATTAAGCAGCAACAAAAAGGGCCGCTAAAGCGGCCCTTATCATCAGCACTTAGCTGTTTAAACCTTAAAGCGGTCTACAGACTGGCGCAGCTCTTCAGCGAGCTTGGCCACTTCAGTACTTGATTCTGAAGTCTGGTCGGCCCCTTGAGCTGTCTGCTCAGCGATAGAAACAATTTGCTCCAAGCGCTCACTTATTTCTTGCGACACTTGCTGTTGCTCCATCGCTGCCGATGAGATTTGCTCGCTGACATCGTGGGCAGTGGCAACGGCATGAGTAATTGAGTCTAGCGCAGTGGTTGCATGTTCACTTTGCTCAACACAAGACTCGGCTTGTTGACGGCCTTTCGACATCGCTTCTACAGCAGCTTGAGCGCCGGTTTGCAGCGATTCAATCATGTTCTGAATCTCTTGCGTCGACTCTTGTGTCTTACTTGCCAATGAGCGTACTTCATCAGCTACAACGGCAAAGCCTCGCCCTTGTTCGCCTGCTCGTGCGGCTTCGATGGCAGCATTCAATGCCAGGAGATTAGTTTGCTCGGCTATGCCACGAATAACATCCAAGATACCGCCAATTGATGCGCTGTCTTGATGCAGCTGATTAATAACCTGTGAGGCGTTATCAACTTCAATAGCCAACTGTTCGATAGTCTCTTTGTTTTGGTTAGAGATCCCTTTAACACGGCTAGCTTCGCTGTCGGCATTCTTAATCTCACTCAGTGCTTGTTGAGCACTGTCGTTCACCGCCTGAGAAGTACTACTCATTTCGGTTGTTGCAGTCGCGGCTTGCTCCACCTGAGCGCGCTGCGATTGGATTGCGTGGCTTGACTCAGAGGTGATGGTCGACGTCTGCTCTGATGCTGCAGCAAGTTGCGTTGAACGCGAGATGATACCTTGAATCAAAGCTCGCAAGCTGTCAATTAGGGTATTACAACTGCGTGCCAGCTCACCGAATTCATCTTGTGCACTGTCGTCTAAGCGTTGCGTCATATCTCCTGAGGCAACAATATTAAGCACGCTGTTTACCTCACTCAATGGTTTAGTAATACGGCTTACGGTGAAATAAGCAACAATCACTGCGATGATGGTGGCTATGATCATGCCCAACCAAGTCCACAGGTTAGCGGCACTGACATCAGCACGTACACCTTCTTGTTGCTTGAAGGCAAGGTTATTCACTTGCTTCACTAAGGTGGTCAGGTTTTTGATCGCCTGCTCAGTGGTTACTTCTGAGTTTTCAAGATTAACCGTGGTTTTATCTAAGGTGTTAAGTAATTCCAACTTGTTTGCGGCAAGTGAACTTGAGCCTTTAACCGCATCGCTAATGGTACTCACATAGGTATTTAAATCACTGTAAAGCGACGCATCTTTAGCGCTTACAGCTTCTTCAATCAGCCCCATTGAGCGTTCAAGTTCGTCCATATAAAACAGTTGGTCGTTCTTAATAATTTCCAGTGTTTGTTTATTCTTAACAGACAGAATATCGTTGCCTGTGGTGGCAATCGCGGTGAGGTTGTTTTCCAATTGCGTAACTGCCTGGTAAGCGCGTGGTGAGTCTTCTTCTAGGCCGTCTAAGTCAGAAATATCAAGAACCACAGAAATGGCATCTTCTGCATTTAAGTCGATATCGTCAAACTGGCTGCGCAGTGTGTTGCGAAGTGCTAGCGCTTTCGCTTTGTTGTTAAACAGCTGAGTGACTTGGCCCTCAAACTGGGTGTAAGTTTTTTCTACGGTTTGCGCGAGCTGTTTTAATTCTGGCTCATTAGCAACCACATCCATAAGGTTAGCCATGGACTTATCAAAGCGCTTTTGCTCTTTATTGTAAGCTTGCTTTAGCTCAGCAAGGGACTTTTCATCCTCGCTATTGTAGGCGCCCAATGCTGCTTTACTCATGAGCACAAATTCAACTTGTAGCTCAGAGCTTTTATCTAAAGCAGGTAAAGAAAGTTGGTTAACACTTTGCGTCGAGCTATCAATATTCGCAATGCGAACAAGAGAGTTGCCACCTATAACCAAAAGGAGGAGGGTGATAAAGATGAATCCACCCCAGATACGTTGACTCACAGTAAGCTTCATAGATGTTCCTAACTACATAAAATATCTTAACTTATCGGCAGGATTAAGGATAAATTAAGGTAACTATTGCTAAAATGTAACAACTTTTTGCGTTTTTATCAGCTTATTGCGATAAAAATTCGCATTGCTTTACAACTTTTTTCTTACTCTGCAAGTCCATCAGAGTCATGCTGCCACCCCAAACACATCCTGTGTCCAAAGCATGTACATTATCTCGCCCTGTTTTACCTTCTAGTGCCGCCCAATGCCCAAATACAATGTCAAAATCATCATGCTGACGATGGCTGTGAGCAAACCAAGGTACAAGCTGATCATCGCACCCTGGTTTACCTTTTTCTTTTAGGTTTAAAGCACCGCTGGGTTCCACAAAGCGCATGCGGGTGAAACTATTGATAGTATAGACAAACTTTTCCATTTCGCTGAGAGAATCGCACCATTTTACAGGCCTGTTTTGATACATGTGCGCGAAATAATGAGCCGCGTCTTTTCCTTGATAACAGCGCTGCGCTTGTTGCGCTTGCTCAAGAGCTTGCGTAAGTGACCAATGTGGAGACAAGCCAGCATGACATACCAGCGTGTTCAGTGGCGCTAACCAAAGAGCTAAGGGTTGGTTACGTAAAAACGCGAGTAAGGAATCAAAATCGTCGGCGGCAAATAAAGGGGCGAGTTTGTCTTTTGGGTTGGGTTCTTTATTTAATGCTGCACAAGCCAGTAGGTGTAAATCGTGATTACCTAAGGTGACACTCACACTGCCTTGCAATTGCACAAGTCGGCGCAGACATGACAGCGAGTCGGGGCCGCGCGCAACGATATCACCTACACAATAGAGATGATCTTGGCTGGGGTTGAAATTAACGCGCCGCAACAGTGCATCAAATTCATGATAACAGCCTTGCAGATCACCTATTGCATATAACGCCATGAGCTTAGTGTAAAATGTTGGGGCAGTTCAGGCGGAAAACATCAATGGGCGCCTGGAACTCATTGCCAAATTCGCTGCGCATCACGTAGTAGCCTTGCATGGTGCCCACGGGAGTTTCTAACACAGCGCCACTGGTATAACTGTAACTCTCACCCGGGCCGATGGTTGGCTGCTCACCAACCACGCCTTCACCTTCTACCTCGACTTCTTTGCCATTGGCGTCGGTGATAAGCCAATAACGACTGACGAGCTTGGCGCTACTCAGGCTGTGATTCTTTATCGTGATGTTATAAGCAAATACGTATTTGTCTTGCTCTGGCTCCGATTGACCTTCAACGTAGAAGGTCTCGACATTCACTTTAATCGCTGAATCTGTACTACTGCTTGTTGTCATATAACCAATTCGCAATCTCAATAAATTGTTGTAAACTCAGGCTTTCTGCTCGCAAACTTGGATCGATACCTAGGCTTTTTAGCTGCGCTTCATCCAATAAATTGCTCAAGCTATTTCGCAGTGTCTTACGGCGCTGATTAAACGCTTCTAAACACACGGTATTAAGTAACTTAGTATCTTTAGCGCTGCGTTGTGCTTTGTCTTTAGGCACTAAGCGCACCACGGCCGAATCCACCTTAGGTGCTGGTTTAAAGCAATTAGGCGGCACTTCAATAACAGGAATGGCATGGCAGTAATATTGTGTCATTACGCTCAAACGGCCAAAGGCTTTGCTACCAGGACCTGCGACCATACGATTAACCACCTCTTTTTGCAGCATAAAGTGCATATGCTCTACCTCATCAACGAAGTTGAATAGATGGAATAGCAGTGGTGTTGAAACATTGTAAGGCAGATTACCAAATATTTTTAATTTGGCGTCGTTGCGTAGCAGCGAGGAAAAATCGAATTTCATCGCATCGCCTTGATGTACCGTTAGCTTCGGCGCCATAAAAGGGTGGTGAATCAGGCGCTCGGCCAAGTCTTTATCAAGCTCAACCACGTTAAGATGGTCGGTCAACTCGCACACCGGTTCGGTGATTGCGCCCAAACCAGGACCAATCTCGACTAGGTTATCGCCCGGACGCGGGTCGATAGCGGTGACTATTTTATCAATGACGGTTTCGTCATGAAGAAAGTTTTGCCCGAATCGCTTTCGAGCATAGTGGCCTAGGTGTAATTTATCTGTCATTGTCTCTTAGCTTTTTTGCTCGCCATTTTGATTGCTTCATTTAAAGCAACGCGAAAACTGCCAGCGTCTGCTTGGCCACTCGCAGCTAAGTCAAGGGCAGTGCCGTGATCGACTGAGGTGCGAATAAAAGGAAGGCCAAGGGTGATATTTACGGAATTTCCAAAACCCTTATATTTTAACACAGGCAACCCCTGATCGTGATACATCGCCAGTACTGCATCCGCCTCATTGAGGTATTTATCTTGGAAAAGGGTGTCTGCAGGAAGGGGGCCCACTAAGTTCATACCTTGTTGATTTAGCGCTTCCAAGGTCGGAGTGATCACTTCAATTTCTTCACGGCCAAGGTGCCCGCCTTCGCCAGCGTGTGGGTTTAAACCACAGACTAAAATGCGGGGTTTGGCAATTGCGAATTTAGTACGTAAATCGTGCTCAAGAATACCAATTACCTTTTTCAAGCGCTCTTCTGTAATGGCTTTGGCTACATAGGCCAGCGGGATGTGCGTGGTGACTAACGCAACTCGCAGTCCTTGTGTTGCTAACAGCATCACGACATCCGGGGTATTTGATTGTTGCGCAAAATATTCGGTGTGCCCGCTAAAAGAAATACCCGCTTTATTAATGATACCTTTGTGAACTGGGCCTGTGACGATGGCATCGAACGTGCCATCCATGTTTTTCTCACAGGCGATACGCAGAGTATCAAGCACGTATTCGCCATTTTTCTCATCAAGTTCACCAGCCACCACAGGCGTTGCTAAATCGACTTGATGGATATACAACTCACCCGCTTCGCTGGGCTGGGCTGGGGCTTGCTCATCAAAAGGCGTTAACCGTAGAGGCAGACCCAGCGCTTTGGCTCGTTGTTGCAATAGCTTAGCATCAGCAATAGCGACCAGCTGTGCGGGCCACTGCTGCTGTGCTAATTCAAGCAATAAATCCGGGCCTATGCCAGCCGGCTCCCCCGGAGTAATGGCGATACGTAAGGTCATAACCATTAATCCTCTGCGAAGATCTCAATGTGCGCTTGCTCGCGGATCTCCTGCTGGAACGCAAAGCTCTCTTCTTTGAACTTACGATTATAGAGCAGCTGCTGAGCACGGTTTTTCTTCGCTAAATCGGTTTTATCGGCGACGCGTTTATCTAACAGCTGCACGATGTGCCAGCCGAAAGTGGAACGGAACGGTTCACTGATCTCGCCTTTTTCTAGCGACATTAACGTATCGCGAAACGCAGGCACATAGGTAGTAGGGTCGGTCCAATCGTACTCACCCCCTTTAAGCGCTGAGCCCGGGTCTTCAGAGTACTCTTTCGCCAATTCGGCAAAGTCAGCATCACCGGCACGCAAGTCTTTGACAAAGCCTTCAAGCATTGAGCGTGCTTTCTCTTCACTCAATATAATTGAGGGCTTGAGAAGAATGTGACGTGAACGCATCTCGACTGTTTCCACCACTTGGCGGCCACGCACGTCTTGTACTTTAATTATGTGAAAGCCCGCGCCACTGCGCAGTGGGCCAACAATCGTGTCTTTTTTCTTACCTTTGACTGCCTCGGCAAATAATGAAGGCATTTCATTGGTGCTCATCCACCCTAGCTGTCCACCTTCGAGCGCTTTCGAGCCACTGGATGAGGCGATTGCGATACGTTTAAACTCTCGGCCTTCTTCAAGTAATTCAATAACTTTAGCTGCACGGTCTTGCGCACTGGCAATTTCCTCTGGCGTTGCAGAGCTGGGAATATCGATAAGAATATGACCAATATCATATTCTTCACTGTTGCCGCCTTGCTGCTCCATAATTTGCAAAAGGTTTTCAATCTCTTGCAAGCTAATGTAGATACGACGATCGACGTTAGCGCGCAGTACCTGCTGAGTGGTGATCTCTTTACGAATATCTTCACGGAATTGGGCGAAGCTTTCACCGGAAGCTTCCACTGAGCGACGCATGTCGGCAATCGTACCGCCTTGGTCTTTAGCCATGGTTGCAAGAGTTTGATCAAGCTGGCCATCGGAGATTTCTAACCCCATACGGTCAGCCATTTGCATCAGTAAGGTTTGATTGACGAGTCGCTCAATAGCTTGCACACGTAAGGCACTGTCAGTAGGCAGATCTTGACCACTTTCTTTGGCTTGTGCTTTTACTCGGTTAACAATGGCATCCACTTCACTTTCAAGGATCACCCCTTCGTTAACGATACCTACGACTTGGTCAATAAGTTGTTCTTGCGCTTGTACACCCTGAGATAACCCTAGGGCAAATAAAGTTGTTGCTAAAAAACGTCTGAATTTCATACTTTTTATTGCTTTAATTGGTAAGGAAATAGGGGCGACGGTAGCCAAAAATGCCTTCTCTAAGTAACTTTTGTGCATCATAACTGCTCTTGCCTCCAAGTCCTTTAAGGACAAATTTGATGCCGATCCCCGAGTCGAAGATGGCTTGCTCTTGGTTTATGCTTTGGTTTAAGTCCGTTTCTATTTGTCTGCGGCCAGTGATCTGCACTGCCCAACAACATGACTCATACTGTAAACCACTGAACACTTCGATGCTACGACCGGTTTCAATATCACGGTGGTAGCTGGCCACGAATTGCCAGTTATCGTCAATTGGGACACTGGTAAACATACCTATTTGCTCAATTGTATTCCCTGAGACATCGTTTGCATAGCGATGGTTCAACTGCACCAACTCATTATCGTCGCCCTTATAATCTAGGGTTACATGGGATTGGATTATTTGCTTGCCATCGGTGTCGTACTGAATGCCGCCAGAGAGGTACCAACGACGGTGCCAGTGCCACATGGCTTCACCGGCGAATAACGCGTTGTAATTGTTTTCGCCGGCAAAGTCTTGCTCTGTGGGTTTAGCAGAATCAGAGAGATAGAATATTTGCCCGACACTGAGGTTAAATAATTCCTCATTTTGTTTATCAAAGATACGCGTTGTCGCCCCGAGGGTAATTTGGTTAGCCGCAGCGATGCGGTCTACACCGGAGAAACGACGATCGCGGAACAGGCCATAAAAGTCGTCTTGGAGCTTGGTGGTATCAAACAGGCCAATGTTATTTTGGTCTTTGTTGGGGGTGTACAAATATTGAATTTGTGGTTCCAGGGTTTGAATACCATCTTCGACGAGTAAGCTGGTGTCGCGCTCGAAGTTAAGTTGGCTGTATAGGCGAACTTTCGGTAGAGTTCTGTTTACCGTTTGCTCATACTGCGTCCCTTCAAGATTACCTTGCTGGTCATAATAAGTGTGCAGCACACTGAACTCGGAGAGAAATGACCAAGCATAACGCTCTTCACTAAAACGCAGTTGCGGTTCTATGTGCACTCGTGTGGCTTCATCAATAGTTCGCGTGCTGTTACGGAAATGGCTCAACTCGCCGCTTACTGAAGCGTCAAACCAACCCAATTTATAAGCATTTGTCTGTGTAAAGCCGATGCGAGGCAAGGTTGTGTAGGACTCAAGATGGTCGCCCAGGACTTCATAATCTTGCAATTGTATATCGGTGCGCCAACGTTCACCCCAATGGGTAAGAATCCCCGTACGGGCTAAGTGGGTGTCGGTCTTATTGGCGTAATTAGAATTCAGGTCAGTGAGGTAGTTATCGTCACTCACATTAGTAATATCAACGCCTGCACGCCAGACATCACTAAAATAGCTCTGCTGCTGCCAGTGGAATAAATAACGGTTTCCAAGCTCGCGCTCACTTTTATCTGAATCTAAGTATTCGAGTCCCAGCAAGCCTTGGCTGCTCGGGGTTAAATAGCGAAACTCAGACTGCAGCTGAATGCCTTTTTTGGACATATAGCGCGGCGTCAATGTGAGGTCGTAATTGGGAGCCAAGTTGATGTAGTAAGGAGTGATAGTCTCCACGCCAAATCGGTTTGAGCTGGAAATCTGTGGTGCTAAAAACCCTGTTTTGCGTTTATCATCGATAGGAAAGGTAAAATAGGGCAGATACAACACCGGAGTATCATAAATTTTCAGCGTGGCACCGTAGGTCTCGCCCCAACCTTCTTTTTGCGAAAGAATGATTTTATCGGCGCTGATTGCCCAGGTTTCGCTATCGACCGGGCAGGTCGTGAAGCTGGCATTACTCAGCTCTAAGGCGTCCTCATTAACTTGAAGTTGTTCAGCGCCACCACGGCCTTGCTGTTGAGTGAGCTGATAATCGGCACCAAGAAGGCTGATATTAGAGTCGTTTAAGCTTGCATTTAAGCCGCGACTGGTGATTTTAGAAACACCGTCTCGGTAAGTGAGCGGCCCAGTCGCATTTAATAAGCCTTGTTGTTTGTCAATCAGTGCCGACTGCGCTTGTAAGCTCATGGTGCGCGTATTGATGTTGACGTTGCCGTCAAACTGAGCACTATCTTGGCCTATTAATTCAACATCGTCGGAAACAATTTCTACTAGACCCAAGGGTAAGTTAGGGGCTTGCCAAGGCGCAGGGCGTGAAGCAGCTAAGCAGTGCGCTACCTTAATATTTTGTGATAACTGTTTTTTATCGGTATCTGTGTGCTCTTGCGCCGAAGCGGTATTGGCCGCAAGCTCTGCTGTACGCGCAAAAACAGCTCCTGCGCTGGCACCATACAGGGCGAGAATAACCATGCCCCACAATTTATTCATCGACTTCCCTTAAACTTAATGTTGCTTGCCAAGTGCACTGGAAATAAGCATGACATAATAAAGCAATTTTTCCGTAATTACATCCGCTGACAAAGCGATGTCAGCGGATAAGGGTTAAAAATTGTTAGCGATAAAAGCGCTAGGGTATACAACTAGGTGCGCTACTGGGCCATGCTTTCGCTTGTTAGTTCGATGATTTTTCGTCACTATGTGGTGCACATTGGTTTTCAGAGGTATTTTGGTGATGTGGGGCAAGCTTCTTGGTGCCTGCTTTGGCTTTATGTTTGGTAAGTTTCTTGGCGCCTTATTGGGGCTGTTCGTTGGGCACATGTTCGATAGAAGCTTAAAGCAGGACTTTGACCGTGCTGGCGGTTTTCGTGGCTTTTTTAACCACGAAGATGTATCTCAGCGCCAAGCCTTATTTTTCTCTAGTTGCTTTGCTGTCATGGGGCATATTGCGAAGTCCAACGGTCGCGTCAACGAGATGCATATTCGTGCAGCCACACAGTTTATGGATGAAATGGGCTTAAGTGGTGAGGACAAGCGCGAAGCTCAGCATGCATTTCGCGCGGGTAAAGAGGCTGATTTCTCCATGAATGCGACGCTGCGAGAGTTCCGCGAGCATTTTGCCGGGCGCTTCGATATGTTGCAGTTATTTTTGGAAATCCAAATTCAGATGGCCTTCAGTGATGGCCACTTAGCTGAGCAAGAAAAAGCGCTGTTGGAGCAGGTCGCCAAAGGGCTGGGTGTCAGTAAAACCCATTTTAACTTTATCCTCAAACGCTACCAAGCCGAATTTGCTTTTCGCCAACAGCAACAACGCTTTCAACAGCAGCAACGACAACATCATCAAGGGCGCACATCAAGTACCAGCGATGCCGGTATGAATCGTCGTCAGGCGTTGGATATTCTTGGTTTGGAAGAGGGAGCGGATGCGCGCACTGTAAAAAAGGCCTACCGCAAGTTGATGGCGCAGCACCACCCAGATAAGTTGGTATCCCAGGGCCTTCCTGAGCATATGATGAAGTTAGCGCAAAAGAAAAGCCAGGATATCCAAGCGGCGTATGAGTACCTAAAGGCTTAGAATAAGCGCCGCAGAAAACCGTCGATTTCCGTTGCGAGGCGGTGTATTTGCTGCTGCTCACTAAGCTCAGCGAACAATGTACGTTGGCGGTAATCAAGCTTTCTGTTTTTCTCTGCCCAGAGTCGTCGCTGTGGCCGTTGCTGCGTGGCCCAGCTATGATCAAAAGGGGTGTACACGTCGAGCACCGCAGGAGGCATCACTGATAAATTGGCACTAATATGATGGTGACGCGTAGGGATCGGCAAGTAGGCGCCCACAGCAATAAACGCGTTAATATCCACCTGTAGATTATCGACAAAGTACTCACTGAGTAAGCCGGCGCTGCGCCCAGCAGCGAACACACTAACCGCTTTGCCTTGCTCTTGTGCCCGCTCTAGTAGACTAACTAGTTGTGCGCTTAAGCGCTGTTGTTCTTTATCCAACAGCTCAGAGGAGATGGCTTGTTGATAGCCAGGGACATAACTGGGTTGCGGCTGCTCGGTTTCGTCAGCGGGTTGTGGAGGCGGCTCCTGAGATTGCTGCGCTTGGCCTTGTTGCTGTTCTTCGTTAGCGTCTTGCTGAGCAGCTTCGCTCTGTTGCTCATCGTCAAGTGTTGCTGGGCGATTAATTAAGAGGTAGCTGCTATAGCCACGCTCACTGAGCAGTGCCCGTAAAAATATAAAACCACGTTGATTACCATAGGGATCATCGATGCTCGGGATCATAAGCACTACACCGCGATGCTCTGAAGCCATATGTGGGCGAAACACCACATTAAACTCTTCCCCTTTGGCGAGCAGCGTTTGTGTCTCATCGAGGCTAGCTAAGTAATGCCTATCGAGGGCCGGGCTGGCATTGGTTGGCCATTGCACGAGCAACCCTATTAATATCAGTATCAATCGCAGCACAGACGTTAAACACTCTCTATTATTTTATATCTACATAGCTATCGGCCACCGCCATAAAAAGTTTAGAACGGACACGAAGCGGTGAACTCCATCACCTCTTCGTTACTAGGATGGCGTAGCTGTAGCCAAGTGGCGTGTAGTTGTAGCCTATCTGCTCGCGCTTTGGCACGTTCGTGGGCGTAAAGTCTATCGCCGAGGATCACATGTCCTAGGCTAAGCATATGTACGCGTAACTGGTGACTGCGCCCGGTGATCGGGGTGAGCTCAACGCGGGTGGCGTCCTGCTCATAATCAAGCACCTGATAATGCGTGAGTGAGGGTTTCCCTCGGTCATGATCGACCATTTGCTTTGGCCGGTTTGGCCAGTCGCAAATCAGGGGCAAATCGATACTGCCATTTTGCTCTTTTAGGTGACCCTCAACCCGAGCAAGGTAACGCTTGGCCGTTTGCCGCTCTTGGAATTGCATACTTAGGTGGCGGTGTGCGGCTTTATTTAATGCCAGACAAATAACCCCGGAGGTGGCCATATCCAGGCGGTGCACAATTTTGGCGCTAGGAAAAACAAGGTTAGCGCGACGGATCACACAATCTGCATGCTTGGGGTCTTTTCCGGGAACGCTGAGTAAGCCACTGGGTTTATCCAGTACTAATAAGTCATCATCTTGGTAAAGAATGCGCAGATAAGGAGTGCGCGGTGGATTGTAGTGTAACAGCATGGCCAGCCCCGTTAGATAAGGCCGGCCATTTTAAAGAAATGCTTAGTGGCTGACAACGATTAAGCGAATGGCATCGAGTTTAACCTTGGCTTTGTCGATGTAATCATCCATTTGCTGCTTGTTATCACGATAATAACTGAGCTCCTCGTCACGAATATTCGGATTGATTTCTTTCAGGTTTTGCAGGCGAGTCAGCTCTGTATCCAGTGCCTGATGCATACTCTGTTTGGCCTGTTCACGTAGTTGCTCCATGTGCACCTGCGCCTGCTCATTGCCTTGCTCAATCAGCGGGTGAATGGCACTTTGCAATGCGTTCACAAGCTTCGATGCCGTTTGTCTGCCAACGGCATTTAATTGCTGATTAAAGGTATCAAAGGCAACATTGGCGCTGAGGTCGTTACCGCCTTTATCCAGTAAGAGTCGTATGGGCGTCGGCGGTAAATAGCGGCCTAACTGTAACGATTTCGGAGCCATGGCTTCGGCGATGTAAACCAATTCAACAAAGAAGGTGCCGGCCGGCAGTTTTTTGTTTTTAAACAGCGCCACCGAAGCGGTGCCAAAATCGTCATCACAGATCATCTCCATCGCCCCTTCGACCATGGGGTGATCCCAACTGATAAAGTGCAAATCTTCTTGCGCAAGCGCCGTGTCTCTATCAAAAGTGACACTGATGCCTTCTTCTTTTAAGCAGGGGAAGGTGGCACCGAGCATGTGCTCCGTGGGTTTGAGGATAATGCTATTTTCGCCTTTATCTTCTTGGTTCACTCCCCAAATATCAAACACATTGATCATGTAGCTGGGCAGCTCAAAGCTGTGGTCTAAGGCATTGATATCCTGCACTAGGTGCTCAGACTGGCCTTGGCCGCTAGAGTGCAGCTCTAATAACCGGTCACGTCCTGATTCCATTTGCGCTTTGAGCGCTAGATACCGCGCATGAACGCGTTGTACCAGTGCTTGTAGCGGTTCATCTTGGTAGCTGCCATCAGCCAGCAGCTCGATGAGTTCATCACCAAACTCTTGATTGAGAATATGCCCAGTGCTGGCGGTGTGTTCAAAGGCATTCAGGCCATGGTGATACCACTGCAGCAGAGTGTCTTGTGCAGTGTGTTGAAAATAAGGCACGTGAATTTTAATGTCTTCGCTTTGGCCGATACGATCTAAACGGCCAATGCGCTGCTCTAACAGGTCTGGGTTGAGCGGCAAGTCGAACAGCACGAGGTGGTGAGCGAACTGGAAGTTGCGCCCCTCAGAGCCAATCTCAGAACAAATAAGGACCTGAGCACTGTCTTCAATGTCGGCAAAGAATGCGGCGGCGCGGTCACGTTCAATAATGCTCATGCCTTCATGGAACAGTGCGGCCTTGATCCCCTCGCGTTCACGCAGGGCTTGCTCAAGGCTTAACGCGGTTTCGGCTTTAGCACAAATCACCAACATCTTTTGCGGCTTATTGGCGTTAAGGGTGTCGATAAGCCACTGCACCCGAGGGTCGAACTGTGTCCAGCTGCTGTCTTGGCCCTCGAATTCTTGGAACATTTTCTCTGGGAACAGCGCGCGCATGGCGTTGAGCTCAGCCGGTCCTGAGCTGCCTAAACTGCCCATTACGTTCATCGCCGTTTGGTATTGCGACGGCATTGTCATTGGGTAGGTGTGTAAAATACGCTCGGGGTAGCCGCTTATGCCACTGCGGCTGTTACGGAATAAAATGCGCCCTGTGCCATGACGGTCCAGAAGCTGCTCTAACATGCTGGCTTTCGCTTGCTCATCGCCCTTAGCAATACCAGCAAGTAGTGCTTGTGCTTCGCTACCTAGCAGGTTGGTAAGTACTTGCTGTTGGTCAGTGCTCAGAGCTTGTTCTTGGAGTACGCTATTGGCTGCGTCAGCAATGTCTTGATAATGCGCTTCTTGGGCAACAAAGGCGTCGTAGTCATAGAACCTGTCAGGGTCGAGCAGTTTCAAACGGGCAAAGTGACTTTGGTGGCCAAGTTGGTCTGGGGTGGCGGTAAGCAAAATAAGACCGGCAATATCGCGACTGAGCTCTTCAATGCGCTGATACTCGGTGCTGGGGTTATCCACCGACCAGCTTAGGTGATGCGCTTCATCAACCACCATAAGGTCCCAATCCGCCAAGGTTGCTTGTTCAAACCAGCGTTTTTTCTTGGTTAGGAATTCTAAGCTAGTGAGCACCAACTGTTCGGTCTCAAACACATTGGGGCTGTCGGCATAGGCTTCGGCGCAGCGCTCCTCATCAAAAATGGCAAACTGTAAGTTAAAGCGGCGCAGCATTTCTACTAGCCATTGATGTTGTAAATTCTCCGGCACGACTATGAGCACGCGCGCAGCGCGCCCGGTAAGCAACTGTTGGTGCAAAATCATACCGGCTTCAATGGTTTTACCTAGACCCACTTCATCGCTGAGTAACACGCGCGGGGCAAAACGTTGTCCCACCTCACGGGCAATATGCAATTGGTGCTCAATCAGGCTAGCGCGTTGCCCAATTAACCCTTTTAGTGGTGACTGCGCGCGCTGGTAGCGATGTTGCCACGTGTTGTAGCGCAGCGTGTAACGATCGAAGCGGTCTACTTGACCAGCAAAAAGCCTGTCTTGAGGCTTATTAAACTTAATAAAATGATCGAGAAAAGTTTCTTTGAGTTCCACCGGTTCGTCATTATCAAGACGTTTGCCTACGTAGGTATATAAGCCATCGCTTTGTGTTACTTCGCTGACCTCAAGTTCCCATTCATCAGCACTGCGAATAGTATCGCCAGGATTGAACTTTACACGGGTAACGGGGGCTTCACTTTGTGCATAGACCCGGTTTTCCCCGCTTGCAGGAAAAAGAATGCTGACTTGGCGTCCTTCCAATGCAACTACGGTACCTAATCCTAAATCGGACTCGGTATCACTGATCCAACGTTGACCTAAGGAAAAATTCATTACTTGCTCGACTCGACTTTGATTTACCTAGGCTTGAGCGCGTTGGCCCAAGCAAAAAAAGGCGGCTATATTAGCGTGCTCTTGATTGATTATCACCACAAAACGCAGAAAAGTTTCTACGCTTGTGTGTTTTATATACAGCAGCAAAAGAAGGGCATTTTTGCAAACAAAAAAGTGTGATTTTCACCGTCTTTTTTACTGTCATAAAAGCGTCTTTTGTAATCCATAGACTAAACTTGAAGTATGCTGCTACTGATTCAGGCTGTTTATTGAGCTGCGGCGGCATACATACAATAAAAGACAAATAGGAACGCGCTATGGACCAAGACCGCCACGCTACCAGTAGTAAAATGTATGTGCTCGACACCAACGTATTACTCCACGAACCCCTTGCTTTCCTCTCTTTCCAAGAACACGATGTAATTGTGCCAATGACTGTCCTCGAAGAGCTCGACCACATAAAAGACCGCAAACGTGATGTGAGTCGCGATGCACGAGTGGCTATTCGTGCACTCGATGAAGTATTGCGCGATGCCACCCCAGAGCAAATGTTGCAGGGGGGGCTATTACCCAGTAATAAACGTGCACCAGAAGCGCCTCGGGGTAAGCTCATTATTGTTAATGATCATTTGTTTGCAGATAGCATCTCTGGACTGCCTGGGGATGAAAACGATCACCGCATCATTAACTGCGCGGTGTATCTGCAAAAGCAGTACAGCGACGCCAAAGTGGTGCTAGTGACCAAAGATATCAACATGCGTCTTAAAGCCAAAGGTGCGGGTCTGCATTATGTTGAAGATTACCGTACAGACCAACTGATTGATGACATTACGCTACTGACCTCAGGGTATAAAAAAATAGAGGGTGATTTCTGGCAGCATGTCGGGGAGTGTGAAACCGAGCAGCAAGGGCGCGATGCCCTTCATCACGTTGCCAGAGAGTTGGTACCTGATATCTTTGCCAATGAATATTTGCTTGATGACAGTGGCCATTTCGCGGCTCGTGTAGTTGGCTATGATGAAGCACATATAACCCTAAAAGACCTAGGAGTCGAACGGCTTTTGGCGCGCAGCGCCTGGGGCGTTAAACCAAAAAATATTTACCAAGGCATGGCCATGGACGCCTTGCTCGACACAGATATCGAACTGGTGTTACTCACTGGTCCGGCAGGGTGCGGCAAAACGATTTTAGCCTTAGCGGCCGCCCTTGAAATGATCATCGAAAAAGGCATATACGACAAACTAATTGTGACCCGCAATACCCCTGAAATAGCGGAGTCTATAGGTTTTTTGCCAGGCACAGAGGAAGAGAAAATGGCGCCTTGGCTGGCAGCGATCACCGATTCTTTGGAGGTGTTGCACAAAGGCGATGAGAACCCGATTTCCAGTCGCAACTATATTATGGAAAAAGCCAATATTCAGTTTAAATCGGTGAACTTCATGCGTGGGCGTAGTATCCAGAATGCCGTGGTAATTTTGCAACCCCGAATTGGGGATGTTTTAAAGTTTTTACCCCCTTGTTTTTATTGGCCTGTAGAAAAAGTAAAAAGAATTTCCAAAAAAATTGATTACCTTAGCTACTCTGAGCAGTCTCTCAACAATAAACCTTTACTCAAAATTTGTAATTTACAAGAAAAGTACAACACAAAGCCTAGCAACGATTCAATCTTTTGGGGGGCTGCGTAATGAAAAGCTCTATTGATAATCGAAATCCTCGTGTACTAGACACATCTGCATTAGTACATGATCCAAAATCTATTTTTAGCTACAAAGATGATATTTACATCTGTCTAACTGTCCTTGAAGAGCTTGATAACCTGAAAGAAAGAACTAATAAATCGGTAAGTGCCGATGCCCGTATGTGCATTAGAATGCTTGAAGACATTATAAATGGACATACAGCCGAGGAAATGGAAATAGGTATTCCTTTACCATCTACCGAAACAGCCCAGAGAGGAAAGCTTTTCATTGGAATTGACACTCAATTGGATCTGGCTAAGGAGTTAAAGCACGGGATAGGAAGTGACGCTGATAACAGAATAATTAATTATGCTTTATATCTTCAAAAAGAACTCAATAAAGACGTAACAATTGTTAGCCGCGACATCAATATGCGACTGAAAGCACGTACAGTTGGTGTTATGGCTGAAGATGTATCCGTTGATAATCAAATCGCAGATATAGATTTGTTGTATACAGGAGTACAGGCTTTTGAAGGCGACCTTTTTGATCGAATTGAATCAGATAAAGATTTCAAAGTTTCAGGAGAGGTTTATACATTCCCTATAAGCTTGTTTAACGATGAAGTTCAGCCAAACATGTATTGGTACGATGAAGCTGGACACATTGGGCGAATTTCAGAAGTAACAGATACTGAGGTATTCACAAAGTTATTGCCTCGTAAACAAGAAAAAGTATGGGGCATTTTGCCTAAAAATCAGCGTCAGGCAGTAGCTTTAAGCCAATTAACAGATCCATATTATGACTTAAATATCATCCTTGGCCCTGCTGGCTCCGGAAAAACTTTTTTAGCAGTTGCTTCAGCGCTGCATCAAGTATTGGAGTTAAAAAAGTACAAAAAAATCGTTGTGGTGCGCTCCAGAGACTTTATGGACGACGATCCGGGATTCTTACCGGGGGATTTAACAGAAAAATCGATGCCTCTTCTGGCTGGTATTACTGACGCCTTAATTTCGATGCATTCAGATGATAGCCATGAAACAAATATTCATGCAACAGTCGAGCATGTGATCGAAAAAGCCAATATAGAATTTACTAGTATGGCTTACTTCCGAGGTCGTTCAATAGACGATGCTGTTTTAATCATTGATGAAGCTCAAAACATGACTAGAGCGCAAATTAAGGGCATGTTAAGCCGTGGTGGCAAAAATTGTCGCACAATCGTGTTGGGCAACTTAGCCCAGATTGATGATAAGTTTGTCACACCCGCATCTTCAGGTGCTAGCGCGGCTGTTAACGTGTATAGAAACTATGAAAAAGGCTCAGTATTGATATTTGATGAAGTAGAGCGTAGTAGCTTGGCTGAATTCACTGAAAAGAACATGTAGGCATCAAACTACAATTCACATTTCCTTATAATATTGCGACAATAGCCACTGCTTTTTGCAGTGGCTTTTCAGAGAAGCCCGTTCCCACGAAAACAGGACGAAATGGATTTACTCTGAACTAAAAGATTAAATATTCACAAAAACTGAGTGACATAGGTGCGTGGCCTAGCGTTGCCGTTTTTTGGTGTATTGATGTCTTTTAATAAAGAAGACCTGCTAGTAAATATAAAAAGGCAGGCAAAACGATTATCTAAATTATTAACTATTCCCCTTGGACAAGCCCAAGAAGCCCTAGCTATTTGTCTTTACGGCTGTGACAGTTACAGCGATTTACTAGTAAAAATAAAAGCTGAATCCTTTGACAACCCATTGATAGCACTGTCTGCACTCTCACCAAACTCGGAAATATTTTTAGTAAAAATATTAGCTAGCCACCTAGATAGCATTATTGGAAATTTTGAAAAAAAATTTCCCGGCTCCAATATAAATGAAGAGATGGTCGTATCCTTGTTTGGGCTTAGCTTTTCAGAGTTCAAACTCAAAATATCTACCTAAAGTTGTACAAATACGTAAGTTGTCATTTTGTTTTTTGGCGATATTATAATAAGAAGGCTGAACGGACAGCCTACGCCTACACATGTTTTTCGCCTTGAAAACGTGAACAGTGAAGCGGAGCATCCGTAAAAATTTGGTTATTTGAACAATAAATAAAGCAATGTGTTGGTAGGCCATTGTTTATTAAAAAGTTGTTTGGAGAACTAAATGATCTCACTTTATCAATTAAAGAATAAACTCAATAAACAAGCAAAAGAGTTTGCTGAGTTATTAGAGTTTCCTGATCTTTACGCCCAAGGCCTGTGGGCTAGAGGTGTTTATAACTGCCCTCATTTTTCTGATACCCATAATAGCCTCACTGAAGCATTTGAACAGAAAAAACTGGATTCAATTCTAAAGCACGATTCCCTGAAATATTTAATGATCAACGAACACGATGATCAAGAAATTATTGAATCGCTTCATAAAGAAATTGAGTCAATGGCAAACCGTATTGAAAGCCTGATGCTGGTAGATATTGAAACTTTAGATTTAGTTTCATTGATATACCAAGTTTTAGGGTTACCTGAAGATGCCAAGTTTATTGTTAATACAGGCGCAGACTTCCGCTTAGAGTGGCGACCATACTTTGATGCCTTTGATGATCCGTTGATAGTTCAATATGCAGATTTAAAAGTTCATGGTTGTTATTTCAGGCTCATAGCTTCAAAGTTTCCGGTTGAAAAGCTTTCCTTGAATGACATTAAAAAATACATGTACATCAATCATGTAAACCATGATAGTGAGTTCGAAGGCTGTATTTCTGAAGGAAATACATTTTCTAAGCATAAGCACTGGCTGGTGTTGACACTTGAATTATTCCGTAGCGGCAAAGTAAATAAGGCTCAGTTCAATCCAACAACCTTCAAAATCGAAGGTATGCGCTATTTGGTATATGGCTTCCCACTGATTCCTTCCTTTGTATCTGATTGGCACAAACCTGATTTATGTCTACAGGTTAAAAATCTAGATGGTGATCAAAAGTTCATTGTTCGTATCGATCAGCAAGCTCTTGTTTTCCATGCACGACGTGTCGATACCAATTTTTTTAACACCATCGATTATGAAAAATATATTTCGTTGTATCAGTCTAGCGTTCTGTCACATTTTGATGCTGACAACAATTTACTAAAAGTTAATGGAGTTAAGTACCTTAGTTTTTTCCGCCCGTTTTGCCTAGAAGATAAGAAGGAAGCACAAGCATGAGACCAAGAGTAAAACTAACTAACGCAACACTTATCTCAATTAAATCTGACTTAGAAGATAAGGTTGAACAGGTGCTTTACGCTACTTTTGCTGAGGATAGTAAGAACGGTAAAAAAGGTGAGGCTTTGTTTTCCACGAAAGTCATGGAAGTAAACGGTCTTGAATATAGAACTTTTGGTGCTGACTTTTATATCTTAGATGCAGAACCCCAAAAGTTTT
>NZ_BCAI01000013.1:0-121754 GCF_001293805.1 Pseudoalteromonas sp. SW0106-04 | reverse complement strand
CCTCATCGAGAGAATGGAGTCGATATGAAAACAATCATAAAGTTATTTTCAATTTTTATTGGTTTTTGCGCACTAGCTGCGGAGCCAGACTTAAAGCCGACAAAATCTGGGTTATATGATGTTGGTGAATTTAAGCTATATCTTGAGTGTTACGAAAACGACAAGCCACAACTAATACTGGAGCAGGGTTTCGGGCGTTATGGCTCGGATGGGGTTTGGTTAGAAAATATAAAGAGATTGAAAAATGATTTCAGCATCTGTTTGTATGATCGTGCAGGGTTGGGTAAGAGCGAAAAGGGTAGCGTTCCTTTTACGGTCAATGACATGGCAAGCAGACTCAGAAGTTTGCTTCAAAATGCCAATATCAAAGGGCCATTTTATTTTGCAGGTGGCTCATATGCATCTTATATCATCACTGCGTATAACAACCTCTACCCACAAGAAGTTATGGGAGCCGTACTGATTGATCCGCCCCCGTTGGGTTACTTTTACACTATGGGGACAAGGTGGCCAGAAAACTATCAAACAGACAATCAGGACTTAGAACGCTTTTATCAGTTTGAGCAAAGTGTTCATAATCCTATGTTTGAGAGAGTCCCTGAAAATGTAGATCATATGAAAAGCTACGCATTACTGGCTAACGCAGATGATTTTGGTACCAAGCCTATTATCGTTGTGCGCTCCAAGTTAACGGGAGAGCGATACGATCCGCCTTTCGTTCCTGATGACATAGCCAAATCAATGGATGAGCTTTACTCCGAAGCGGAAAATTACTTTAAAGGTTTATCTACGAATAGCCGTGTGATCTATTCTGAATCAGAAAAGCATCATCTTCATATCGCGGATCGTGATTTGGTCGTTAAAAGTATTAAAGAGCTTGTTGGTAAATGAGGCTTAACAAGCGCAAGCACGCGGATCAATTTTCCGCTGCGCTTCAAATTGCCCGGTGTTGCGGGCGTTATGCACAAGGAGGTTTTTTTGCAGTTCAGTGACATATCAAATTGGCTAAAGCTCAATACAAAACATGCTTTTATCCTATTAGTAGTGTCTTCGATATTCCTTTTCGGTAGTAATGAATTATTAAACGATTTAGGTCTACAAGAAGCAAGAGAGACACTGAAGACTTGGGTGGGAGTTATTTGGCTAATATCTATTGCTATAATTGTTGCCGATATCGTGGCACCCGCAAGTAAGTGGGTTATTAAAAAGCTCAAATGGCGTATTAACCTCAAAAAGTATCAGAAGCGTCTGCACCAATTAAGCGAAGACGAAAAAGCCTTTCTTTCTTATTACTTGGCACATAACACAAGAACTCAACATGCTTCCGTTTCTAACGGCATGGTCAATGGGTTGGTCTCAGCAATGGTTGTATACAGAGCGTCAAACATAGCTGATCATTACGATGTTTTTCCCTTTAACATCCAGCCTTGGGCACTGGAATATCTAATGGAACACCCAGAATGTCTTGAGTAGTGCATAACAAACAACTGTTGGCACTCACTGCGTTCGCTGGGACACAAACACATGGGCTCCTGTCGCTTCGCGCCGTATTTTAGCCCATGTGTCTGTGCCCCAAAGTTGGGCGTTAGCTGTAGGACTTACCCAAAAAAAGTAGACACCTTCTATAGTTAGAAAAGAGGTGTCCTTTGACCAAAAAGAAAAGAACCCAGGCCTATACCGAAGAGTTTTGTCGCGAAGCGGTTCGCAGGGCGGAACAACCTGGAAATACCAACAAATCCGTCGCCGAAGAGCTGGGGATCAGCGCCCAGCGAATCTATAACTAGAGCACGCGCTGATTGCGCAGTAGCAAAAGTTGTTTTAGCTGAGCAAAAGGATCTAGAATTTCCGCTTTATGTGCCGTGGAGTGAAGAAATGGCACAACATGAGATATTTGAATAAAGCATATAACAAGCCAATTAAGTGCGGGACTGCTAACGGTTGGTTTGGTTTCGCTTCGCTGCACAAGTTTAGCCAACTAATAAATTTTCCTTTTATTTTGGGCCTTAGTTTGCACAGCAAGGCTCGGGTCATAATAATGGATATTCAATTTGTATTGACCATTTAGTGCTGCGTTAACGCCTTGCTAAGGAGCAATTAACAGTTGGCTAAAATTGCGCGAAGCCAGCCGTTAATTGTCCCAGTGAGTTTACGAACTTGAGCAATTTGTTATATTTTATGTGAGTTGTGGCGTAGATTCATTCTTATGAAGCTTTCCGATAGCTTTATAGATTCCAAAGTAAAAAAACAGCTCATAAAATATTGTATATTTTAGTATGTTTTTAGGGTCGTTTAAATACAGGTCGGCTCCACCAGCTTTAATCATTTCACGAAAAACTGCCATCCCAATGAAAAACAAAGTAATTATGAAAAATGACTTAATAGCCACAGGTAAAGAAAAGCAAATAAAGCGCTCTATGAAATTTTTAGAATCTATTTTTTGGTTTTTTTCATAGCAGAAATAAATTCCTAGGATAGTTATAAGAGCTATCATTAAGTACTGTATATAGAGGTACATGGTTTCTTTATCTGATAATTCGTCGCTTGGAAATAGTTCCATAAAAAATGAGCCTAGCAACATAAATAGTGAGACAGTTAGCAGGTATTTCATGGTTTCTTTTTGACTAACATTGTTATTTTTGAAATCTGCTATTAACTGATTAGTTCTCCATAAATACATACATCTTTCCTTTTCTTGATTTACATGGATTGGTTGATTGAGATATAAAAAAGATAGTAAGAGGTTCAGTGCATCAATAAGCCCGATACTTTCAACGCCGGCATAATACCTCATCTAATAGTGGTTGGCACTCTAAACTATTGTTGGTTTAGGGTTGGATTTGGTGTTTACAGCGCAATGTTTTAATATAGGAACAAAGTTGTCCATCCCTAGCTCGGCGTTACAGGGCCTATTGGTTAGGGTAATCATTATAAATATAAGGGAATTATATGAGCATCGGTGGTGATGTATTGGTTTATGTTCTTCTGTTAACAGCGGTCGCACCAGCCATTTTGGCCATTAGGTTAGCAGCAAAGCAAAATCGTTCGCGGTTAACCAGTGCCGTGGTTACTTTTGTTTTAGGGTTTACTTGGGTTGGCGGCTGGATATACCTTGCCATTATGAATTTAATGCAACCAAAAGAACCTACGCAGTAGTATTCATATCCCAAGTGCGACGGCTCATCCTAGAGGCGCTCCACTTAGCTACCTCGTTTAACCAGGGAATGATAAAGCCTAAATTAGGCCGATTGGTTTTTCTCACCTACTTGCGCAGTAAACGAAAATAAAGCCGCTTGGCGGCAATAGGCTTGGTTAGGCCTGCAAATAAGGCGTCCAGTATCATCGGATAGAACGGAGGCAGAGATGAAATCCATTTTAACTTCACTGATATTTGTTGGTGATCAGGCGGGCAAGTGCGAGGAGGCGATTAAGTTCTATACCTCGTTGTTCTGCGATGCTGAGATCATCGATATTCAGTATTACACCGCAGATGAGCATGAACCCGAGGGGAGTGTGAAAAGGGCGAAGTTTCATATTAATGGCAGAGAGTTTATAGCCCTCGACAGCCACCTTAACCACTCATTTAGTTTTACCCCAGCCATCTCATTGTACTTAGAGTGCCAATTATTGAGCGAAATAGAGAGCATCTTTCGCACCTTAGCCGAGGGCGGCACAGAGCTAATGCCTTTGGATAACTACGCCTTTAGCCATAGGTTTGGTTGGCTCAATGACCGGTATGGTGTGTCGTGGCAGCTTAATTTATCACAGTAGGTGTACAATCCTAGCCTTGGCAAAGGCAGGGGGCTAAACGGTGCGGCGGTAGCACTATTAAGGTTGGTTAAATATTGTGCAGTTATTCACTTTTTGGTCATGATAACGTAGTCAAGGGCGTAAGGATGTGTTTTTATAGAAGCTTAGCTTAACAAAATAATAATTATTCTTATGTTAAACAACCTCTCCTTACGTCAGAAGATTTTATTGCTGATCGGTGGCACCTTGAGCGTTTTAATGGTTGCCGTGGCCGTGTTCTTCATTAACCATATCGCGTCTTTATCTCGAAATAGTGTTGAGCGCGAAGTACAAAATTACTTAGATGCTGAGCGTTTGTCGATGCAGTCGTTTTTTGCGCAATACGGCAAGGTAGTTGAAACCTATGTGACCAGCCCGCATATGGTCGACTTTTTCGATAACTACCGTGAGCGTGGTGTGGCGTTATCCTCTTTACCTGATTATCCACTACTGAATGATAATTTTATCCGTATTAGCAGCCGCGACAGTAATATTTTGTCTGCGTTTTTTGCCTCGGCTCACACTGGTGAATACTTCAAAGAAAATGAGCGTACCTCAGCGTATGGCGATGGTCGCCCTTACTATGCGTATAAGCGGCCCTGGTGGCAAGATGCGCTGAATAAAGGCCAACTTTATGTTGGCGCTATCTCTGTCGACATCAACACGGGAGACGCATCCGCTGTGGTGCAGCAGCCGGTTTACAATGACGCCAAAGAGCTGGTTGGTGTAGGTGGGGTTGACCTACAAATTAATGCTATTCGCGATATTGTCGAAGACATTACCTTTCAAGGTGAGGGGTTTGGCTTTTTGCTCGACAGTGATTTAAATGTGGTGCATTTATCGCAGCGTACAGGGCATTCATTGTCGATAACAGATACTGGTGAAGGTAAAGATAACTTGAGTGCTCTTGAGCAACAATTCAAGCAAACTCAAGGGTTTGATACGCTTAATAGCGCGATAGCCAACAACGACAGTGGCATTGTTAAGGTGACCCTTAAAGGCCAAGAGTTTTATGCTTTATTCAATAGCCTAAAGCTCGATAAGCCGGCGATCGATTGGCACTTAGGGGTGCTTATTCCGGTAAGCTTAATTGAAGAGCCCGTTAATGATGCGGTGATGTCGGCGTCCATCGCCGTGGTGGTGATTCTTGCCATTATTGTCGCGATGATTTTCTGGGTGACTCATTTAGTTGCCAAGCCTATCACCACCTTAACCCATATTATGCGTGATATTGCCTCCGGTGAGGGCGACTTAACGCGGCGTATTGATATCTCGAGTAAAGATGAAGTGGGCCAGCTTGCCCATCACATGAATACCTTTATCGATAAGCTGCGGGCGATGATGCTGAACACTGCTGCGCAGGCAGAGCAATTAAGTGCCGCTGCCAGCCAATTGCAACAAGTCTCTGGGCAAACCAACAGTGAAATCCAAAAAGAGAAGCAACAAGTCGACAGTGTCAGCGCGGCGGTGACCGAAATGGCCACTACAGTCAATGAAATCTCGCGTAACGCCAATCAAACTAATGATGCCGCTGCATCGGTGCAACAGGTTAGTGAGCAAGGGCGTTCGCAATCAAATCAGTCGCAGCAGGTGATGCATGAGCTCGCTGAACATATTGGCGAGGCCGCACAAGTGGTTACTGGCCTGGCGCAAGAAACCAATAATATTGGTGCGGTGATCGATGTGATTAACGGCATTGCCGAACAAACTAATCTGCTGGCGCTCAATGCTGCA
This sequence comes from Pseudoalteromonas sp. SW0106-04, assembly GCF_001293805.1. Taxonomy (NCBI): domain Bacteria; kingdom Pseudomonadati; phylum Pseudomonadota; class Gammaproteobacteria; order Alteromonadales; family Pseudoalteromonadaceae; genus Pseudoalteromonas; species Pseudoalteromonas sp. SW0106-04. The sequence goes on along the minus strand of NZ_BCAI01000013.1, from coordinate 116,234 downwards.
ATTGAAGCCGCACGAGCTGGCGAGCAAGGGCGCGGTTTTGCCGTGGTGGCGGATGAGGTGCGATCGCTTGCGAGTCGCACACAAGAGTCGACCGACGATATTCGCACTATGATTGATAAACTGCAAAGCATTGCTGATAAGGCCTCAAATATGATGGCGCAGGGCCAAGAGCGGGCTCAGGGCTCAGTCACACAAACCCAAGCCGTATTGCAGTCATTAGAGCAAATAGGGGAGTCGGTGGCGCATGTGCTTGATCAGAGTCACCAAATAGCCACCAGCACTGAAGAGCAAAGTATTGTCGCTGAGGATATTAACACCAGTTTGAGTGCTATTAACGACCTTGTTAATAATACCGCGCACCATGCCGACACCTTAGCGAATGAGGCGAAAGACTTAAACGCCTTGGCGAGCTCTTTAAATGCCACAGTGAATCAGTTTAAGCTGTAAGCCTACTTTTATGGGAGCCTTCGGGCTCCTTTACTTCTTTCGAGGTACTTTTGTTACGACACGTCACGTCTGAAGATGCTAAGGCCATCGCCGAGCTATATAACTATTATATTCGCCACACCACCTTTACTTTTGAAGAGTCACTTGTTGATACTCAGCTTATGAGTCAGCGGATAGCAAGCATTAAAGCGGTGAACTTACCCTGGCTGGTATATGTACAAGACGGTGAACTCAAAGGGTACGCCTATGCGAGTAAATGGAAAGAGCGCAGCGCCTATCGTTTTGCTGTCGAGACGAGCGTGTATGTGGCGCATCCACATCAGGGCCAAGGAATAGGGCGCCAGCTCTATAGCGCACTGCTCGAGACACTCACCACGAAGGGTGTGCATACCGCTATCGGTGGCATTACGTTACCTAACCCCCCGAGTATTGCTTTGCATCAAGCGTTAGGCATGCATAAAGTCGCGCATTTTGAAAAAGTGGGGTACAAATTTGAGCAATGGCTGGATGTGGGCTATTGGCAAATTCACCTACAGGCATAATCTCTATTCGTGTTACTGTGTATAGGCACTGGAATATGCAATATCAGAAATAAATTTTTCTGAATCTATTAATAAAGGCTGAAAAATAAATTGGTACGACCGAGTGGATTCGAACCACCGACCCCTACCATGTCAAGGTAGTGCTCTAACCAACTGAGCTACGGTCGTACAGTATACGAGATGTATATTTGAGAATTGGTACGACCGAGTGGATTCGAACCACCGACCCCTACCATGTCAAGGTAGTGCTCTAACCAACTGAGCTACGGTCGTACAATTTTTGTTATCAAGGCAAAACGTTACGGCGTTGACAACGCGGTGTAATATATAGCGAGAGACGAAGCTAATCAAGCAACTTTCAAGGAATTATTGTTTGTTTGCTGTTATTTTACTCACCTGGTGTTAAATCGCAGTGTTTGTAAAACGCTTGCCACCAGGTTACATGGCGGCGGCTCGATGTTTTAAGCTCCGCAAGCAAGCTCGGCTCGCCATGAGTGCCTAGCAACTGTGCCTTGATATGGCTTTCATCTGGCTGAAATTGCAGTATGCGGCTAAAAAGAGGCTGTAATTGCTGTAACCTGCCGGCGAGGTGGCTTTGAAAACCTTGCAGTTGGCCAATGTAGAACTTGTTAAAGATATTATGGACTATCATGCTGTTACGGTTGTTTTTATGGGCAGCGCAAATATCCCCAGGTAACTTGATGCGCTCAAGCTCAGCGCTTAGGGCATTGTTTAGGGCAATTTGCTCGCGCGTTGCGCGCAGTAACTTGGCTGTGTAATCACTGCGGTTTAGCTGCTCGAGCGCATGCGTCAGTTGCTCGGTATCAACATCTTCAACATTGTGCTGGGCAAGGTTATCGGCAATATTGGCAAGTTGGGTCAGCGCACTTTGGCTATTTACGCGACCCGCTTGCTCGTCAAAATCGAGCGCGTTGCGCGAGAAGGTAAACAGATGTTTAAGCTCTTTTTCTTGGGCCAGCAAGTTATTAAAAGCTTGGCCCAGAGTGCGTGTTTTAAATTGTTTTTCCCGCTCAAGAGCAGCGATAAGCGATGGGCTTAATGCCTCGCTATCGGGGTGATTTAGGCAGGCATCCACTTGTTGTAAAAAACGCAGGTGATACTTAAAACGTTCACTCGCCGTAGCAACTTTACCCAGTTGATTGTTGCGCCCGGCAATGTCAGTGGCAAGTTGGCAATGGCCCAGTTGGCCAAGCTCCAAAATGCCCATGCGTACGCCGCTGTCCAGAGGCTGTGCGCTAAACTCGGGCAAGCGTTCAACGGCTAGGGTATGTGCTTCATTAACGGGTAAAAATTTAGCGAGCCGCGCACGATATTCTTCGTGGACCTGCTCGGGCCCCTCGGCGCAGCCAGCGAGCACAACCAAACTAAAAATTAAAAGGAGCCTGAGCAAGTCGCCTCCTGAGTGTCCAAATAAGCAGTACCGCAGCGCAAGATAAGCCGACAATGATCCCTAACCAGAACCCTTGCGGTCCCATCGCTGACACGATGTAATCAGTACGACCTAGTACGTAGCCTAGAGCAAAGCCGATCAGCCAGTAAGAGATGAAGGTAATGTATGAAATTGGGCTGGTATGCTTGATCCCTCTGAGCATACCGCTGCTAACCACTTGCAGTGCGTCCGGTAGTTGATAAAAACAGGCGAGCACCATAATGCTTGCGGCAAGTGCTATTACCTCGGGGTTATCACTGTATATGGCGCTGATATCAAAACGTAGCAGATAAGTCACTAAGGCAACTAATGCCGCGATGGCGATAGACAACACAAAGCTCGTACTCATGCAGCGTTTAAGTGCAACAAAGTCCTGCTGTCCGTATAGATTGCCAAAGCGAATGGCCACCGCCATCGATAGGCTCATCGGCAGCATAAATAATAAGGTAGTGACCGAAGCGGCGACCTGATGACCGGCGACGGCGATGGCCCCCAGCGAGGCAATAAATAAAGGAATACAAGCAAATAACGTCACCTCAAAAAAGGTCGCTAACGACAGCGGCACGCCGAGCTTAAACATTGCCCATATGGCACTGCCGTCAGGCTTGGCAAAATGACGAAACAAACCCGGTCCATCGATGCGTTTACTTATTAAACTATAAATAAACTGAGCACTGCCCATGGCCGCAAAGACAAGGGCCGTTGCGACACCACAGCCAGCACCTCCGAGCGCAGGTGCGCCGAAATGGCCGTGTATAAATATATAATTGGCGGGAATATTCACCAGCAAACCGATAATTGAAATATAAAATGCAGGTGCGGTGTAGGCCTTCCCCTCAGCCACATTGCGAAACAGCGAGTAAACAAAGAACCCAGGCAGGCCCCATTGGATATAGTCGATATAATCTTGAGCCAGTACTTTTACGCTGGCTTGAGTATCGAGTTGTGCAATGAGCACCGGAGCCAATTGCGCAATCGCGACGCCGGCTAAACAGAGCAACACGGCTAAGTAACAGCCTTGCTGAAAATGACCACGAATGGCCGGCTCGTCATTTGCCCCAAAGCTATGCGCAACTAACGAAGTGAGTGCCAATAAAACGCCTAACAGTGCCAGTACCATTGGGTTCCACAATCCGGTCGCAATTGAAAGAGCGGCTAGGTCAACGGCACTTACTTGGCCAGCCATAATGGTGTCGACGACCGACATTAATACCAAAGTAACTTGTGCAAAAAACACCGGTGCGGCCAAACGCAACAAACGCCCAGCCTCCCATGTACAAAACTTCATAAGAGAGAAAACATCAGATAAGATAAAAGGTAAGTGTATCCTGTGTGTGATATGAAAAAAAGGAATAGCGATGTTTACCGGAATAGTGCAGTGCCAAGCTCATGTCGTTGCTGCAAAGCTCGAAGACGCGGTTCTGCGGTTAGTACTTTCTGTGAATAAAAATTACTTACGGCATCTAGACTTAGGGGCCAGTATTGCCGTCAACGGCTGTTGTCTTACTGTTGTAAAAGTAGAAAGCCCCGCCGGTGATGTTGTCGGCCAAGTGCATTTCGATGTAATTGGTGAAACTTTGGCTCTCACCAACTTAGGCCAGTTGCGACCAGGCCACGCAGTTAATTTTGAACGGTCAGTCACCTTTGGCACTGAGTTAGGCGGGCACATTGTCTCTGGGCACATTCACACGACCAGTGAGGTACTTGAGCGTATAGACAGTGAAGATAACTGCCGCTTGCATTTATCCTTGGATCAGAAGTGGCGCGACTATGTCTTATATAAAGGGTTTGTGTGCGTTAATGGCGCAAGCCTTACCGTGGGCGAGCTCAGTGAACAGGGCTTTTGGCTGCATCTGATTCCTGAAACCTTAAGCATTACCAATATTGGCGAGGCAGTCACTGGCAGTGTATTCAATATTGAGGTAGACCAGCAGACCTACACCATAGTTAATACGGTGCAGCGTTACCTGCAGCAACACAAACCCTAACAAAACAAAGGTTAAAAAATTTGCTCGTCGTCGGCGTCGACCCTTAACTGCACTTTGTTTAAGGCGTAGTCGATGTGCATATTAAGGTGAATAGGGTTACAGCAGGCTGAGCAATCCTCGTAGTAGTCTTGATCCCCTGAAGATGTATCGACATCGACAAAAATATGATTGCCGCAATGGGGACAGCGAATGCGCTGTAGGCTGTAGTCTTTCATAGCCGCCTCGTATGACAGTCTGATGACATACTTTGAGTATAGTGTGTTTTTGCTACGAATTCCGACTAATTTGACGCAGTGAAAAGGCGTAACTGCGCTACTAATCGCCCCCGTTTTGTTGATGAATAATGGTTTCGATACTGTCACGTGCCTGCGTCAAATAATGACCGGCAAAGATATTGGCATGATTGAGCAGGTGATAGAGGTTGTATATTCCTTCGCGGGAGCGGTGATCGTGCGCCAACGGGTAGTGTGCGTTATAAGCGGTATAGAAGGCGTCTGGGAAAGGGCCAAATAACCGTGTCATGGCAATATCCGCTTCTCTATCACCGTAATAACAGGCTGGATCGTATAGACATGGGACGGAGTTAACAAAGCCGACATTACCACGCCACAGATCCCCATGTAATAATGACGGTTGCACGTTGTGGCTGTGTAAGCGCGCTTTAACACAATCCACTAACGTATCGATATCACAAAAGTGAAACCCTTTTTCCGCCAGTAACTGCATTTGCCAGCCGATACGTTCTTCACTAAAGAATACATCCCACTTTTTGTGCCATCGGTTGGGCTGCGCAGTAACGCCAATGAAATTGTCTTGTTCATTGCCAAACATGGCCTGTTCGTGCTTTTGATGCATCATCGCCAGATATTCACCCATTTTTGCCCAGTTGGGAGGGGTAGGGTCACTAAAATCCAGCCACTCTATAATATTAAAAGCAAACTCCAGTGTGGTGTCTGTGGCTAAGCAATCCGGCACCAAAAACAACGACTCTTGTGTCAATAGCGACAAGCTTTGCGCCTCGCACTCAAGACGCTCCAGCGCATTGAGCGGGGCAACTTTAACAAAAAATGTATGTTGCCCATCGCTGATACGAAATAGCATATCGGCCGAGGAGTTACTTAATTGCTGTTTTTGCGTGATTTCGAAAGGAGTAGCTAAGGTATCACTAATTACTTGGGCGACGGCGTTCCACATGGCAAGTTAGCAAATTTAGAGTGCGGTGATATGAGTATGGCAAAGTTGTTGATTGATGCAAAAATTTTCCGCAAAGTCTAATCCCACGTTAAAATAGCGTGCAGCGATTTTAGAAGGAGTGAACGCGTGAATAAAAGCAGTGTAACGTCATTGATTGCCCTCATTGTTACATTAGTCGGTTGGCACCTAGCGCAGCCATTGTTGTTGAGCATGGGGTTATTTGCGTTATCAGGCGCACTAACCAATTGGCTTGCTGTGCATATGCTGTTCGAAAAAGTGCCATTATTGTACGGTTCAGGTGTGGTGCAGATTAAATTTAATGCGTTTAAGCAAGGAATACATGAGCTCATTGAAGAGCAGTTTCTATCTCCTGAGAACCTTAAAAAGGCCTCAGCGCAGATGCCAGCGCCGCAAATGGATGCACTAATTAACCATCTGGATATGTCGCTGGCTTTTGATAAGTTAGTACAGGTGATAGAGCAGTCACAGTTTGGCTCCATGCTAGGGATGTTTGGTGGCCGAGCAGCGCTTGAGCCGATGCGTGAGCCGTTTGCTGATAAAATGCGTGAGGCCATCACAGAAATGCTACAAGATGAACAAACACGCGAGCAAATTATTGCGCAAATAGGCGGTGGTAGCGATTTGCAGGCTCAGGTTAAGCAACTGGTAAGCCAGCGCTTAGATGAGTTAACCCCAGCAATGGTCAAAGAGATTATTCAAACGATGATCCGCGCTCACTTAGGCTGGTTAGTCGTATGGGGAGGGGTCTTTGGCGGTGCGTTCGGTGCGCTCGCTTATTGGCTGTAAAAAAAGCCCGCATTGGCGGGCTTTACTTCCAGGGATGGAATCAAAGGTGATATTACTTTGAGCCGTACACCATAAAAGAATCGGTGTCGTTTTTGGCTGCTAAATCGCGAATAGAGGTTTCAGTTAAGCGCTCTATGTTGAGTACTTTGAGGCTGCGATCGAAGCCGTAAAGGCTAGCAAATTGGCGAACAGTTAAATCATTACACGCTAATTTGTTTTCCATGGTGTAGGTATTAACGTAATGCTCTTTCATAGAGCGGCGCAGTTTCAGTGGGCTGTTTTTAGTAATTGCCATACACAACTCGGTGCCAGCGCTGTTATCGGCAGCTACAAATTTCGAGTTATCTGCAGAGGCTATAGTTGAAAGTAGGCCAAGGGCCAAGGCGCTGGTTAATAATGCGGTGCGTTTCATTGTATTCTCCTTAGTACATTCGTCGGGTGCAATGTAAGTATGCGCCACATAATTGTTCATAGCATGAATAAGGTGTCTCCGAATGTAAGCATCTGTGTCAAGTGTGTCGAAGGGCGCAAAGCGCACTATTTTTCAAGGTATTGGCGACCCTCTTTGGACACACTTTTTTTTACTTTTTTTGTTGAAAAGGGTGACACTTATTCGAGTTTAATGGCTCACTCCCATTAGCCGCTGGGATTGTGTCACCGCAGATGTGACTGCGGATGTCAGGATAACCCACCTCAAGGCGTCGGCACTGTTGTTTTTTATTTAATCATTTTTGCCAAGCGTGTACCCATAACCCTCTCTTTTTTATCTCAGTTTACTGTTCATTAACCTTAAATTTTCGCATTTTGCGCAATGATTGGTTAAAGTTACGCAAAAAACGGAGTGATGAAAACAATGCGTAAATACACAGCAAGCCTAAGCGCTGTTGCAGTGGCGCTGGCAGTAGCCGGTTGCCAGCAAAGTGACGGTCCGCAAGGCGAAAAAATATCTATCGAAAAGAACCCCTATCCAAGCACTTATCAGCCTATGCCACGTCAATCGACGTTGATCACCAATGCCACAGTATTAACGGGTGACGGTCAGCGCATCGATGCCGGCGATGTGTACATGGTTGATGGACAAATTAAGCAGGTAGGCGAAGACCTGGACGTGCAAGCCGATGTCACCATCAACGCACAAGGCAAATGGGTGACACCTGGTATCATTGATGTCCACTCCCACCTGGGTGCTTATCCAAGTCCAGCCGTAGAATCACACCAAGATGGTAATGAAATGACCAGCCCTAACACCGCAGCGGTGTGGGTAGAGCATTCAGTGTGGCCGCAAGACCCTGGATTTAATCGTGCCCGTGAAGGCGGGATCACCACTTTGCAGATTTTGCCAGGCTCAGCGAACTTATTCGGTGGGCGTAGCGTGACGCTAAAAAATGTACCGTCGCACACCATGCAGGGAATGAAGTTTCCTGAGGCACCCTATGGCTTAAAAATGGCTTGTGGTGAGAACCCTAAGCGCGTTTATGGCAGTAAAGGTGTGTTGCCATCAACGCGAATGGGCAACATGGCGGGTTACCGAAAGGCGTGGATTGACGCAACTGAGTACAAGCGTGCTTGGGAGAAGTATGAAGCGGATTACGATGCGGGTAAAAACGTAGAAGCGCCTGAGCGTGATATTACGTTAGATACGCTCAGTGCGGTATTGGACGGTGACATTCTCATTCACAATCATTGCTATAAAGCTGAAGAAATGGCGATGATGATCGACTTAGGTAAAGAGTTTGGCTACCACTCAGGCACGTTCCACCATGGTATCGAGGCGTACAAAATCGCTGATTTACTCGCTGAAAATGGCAACTGTGCCGCATTGTGGCCAGATTGGTGGGGATTCAAAATGGAAGCCTATGACATGGTACAAGAGAATGTTGCCATCGTAGATGCGGTTAAAAATTCCTGCGCTATTGTGCATTCAGACTCTGACACCACAATTCAGCGCCTAAACCAAGAAGCGGCGAAAGTGATGTATCGCGCCAATGATAATGGCTTCGACATTGATGAAGCGCATGCGATTAAGTGGATCACCTCAAATGCTGCAAAATCATTGGGCGTAGCAGATAAAACGGGTACTTTAAGCGCAGGCAAGCAAGCCGATGTGGTACTTTGGAATCAAAACCCATTCAGTGTGTATGCCAAAGCAGAGCAGGTGTTTATCGACGGTGCCAAAGTGTATGACCGTAACGATGCAAAATACCAAGCACAAAGTGACTTTATGTTAGGCCAACGCTAAGGAGTTGTATGATGAACTTATTTAAATTGACAGCAATTAGCGCCGCCTTCGTAATGAGCACGCAAACTTACGCTGAAAGCCTGGCGATTACCAATGCCACGGTCTATACCGCAGCACAGCAGGGCGTATTAAAAGACGCAACAGTGGTAATAGAAAACGGTAACATTGTTGCTGTGAACCCCAGTGAAGTGAGCGCCGATACCATTATTGATGCTGAGGATAAAATTCTCACACCGGGCTTTATTGGCTCGCTGAACGGCTTAGGCCTTGTGGAGGTCAGTGCTGTTGCAGACTCGCGTGATGGCGGTGACAAAAAAGCGACAATGACTTTTGACCCAAGCTTAGCCTTCAATCCGCGTTCAAGCTTAATCCCTTATGCACGCAAAGGCGGTATTACCAGCAATGTCATTGCACCCTACGGTGGCGATGATATTTTTGCAGGCCTGGCGTCATTGGTGTCGTTATCAGGCGAATTTGACAGTGTGACCCGCCAAGGCGTGGCTTTATATGTAAAGCTTGGAGCTAAACATGAAGGCTCACGTGCGCTGTCGTTGCAAACACTGATTGATACACTAGAAAAGCACAGTGAACGCGATGAAGACGATGATAAGTCCAAAGGTAAAGAGGTAGAAATCCTCGATGCAGTCTTTGCCAAAGAGATCCCGCTAGTGATCGATGTGTCGCGGGCATCGGATATGTTAGAGCTGCTCAAAGTAAAAGCACGCTTTGATGTCGACATGGTTTTTGCGGGTGCGCAAGATGCGGTATTGATTACCGAGCAGCTAGCTGACAGTGATACACCTGTGGTGATCAGTGCCATGGATAACCTGCCAGGTAGTTTTGACTCGATGCACGCTCATTTAGAGAACGCTGCTAAGTTAGAGCAAGCAGGCGTCACCGTGATCCTGACCATTGCTGGAGATAGTGCTCACAACTTGTATCAATTGCGCTTTGATGCGGGTAATGCCGTGTCATATGGCATGACATCGCAAGGAGCACTGGCAGCGATCACCAGTAATGTTGCCTCGGCATTTAATTTAGATGTAGGGCAAATTGCGCCGGGTAAACCCGCTGATTTGGTACTTTGGAGTGCTGATCCGTTCGAGTTCAGTACACGCATTGACAAAGTGTGGATAAACGGTACTGAGGTCTCAACTCAGTCGCGTCATGATAAATTACGTGAGCGTTATACCACGGACAGCGAGATGCCAAGGGCTTACACCAAATAAGTCATTAGTATGAAAAGTATTGAAAGGCGCTATAAGAGCGCCTTTTTTTATGCCAAATAGTGATTGAGTTTTGCTCACTGTGTTGTTTACAATATGTGAACATACTCAAACAGGTTATATGCGTTGTTTGCATTTAGCCAAGGAATGAATTGCGCTCAGGGAAGAATCGCCATACTGCATAGGTATGTTCCCCTTCCTCGTTGCGCTTCACTATGTGGAGCTTCGCTTTGATAGATAATTCCAATGTTGAATCTGGGTCGTGGTACCGACAGCTTAAGCTCTCTGCCACTGTACTCGTTGGTATATCACTGTTAGTACTTTCTATAAAGGTATTCGCTATGTTCGGAATTTTTAAAAAACACACCGTACAGTTATCACCCGAAGTGTATGGCCAAGTGCAACACAACGGCGACGCGCTGGCGCACATGACCATTCACCGTGATATTAGTTATGGCGACGTTTACAGTGACAGTGTGACCACTGACGAGCAGGGCCGTTTTCACTTTGAAGAAAAGAATATTGAATCGTCAAAGCCGGGCAATATGTTCGACAACGAAGGCATCGCGCAAGCAATTTATGTCATTGTTGACGATAAGAAATACACGCTCTGGGGCACGTTGATTGGTCAAGTTGAAGGAAATGACATTGTTGCCGCCAAACTTAAAGATTTGCACTGCGATATAGGGCGTGAAGAAAAAATATACGACTTTGAATTTAAAGATGTACCGGGCAGATATCAAACTATTTATGGTGTCTGCAACTTAGACTGATCGCTGCGGTTTAGCGACGCAAAAAAATACTCATACAAGGAATTAAGTAATTATGAACACTCTTTCCCCGCGTCAGGCCTCTGAACTCGCCGCCATGGCGTACCGTGCTAAAGGTGCAAGTAAGGTGCTAGATGTGCGCTCTATCGTTGGTCCTAATCTACGTAACTCATTTGAGTTTGTCACCGGTGACAGTGTTGTTGACGGTGTCTCAGGTGGTTTTTTCTCTCATCTGTTCGGCTTAAGCACGGGCTTTGCTTTTGTTGGTAAAGGCATCAACGAGTTTGCCGGCGATAGCGTTATTGCGATTCGAGGTACTGCCTCATTACGTGATGGACTGACAGACTTAAACTGTGGTCTCAGCGCCAGCAGCAGTAATAAAATGGTGCACGCCGGATTTAATAAAACCTTCAACTCCATGAAGCAGGCATTTGCTCAGTTTGTTGATAGTAACCGCAAAGCTGGCAACACAGGAGTTGTGCATTGCGTTGGCCACAGTTTAGGCGGGGCGTTGGCACAATTGACCGCTGATTGGGTGAATACCGAGTACTCTTTGCCAACTAAACTATATACGTTTGGCGCACCGCGTGTAGGCAAGACCGATTTTGCCCGCTCAACTACTACGAAGCTAGAGAATATATACCGCTCTACTCATGGTGCCGATCCGGTTCCTAAAGTGCCGCTTTGGCCTTTTATTCACGCGCCGTTTAATGGCAGTGAATTCCGCCTCGACGATGGCCAAGGCCTTAACGTGTCGGCCCATAAGCTCGATGGCACTCCAGGTTACTTAAATACCGCTAGTGCCAGCGACTGGTCCACCTTAAAGCAGCGCTCAGATAATTTCTTGAGCCAGCCTGTGCGCCTTCGTTTTGAAGACAGAGCTCAGGCGTCATTCTCAAGCCATTGGGCGGATAAAATAAGCTCAGCATTGATTACCTTGTTGAAAGACTCCGGGTATTACACGGCAGTGGTAACGCAAGCGGCGATCAGCAGCTCGTTGACATTTTACGATATGGTCGCGCGTACCTTAGAACAAGTAGCGAAGGCGTCTGCGCGTTTTGCCGAGCAAACCTTGGGTTTATTAGGGCATATGCTGGTTTTCGCGGGCAAGGTTGTGGGCAAAGCGTTTGAGCTAACTTATAAAATGATTAAGTGGGTCTTTGACTCGACCATGGGAGCCCTGTATCGCAGTGTGCGTGGCGCCCTTAATGGCTTAGATTAAGCTAGAGTAGGGCTCTATGAGGTTCAAATTTTTAGCGAAGCTATTTTTTTGGTTACTCATAATTGGAAATTCATTGGCTACCGCAGTACCGTTTTCAGCTTACCAAGGAATGGAGCAGTCTTACTTTTCTATGGCTGTTAATACTGCATCTACAGTAGCGACATTTTTTGCGGTCATTGCTTTATACAGTATAGGCTATGAACGCAAAATCTTCACTGGGGGTAAGCTGAAGCTAATAGGGTGTTGTTATCTTGCCTCCAGTATTTGTTTGATTTTTGCGCCCGTTATTATTTATTGGGAGCAGGAGGCAAACATAACGATAGATATCATCGTTTTCACCTTGACGGACCTAATCATTTTTTATGTGATAATGGAGAACTCAAAATGGAACTTAAAAGTACCGAATAGGGACGCTTCGCTGCCTTCCTAAAGGACTTGAGAACTGCATCGCCCCTTACCACCTTAATAACAATGGGTGTGGAGCAGATATTTGCTAAAGAAGAAGCAGAGAAAACCTATCGTGTGGTAGTTCCCCGAATTAAGAAGGAGCTTAAGGGTGGGGCCGATTACGGAAACGAAGATATTCAGGAAGGTATAAGTTTGGTGCTTGGACTATTCCCTTTCGGCGCAAAGCGAAGAAACTTTAAAAGGTGGTATGTTGGCTCAAAAGAAAAGTTTCTGAGCCTGCCAGATGATCCTGACAAGCTCAGCATAGCTTGTTGGTGGTAAGGCTAAATACATCGAGCCGGTTTGGGTAAACCGGCTATTTTAGTCGCTTGTTTTGCCGGCCCCTTGGGAAAGAGTTTATACAAGTATTTGCTATTACCCTTGTCCTCACCCAACTTCTTTGCCATGGCCTTTACCAGCATACGAATCGCTGGGCTGGTATCAAATTCCTGATAAAAGTCACGGACAAACATCACCACTTCCCAATGCGCCTCTGTGAGTTCAATATTCTCTTTCGCGGCGATAACTGGAGCTAACTCTTTATGCCACTGGCTACTATCGAGCAGATAGCCTTGTTTGTCTGTTGCTATTTCTTGGCCGTTGAATTCAATCATGTTACTCACTGATTTACTCACTGATTGTTCGTTGGTATTGTAAGGTCAATTCGACCCATTGCGCATCGTTAATCACGGTGACACCTGTTGTGCGATGGTGCCCGCCACAGGCATTCACATCTTGTTCAAGGGCATAAGTGGCCACACCCAGCCCTACAAACGCCGACGCATTGTAACAGGCCTCAGCGCGCAGTAACACGCCGTCTTCCTTGCTAATGATGCTGCTCAGAGCAGGGTGCTCGCTAAGTGCGCTACGCACCATGAATAATGTACCTTTGCTCATAAAGTCACTACCTTATCCACTTGCTTGATTAGTGCACGCTTGTCATTGTCATGGGCGATTTGCACGTCTATCGCCAAGTCATCGGTGCTCAAGCCATGCTCGTTCAGCGCATCGGCGCACACATAGACAGATTCAATATCATAGATTTCCAACATGCCGATGGCTTTAGTGAAGTCTTTTTGTTGCTGCGCGCTGGGGCGTTGATTTTTCACTAGTGAGAGTACCGCTGCGCCTTCTAGTAACCAGGTAACATGCTGATCAATAGCGGCAAAAATAAGGACCATATCTAAGGACTCTCGCAGACTTTGCTGATGATAGGGCCCGTGTTTAGAGATGACTAAGATGTTATTCATTTAAATTGTATCCACCTGTCGGCGTCAGTGGCGAGCATGGCAAACTCTGCAAGTCCCGAGACGGTAAATAGTTTAACCTGCTCGGTGTCAATGCCGCGCTTATTGGCTGCGGTGATACACAGGCTCAATTCAATTCCGCTATCAAAGAGCTGCTGCCACAGCGCTGCGACATCGAACTCATCGCTACTGACATCGAACTGATCCAGCGCATGATAAACCCCATCTTGATAGAGAAAAATCGTTTTTATTTGATGCCCAAGCGAAAGGGCATTGTCAACAAAGCGTTTGAGCGCCACCAAAGTGATGGTATCACTCGGTGCGCTATGCAGTGATAATACGAAGCTGGCCAAATTACATCCACAAAAAAGCCCCAATGAATGGGGCTCATTTTAGCAAATATTGCTAATTAGTCATCAGCTGCGCCGAGGAGGTGCAGTAACGAAGTGAATAAGTTATATACGTTTAGGTACAACGCCACAGTTGCACGCACGTAGTTAGTTTCACCACCGTTAATGATGCGGCTGGTATCAAACAGGATGAGACCTGACATGATAAGAACAACGGCTGCATTAGTGACCATGAATACCATCGAGCTACCGATAAAGATATTTACGATGCTGGTGATAATCACAACAACCAAGCCAACCATCAAAAAACCGCCCATAAAGGAGAAGTCTTTCTTAGTCGTGAGTGCATAAGCAGAAAGACCAAAGAAGATCAGCGCCGTTGAGCCAAGTGCTTGCATGATCAACATTGGGCCGTTTGCCATCGCAGCATAGTGGTTCAACATCGGACCGAGGCCGAAACCAAGAATACCGGTAAAGGCAAAGGTCAGTAGCACACCCGCTGAAGAGTCTGCTTTTTTGTTGATAATGAACAACATGCCTAGGGCAATCAGTGAACAAACGATACCGGTAAAGAACGGTGGGTTAAGCGCCATTGAAATACCCGCTGTCACAGCACTAAATGCCAACGTCATCGCGAGTAAAAAGTAAGTGTTTTTTAAAACCTTATTTGTCTCAATGGTCGACATCATCGGCTTAGCCGAGCTGTACGAGTTATTAAACGCCATTGTGAAACTCCTTAAATTGAAATCGATCCTCGAAGTACCCGAGGGCACCTGAGTTAAAGATTACCAAGTCTTCTATATATGGGCAAACCTTTACCTTTCAATAGACTGCAAAATTCGCAAATTGTTCGATTGCTGTGCGATTGTGATAAAAAATAGCCATTTAGAACATTATTTTAAAATAACACTTCACAAACGTCAGGCATTTCACTAATATGCACGCCGCTGCGGAGAGATGGCAGAGCGGTTGAATGCACCGGTCTTGAAAACCGGCATGGGTTAATAGCCCATCTAGGGTTCGAATCCCTATCTCTCCGCCACTTAATTTTTATTTAGGTGACGCAGTTATCTAAGTACCGCTTCAGGAGAGATGGCAGAGCGGTTGAATGCACCGGTCTTGAAAACCGGCATGGGTTAATAGCCCATCTAGGGTTCGAATCCCTATCTCTCCGCCACTATTAAAGGCCTCAGCATATGCTGAGGCCTTTTTACTTTCTACGACTAACGTCGCTATTGGCAGGGTTTTGCAGATCTGCAATGCTTTCATAAACCATGTTCAGCAGTCACTATTATGAAACACACCCTCGCAAAAGCAGTTTTATATTCCTTATTAGCACCGGTATTGATTGGTGTGGTGTTAGGCATTTATTACGCCTTAGGGGCACAGCAAAACGGTGCGCAATTATTTTTTGCCGTATTGCTATCTGCTATTGCTAATGCCCATATCTTGGGATTGGCGATGGCTGTGTTCGTGGTCCCGGGCTATTTGCTGATGTATAAGTACAATAAAGTGCATTACAGCGGCGTACTCACATTAGGTCTACTAGGAGGGGCGTTGTTCAGTTATGCTTTTGGCGCGCAGGCGGGGTTTTTACTCATTGTCAACGCACTGATGGCAGCACTTGGGAGTGGACTGTTCTTGTTTGCCCTGCGCCGGGGCAGCGCCCGCGAAGCTTAATCTTACCTATCTTCATGGCGTAAAAATAATCAATCAGCGTTTTTTCAAGCGACTGCATCACTTTTTTCATGATAAAAGGTTTCATTTGCGCGCCACAAAGAGTACCTTAAACACTGCGTATTCTATGTGAAGTAGTAGTGTGAATGAGTAAAGAAGCCTTTTATGAATCCCTGACACAGCAAGCACTCGCGCTGGTCAGTGATGAAACCAATCAAATTGCTAATATGGCGAACATTAGTGCGCTGTTATTTATGTCTTTAGAGGATATAAACTGGGCAGGGTTTTACATTTTGGAGTCGCCACAACAAATGGTGTTAGGGCCGTTCCAAGGGAAACCTGCGTGTGTACGCATTGAAGTTGGAAAAGGTGTGTGTGGTACTGCTGTTGCTGAAGACACCACTCAACTGGTAACTGACGTTCATCAATTCCCCGGGCATATCGCCTGCGATGCGGCGTCAAACTCTGAGGTTGTGGTGGTGGTGAAAAAGCAAGGAAATGCCATTGCCGTTCTTGACATCGACAGCCCTACAGTGGGACGGTTCGATGAGCAAGATAAGCAGGGCCTTGAGAAGCTAGTTCACAGCATCGAACAATACCTGTAATGAAAGACTTACTTAGTGTACATGACTACCTTTTCGCACAGTCCGATATTGGCGACTGGGAAGGGGAAGAGGAATTCGTTACTGAGCGTTACAACGAACTAATCCACCATGCATGGGAATGCTTGGATGATGATCTAAGCTGCGAACGCATAGATGAAATAATTAACGGTATTTGGGAGCAATTACGCGGAGACACCGCGCTTCTCGATGCTGAACACGAAGAATTAATGGACTGGGTTGAACACTATGTCGACTCGGCGCAAGACGAGCAGATGTAAATTTAAGGTTTAGAAATGGAAACCACAAACAAGCTAAAAGACATAAACGAAGTATTGGAATTCCTATACCAGGAATTTCCCAATTGTTTTAAACAAAAAGAAGGCATTAAGCCACTTAAAGTTGGTATATTTAAAGACATTGCTGAGCGTATTGAAGGCAGTGAAAAGGTCAGCAAAACGCAAGTTCGTCAAGCGTTGAGAAAGTACACTTCACACTGGCGC
This sequence comes from Pseudoalteromonas sp. SW0106-04, assembly GCF_001293805.1. NCBI lineage: Bacteria > Pseudomonadati > Pseudomonadota > Gammaproteobacteria > Alteromonadales > Pseudoalteromonadaceae > Pseudoalteromonas > Pseudoalteromonas sp. SW0106-04. Next base: position 99,523 of record NZ_BCAI01000013.1, on the reverse strand, counting down.
TACCTTGAAGCGGTTGTTAACAATGAATACCGCGTTGATTTAGATGGCAACCAAGCAGAAAAAGTAGAGCAAGAGCACGTTGAGCATGCAAAAACTGCGCTTGAGCAAAGCCGCGCAAAAATGGCTAAACGTAAAAAGCCTGTTCGTGGTGCTAAAGACGGTGATACAAAGGGTTACAAAAAACGTCCAAGCGGACCTGGTAAGCCTCACCCTAAAGGCGCTAAAGTCAAAAAGAATGCAGAACCTGCACCGCGTCGTAGTAACAAAGTTGAACCTTTGCCAAGCGACAAGGTCAAGGCTAATACCAAAGTTAAAGTTAAACTAGGTCAGGCGCTAGTCAACGGTACTATCACTGAAGTCAACAAAGATGATATCCACGTTGAATTAGTCACCGGCATGCAGGTAAAAACTAAAGCAGATAGCTTATACCTAGTATAAAAAGAAGGAGTTGTGCATGAGTAAGTCGTTTTCACTCATCCCACTGGTCGCTGCCCTTGTAGCAGCACCGGCCTTAGCCTCACTGGATAAGGTCACCATGGCTGATTTGCCGACCCTACAGCAGGAGTCGCAACACAGTACAGCAAGTAAACGAGTGACGAATCTCTTCACACGTGCACACTACAAGCCAATACGATTCAATGATGAACTGTCGGAGCAAATGTACGACCGTTACATTGAATCGTTGGATTTCAATCGCACTATCTTTCTAGAGCAGGATATTGATAAGTACGAGCAATATCGTGATAAGTTTGATAATGCGTTGAAATCCGGCAAACTCGATTTTGCCTATGATTTATTTAACCTTAGTATGAAGCGCCGTTTCGAGCGCTACGACTATTCATTGTCTTTACTTGAGAATGAATTTGACTTCACTAAGGACGACAAATATTACTTTGACCGTGAACAGGCGCCCTATGCGAAAACGCAGGAAGAACTCAATGAGTTATGGCGACAAAAGGTCAAATACGATGCGCTGCGTTTGAAGCTGACCGGCAAAGACTGGGAAGGCATCAAAGAGGTATTGGAAAAACGCTATACCTACACCTTAAAACGCTTAGTGCAAACAAAAAGCGAAGACGCTTTCCAAATTATTATGAACGCGTTCGCGCGTTCTATTGAAGCTCATACTTCCTATTTATCACCCCGACGTGCTGAGCAGTTCAAGATGGACATGGATCTTGAACTCGAAGGCATTGGCGCGGTCCTCAGTTACGATGAAGACTACACCGTTATTCGCTCTCTAGTGCCCGGCGGCCCAGCGGATAAAACCGGTGAAATCAGCCCCGAAGACCGCATTGTCGGTGTTGCTCAAGGGGAAGACGATTTTGTTGATGTCATCGGTTGGCGTTTAGATGATGTCGTTGATCTCATTAAAGGCCCTAAAGGCACTGTGGTGCGGTTGCAGTACCTAGAGGGAAAAGACGACCACGGCATGCCCAAAGTAGTAGAGATCACGCGTGATAAAGTGCGTCTTGAAGACCGTGCTGCGAAATCGAGTGTGTTCGAAGCCAGCTATTCTGAACTGACCAGCAAAATTGGCGTGATTGAAATTCCAGGCTTCTATAACAACCTCTCTGAGGATGTTAAAGGCGAGCTGGTCAAGTTAAAAGAGCAAAAAGTAGATGGCGTAGTTATTGATTTACGCCAAAATGGTGGCGGCTCCTTGTACGAAGCCACCAAGCTAACAGGCTTGTTTATCGATCAAGGGCCGGTGGTGCAAATTCATACTCTTAACGGGCGAATTGAGCAGCAAAAAGACCGAGATGGCGTGACCTATTACGATGGCCCATTGACTGTGCTAGTGGACCGTTACAGTGCATCGGCATCGGAAATTTTCGCGGCGGCTATGCAAGATTACGGTCGTGCGGTGATCATTGGTGAGCAAACCTTTGGTAAGGGCACGGTGCAGCAACACCGAGGCTTGGGACGCAACTACGACTTGTACGACAACCCACTGGGTAGCGTGCAATACACCATCGCTAAGTTCTACCGTATTGATGGTGGCAGTACCCAGCACAAAGGCGTGGTCCCTGATATTGAGTTGCCTTCTCCGATAGACCCTGCAGAGTGGGGAGAGAGCCAAGAAGACAACGCGTTGCCATGGGATAGCATTGTCCGTGCTAATTACGCGATGGTCGATACCCTTGATGACACCATCAATTATTTGGCGAAGGAGCACGATAAGCGTGTTGCCAGTGAGCCTGAGTTCAATTACGTGATGCAAGACATCAAAAAGTACAAAGAAGAGAAAGATCGTAAATTCATCTCTTTGAATGAGAAAGAGCGTCTAGACCAACGTGATGAACGCAAAGAGCTTGCTTTGAAACGCACCAACGAGCGGCTTGCGCGTCTAGGATTGGAAAAAGTGGAAGACGTTGATGATGCCCCTGAGGTATTAGATGAATTCGACCCATTCTTAGAAGAGGCGGCGTTGATCACCCAAGATTATATTAAACAAGGGCGCTTGGCGAAGAACAATAAGTAACCAAAAACCACGAAAAAGGGCGCTTTGAGCGCCCTTTTTGTCGTTTAGACGGTGTTAAAAATGTTTTCCTCTGGTACTCTTTGCGCTGATAATAACAATAACCCTCGTGTGTCGTGCTTAAGGCGAGGGCAGGAGAATCATTGTGACAACCACCAAAGAAGCCAAGTTTCTTGATGCATTGATCCCCATCGTCGTGCTTATTTGTTTGCTCGGCGCAGCGGTGTATCTCTATGGTGACAGCTCGTCGTCAGGCCCCAATCAAATAGCCTTACTGTTTGCGACGTTCACCGCAGCATTGATCGGTTTAAAAAACGGCTATACCTGGAAAACCCTAGAAGAAGCGATGATTAAAGGCATCACCATCTCCTTGGGCGCTATATTAATACTGTTGATGGTCGGTGCCTTGATTGGCACCTGGCTGCTATCGGGCACCGTGCCGACGCTCATCTATTACGGCCTACAAATTATTAACCCGCATTGGTTTTATGCCGCAAGCTGCGTTATATGCGGAATTGTGGCGATGAGTATCGGCAGTTCTTGGACTACCGCAGCCACCATAGGTGTGGCCTTACTCGGGGTAGCCAATGGGTTAGACTTAGATCCTGTGGTCACCGCCGGTGCGGTTATATCCGGTGCTTACTTTGGTGACAAGCTCAGCCCACTGTCGGAAACCACTAACTTAGCGCCAGCAGTGGCAGGGGCCGACTTATTTACTCATATCCACCACATGCTCTGGACCACGGTTCCGAGTTTTGTGATAGCCGTGATCATTTTCATCTTTATGGGCTTTAACGCTGATGTGAGCAGCGATACCGCAGGTATAGATAACATGGTCGCTCTGTTGCAGGACAACTTTAACATTAGCATCGTCAACTTGGTGCCTTTAGTGGTGTTGTTGGCACTGGCTATTCGCAAAATGCCGGCATTCCCGGCAATTTCTATTGGGGCAGTATTAGGCGCGGTGTGGGCGCTGTTGTTCCAAGGCGAATTATTAGCCAGCCAAGTTGATGTTTCCCAAGGCCAATTAGTTGGCTATTTTAAGCTAGTTTGGGCAACCTTTTTTGATGGGTTTGCTATTCAAACTGGCAATGCCAAAATGGATAGCTTGCTCTCTGGCGGCGGCATGTCGGGGATGTTGACTACTACTTGGCTCATTATGATGGCGTTGATGTTCGGCGCTATCATGGAAAAGACCGGCCTGCTAGATGTGTTTGTGCGCAGCATCTTAAAAATAGCGAAATCCACAGGTTCGCTTATCGCATCCACAATCGCCACATGTATCGGCACCAATTTAGTCGCTGCTGATCAGTACATTGCTATTGTCGTGCCGGGTCGAATGTTTAAAGAAGAGTACAAAAAACGGGGCTTACGGCCAGTGAATTTGTCACGTACGTTAGAAGATGGCGGCACGATAACCAGCCCACTTATCCCCTGGAATACCTGTGGTGCCTACATGCAAAGTGTACTGCTAATTAACCCATTTGATTACGCTCTATACGCCTTCTTTAATTTGATTAATCCAGTGTTAGCAGTGATCTATGCTTATTTCGGTATTAAGATTTTAAAGCTAGAGCCAAAACACTTACAGCCTGAAACACAAGCGCAACGTAGCGAATAACCTATAATGTGGGCATCACCTGATGCCCACTCTGAGTAACAGAGGACTGTCCTATATGACCTCCCAGCATGGCAATGCGAAGTATTTAAAAGACTATCAACCCCCTCACTTTTTTATTGAAACCCTCACCTTGGACGTTGATTTAAAGCCGACGCAAACCACAGTGTATGCCCGCTCCAAGGTGCGTCGCAATGAGGCAAACCCGGCAAACGACTTAGTGCTAGATGGTGTAGATTTAACTCTTAAAGAGGTAAAAGTTGATGGCCATCCGTTCACCAATTACGACATTAACGATGAGCAATTACTGCTGCGCGGTGTGCCACAACACTTTGTACTAGAGATAACAACGGCCTGTTCGCCACAAACCAATAGCTCATTAGAAGGTCTGTATTTATCAGACGGTGCTTATTGCACCCAATGTGAAGCTGAGGGGTTTCGTAAAATTACCTACTTCCTTGATAGACCCGATGTTATGGCCGAGTATGAGGTCACCATCAAAGCGGATAAAGCCCAGTTCCCCTATCTACTCTCAAATGGCAACAAGATTGCTAGCGGTGACTTAGCCGATGGCCGCCACTTTGCAACTTGGCAAGACCCCTTTAAAAAGCCGAGCTACTTATTTGCCTTGGTGGCAGGGGACTTCGACGTGTTACGTGATAGCTACACGACCGTCTCGGGTCGTGAAGTGGCATTAGAGCTCTATGTAGATAAGGGTAATTTAAGTAAAGCCCCGCATGCGATGGCGTCGCTCAAGCGGGCAATGCAATGGGATGAACAGCGCTTTAATCTTGAATACGACCTCGATGTGTACATGATAGTCGCGGTCGACTTTTTCAATATGGGAGCGATGGAAAACAAAGGATTAAATGTCTTTAACTCGAAATGTGTGCTCGCCAATGCAGAAACCTCAACGGATCGCGATTTCCATTTGATTGAATCTATTGTCGGTCACGAATACTTCCATAATTGGACCGGTAACCGGGTGACTTGTCGGGATTGGTTTCAGCTCTCTTTGAAAGAGGGGTTGACGGTGTTTCGAGATCAGGAGTTCAGCAGTGATCTAGGCTCACGAGCCCTCAACCGAATTGATGCGGTTAAGGTGATGCGCACACATCAGTTCGCTGAAGATGCCGGGCCAATGGCTCATCCTATTCGCCCTGAGAAGGTATTAGAAATGAATAATTTTTATACCGTGACAGTGTATGATAAGGGCGCCGAAGTGATCCGTATGCTGCATACATTGCTGGGTGAGCAAGGCTTCCAAAAAGGCATGCAGTGCTACATTGAGCGTCATGACGGCCAAGCGGTGACTTGTGATGATTTCATTAGCGCTATGAGTGATGCGAATGGCTTTGATGCCTCACAGTTTAAACGCTGGTACAGCCAATCGGGTACGCCACAAGTGCATGTTCAGGAACAGTTCGACGCACAACAGCAGCAATATGTACTCACCCTGAGTCAGCATCATAGCCCGACAGCAGATCAACCAAGCAAAGATAATTTGCTCATCCCTGTGGCGATTGAACTGCTTGATAGCCAAGGTAAGGCATTGAGCTTAAATGCGCATGGCGTCGCTGACAACGTATTGCAGTTACACCAAAGAGAACAGCAGTTCGTGTTTGACAATATCACCGAGCGACCTGTCGCGGTGCTGTTTGAGGACTTCTCCGCGCCGGTTAAAGTTCAGTTTGAGCAGAGCCTTAACGATCAATTGCATATAGTGCGCCATGCGAGCAGCGACTTCTCCCGCTGGGATGCGCAGCAAAGTGCATTAAGCGGGTGTATCCTAGACGAGCTTGGACAGGGCGAAAAAGCTCAGCTTGATGAAGCAGTATTAGCCACGTTGAGTGACTTACTTAATGCTGCATTAGCCGGTCAAGAACATGATCTGGCCTTAGTCGCAGAGCTATTACAGCTGCCTAGCTTTGATACCTTGAGCGCTCAATTTGAGCCAGTTCCTGTTGATGCCATAACGGCGGTGACTGAGGCATTTGCGCAACAAATTGCCGAGCACTTGCACGTGCTGCTGAGCAAAGTCGTGACCCAACTCAGCGACGATAAGCAGCAATCGCAAAAAAGCGTTGCCAAGCGAGCGTTACTCGCGACCTGTATGGGATATTTAGCGCGCGTAGATACGCAGCTTGAATTTATTGAGACTCAGGCACATCAGGGCTCAATGACTTTATCTTTGGCGGCGATAAAAGCGTTGATCCTTGCTCAACACCCCCGCAGTGGCGCTATGTTAGACGAGTTCGCGGCGCGTTGGCAGCATGATACTCTTGTGATGGATAAATGGTTTAATCTTCAGGCCCTGCGCAAAGGCTCGGACAGCTTCGCCAATCTGACTCGTTTATACCAACACCCTCACTTTAGTTGGCGTAACCCCAATCGAGTGCGTGCTCTTATTGGTGCCTTTGCGATGAGTAACCCAACGCAATTTCATGCCAAAGATGGGCAGGGCTACGCGCTATTGGGTGATGCTTTAGTGAAGCTCAATGATATCAATCCACAGAACGCTTCGCGCTTGATCACGCCGTTGTTGGCATGGCGACGTTTTGATAGTACGCGTCAGCAGTTGATGAAAGAGCAACTAGAGCGTTTAAAGGTATTGCCAAAACTCAGCAAAGATTTATTTGAAAAGGTAGATAAAGCCCTCAGTGAATGAGATTAAAGAATTTTATTTCACGCTTTCTATGAGTTACAGCCAGTGTCTGGCCTATTACAAAGGCCGGATTTCTGCTGTACAAGTCATTGATGACGCCGGGCGAAAAATTCGTTTCCCGGCTAACAAACTGCTTCCCTATATGTCACAAATCGGCATCCGTGGGCGTTTTCGCTTGTTATTGGATGCGAATAATAAGTTTATTCGCTTAGAGCGCGTTCACTAATTCAACCTGCTTATGTGCGCTATTTTTAAACAGTTGTAAATTGCATTTGTCGTTAACGTTATTGTCATGTATAAAAATAGTGGTAGGATGTCATACCATTAGCGCAGATAAAGGAAAATTAACGCTTATTACAGGCCATTAATCTAGATTGTTTGTAAATTTCGCGTATCCTTTCTAATGTATAAGACTACACTAAAAACAATAACTTGATCTTAATTACCCGCGCAAAGGGGGGAAGCAACAATGATAAGACAGCCACTATTTGCTAAGCATCGTTTAGCGCTCTGTGTAGGGGGAGCGATGCTCGGCATGAGTAGCGCCGCACACAGTGCCAGTTTTACAGTCGGGGACTTCGACGTTAACTTCGACTCGACTTTTTCATACGGACAAAGCATTCGTACGGAAGATAGAAACTTCGACGCCAACATAGGTAAAAGTAACCATCCACGCTTTGACTGGACCGGTTATAACGCCGCTTTGAATCCAATCTATTCATCTGCAGATGTGTGGGCCCAGCCAGGCGCTTACTCTAATAACGGTGATGCGGGTAACTTAAACTTTGATAGTGGCGATACCTTTTCACAGCAGCTAAAAGGCACACATGAGTTAGCCATCAATGGCGACATGTACGGCTTCTTCTCGCGCTTCATGTATTTTTATGATTTCGCTTTGATGGATGGTGACTTTGCTTACACCAACCCTACCTCAGGGGAGCAGGTTGATCCCTGTGACTATGACGAAACCAAAGAGCAAGTTTGTGCCGATTTTCGTTTGCTTGATGCCTTTATTTGGGCCGATTTCGATTTCAACGAAGGTCGCAACCCGCTCTCTGTGCGTTTAGGTCAACAAGTTGTAAACTGGGGTGAAAGTACCCTGATATCACATGGTATCAATGTTAACCCTGTAGATATCGACCGCCTGAAGGCTCCGGGTGCTGAAGTAAAAGAAGCCTTTATTCCTGTCGGCATGTTATGGGCCTCACTAGGTATTACCGATAACATCTATCTGGAAGGTTTCTATCAGTACGAGTGGCATGAAACTCGTCTACCAGCATCGGGAAGTTATTTCTCGACCAACGATTTTGCCTCGGAAAACGGTTTTAACCAAAACGTACAGTTAGGTTTCACCTCCAACCCAGATATTGACCTTGCCTTTTTAACCGAGAGCCTCAACAACCTTGGCAGTGATTGGCAGATGGCCGCAGCGGCGCAGGGTATTGACCCTAATTCAGCAGCGGGGCAACAGTTACTGGCTAATATGTACCTGGCATACCCTACTAAGGTGGCACTTAAAGGCAAAGGTCACAAAGGTAAGACTGAGCCCGATGATGGCGGCCAGTATGGTTTGCGCCTAGGTATGTTTATGCCTGACTTTAATGATACTGAAGTAGCGCTTTACTACATCAATTATCATAGCCGCCGCCCAGTTATCTCTGGACAAGTATCGGACTTTACCGCCATTGGCGATGATTTAGCGATGTTGGCGACGACGGAAATCACAGAAGACAACGTCACCGATCTGCAAGCGTTTACCAAAGCGGTATTAGCTTATCCAGAAGACATTAAACTGTATGGTTTGAGCTTTAACACGGCGTTAGGCGAGACCGCGTTCTCTGGCGAATTTGCGTTTCGTCAGGATGAACCACTGCAAGTGGATGACGTAGAGCTTCTGTATGCTGGTATGCCTGAGCAACTAGCTGTTGCCGGGTTACGTCCAGAATTTGCGGGTATTTCACAGTTGAGCCCAGGCGATGCGACGTCGGTTGTAGGCCCAGGTGAAACGGCACAGGGTTATATCTTGCGCAACACGGCACAGCTACAATTTACCGCCACACACCTGTTTGGCCCTCATCTAGGTGCTGACAGCTGGGCCGTTGTTGGTGAAGTCGGCGGGGTGCGTGTTAATAACATGCCAGAGTACGATGAGCTGCGTTTGAATGTGGCGGGGACTGGACGCAGTGGCGTCATTCAAGGACCAGCGGCTGATTATACCGCGTTGCAAATGGCGCTTTCCAATGGCCCTGAAACAAATCCATTCCCAACGGCTTCGGCGTGGGGATATCGTCTTATTGCCAAGGGGGATTACTTCAATCTCTTCTCAGGCGTAAACTTTTCACCTAAGTTCGTATTCTCCCACGACGTCAATGGCATTACACCTGACCCAATGTACTTGTTTATTGAAGATAGAAAATCGTTGGGGATTAACCTGAACTTTAATTATCAAAATACTTGGTCTTTCGACGTAGGCTATAGCTCTTTCTGGGGCGGTGGTGCGACGAATAACTTCTCAGACCGAGACTTTGTGTCGTTTAATATTAAATATTCAATTTAAAAGGGTACACGCATGTTAACTAAACCTACCCTCATTGCAGCAGCCTTTTGTGGCATCTTTGCTACTTCTGCAGTACAGGCAAAAATAACACCCGAGCAGGCCGAACGCCTGGGCGCGGATTTGACACCTATTGGTGCACTTAAAGCAGGTAATGAAGATGGCTCTATCCCTGCTTGGGATGGTGGTATTACTAAAGCACCAGAGAATTATGAGCAAGGGATGCATCACCCTGACCCTTATGCAGATGATCAGGTCCTTGTCACCATTGATAAGTCGAACTTGGAACAGCACAAGGAATTCTTGAGCCCGGGTCAGATAGCCTTATTTGAGGCGTACCCTGACACCTTCAAAATGCATATCTATCCGACTCGCCGTAGTGCCTCTTTCCCGCAGTTTTATTACGATGCAACGAAGAAGTACGCCACTGAAGCGGAGTTGATTGAAGGCGGTAACGGCATCAAAAACACCGCTATCGGTGTGCCATTTCCAATTCCGGAAAACGGCTTAGAGGCGGTGTGGAACCACTTGTTGCGCTACCGTGGTTTATCGATTGCTCGTTATGGTGGTCAAGCCATGCCAACAGCCTCGGGTTCGTACAACCTGATTGGTTTTGATGAGCAGTTGTTAGTGAAATACTCGGATCCAGAGGCCACACCGGAGCAGCTGCAAGAGTCGAATATTCTGTTTAAATTTAAACAGCGTGTCACCGAGCCTGCGCGCCTTGCAGGCACCGCGTTGTTAGTGCACGAAACCATGGACCAAATCCTAACACCACGCCAAGCATGGACGTATAACACCGGCCAACGCCGTGTTCGCCGTGCCCCTAATGTTGCATACGATGCACCGGGAACAGCGTCCGATAACTTGCGTACTACCGATGACTTCGACATGTTCAACGGCTCACCGAACCGTTATAACTGGGAGCTCAAAGGTAAAAAAGAAATGTACATTCCGTATAACAGCTATAAATTGCATAGCGATGAGCTAGAGTACGATGACATTCTTAAGCCTGGCCACGTTAATCCAGAACATGTGCGTTATGAAAAACACCGCGTCTGGGTGGTTGAAGCGACGCTTAAAGAAGGCACTCGCCACATTTATAAGAAACGCGTGTTTTACATCGATGAGGACAGCTGGCAGATTTCGGTCGCCGATTTATACGATAACCGCGACCAAATGTATCGTGTAGCCATGGCTCACGGTGTGAACTATTACGAAGTACCAACGCACTGGAGTACGTTGGATGTTTATCACGACCTAAACTCACGTCGTTATTTGGCTATTGGCTTGGATAACCAAGAGAAAATGTACGACTTCTCTGAGTCGTTCCAAGACAACGAGTTTACATCTAATGCACTTCGTCGCGAAGGGCGCCGTTAATCTCCTCGGAACTCCTCAGGTCTGCTGGCGCAGGCCTGAGGCTCTCACGTTAACCCTCTATAGGCTCAATTAGATATGAAGTACTTGCTTTGGGCGGTGTTGCTTTTGCCCCTTGGCGTCAGCGCGCAACAAGAGACACCACAACCGGCTTATCAGGCTGACAGTGCCACGCGCACGTTATTTACCGATATCACCACCACAGAATCACGCGTTATCGCCGTTGGCCAACATGGCACCATTGTATACAGCGATGATGGCGAGCAATGGCAGCAGGCCACCAGCCCTATTGATACTCTGCTGACAGCGGTGTTCTTTATTGATAATCAACAAGGCTGGGCATGTGGCCACGATGCCAGCATCTTAGGCACCACCGATGGCGGCGCCAGCTGGCAGTTACTGCAGTATCGTCCTGATCTTGATAAACCGTGCTTGGACATTCACTTTTTCGATAAGCAAAACGGCGTTGCTGTGGGTGCCTATGGAATGTACTTCGAGACCAAAAATGGTGGCCAAAACTGGACTAAACGCTTTTTAGATAGCCTTCTTTACCCCGAAGATAGGGACTACCTCAATGATTTGAAGGTCAACGATCCAGAAGGTTATGAGATAGAAACTAGCTCCATCTTGCCGCACTTTAACCGCATTGCTGAGACTTCCAAAGGGCTTTACATTGCAGGTGAAATGGGACTGATAGCGCACAGCAGCAGCCAGGGTCAAAGCTGGCAACGGGAACAGGAGATATATCATGGCTCCTTTTTCGATATTGCTGAGGTCGAAGGCGAAATACTGGTTGCCGGGTTACGCGGCAATGCATTTAAACAAGGCGATAGCGGCCAGTGGCAAGCACTGCGCACGCAAGAGCAAGCAACCATGAACAGCATCGTCGAGAGCAACAAGGGTGGGGTGTATATTTTTGGTAACTCCGCTGTGATTTACCGCTTAGAAAACATGCAACAAAACCAGCTCAAGGCGCGTCAACGCGCTGATGGTAAAGCCGTGATGGATGGTGCGGAGTTTGCTGGTAAGTTGATTCTAGCAACGGAAGCGGGCATTCAAACCAAGGAGTTAAACTAATCATGCAAACTTTAGTGGAATTATTAGAGCGCAGTTTATTCCGCCATCGCATGTGGGTGATCTTGGCCTTTATTATCGCCACCGTGGCCTTGGCGTGGCAGGCGACTAAACTGCAATTAGATGCGTCGTTCAATAAGAATATCCCGCTTAATCACCAATATATGAAGGTGTATACCAAACATGAGAAGCAGTTTGGTGGTGCCAACGGCATCCTCATTTCCGTGTGTGATGCGCGCGGTGATATTTTTAACCCGGAATTTTTTACCCAATTAAAAGCAGTCCACGACCAGCTGTATTTCATTCCCGGGGTTAACCGCCCCCTGGTTAACTCAATTTACTCTCCAAGCGCGCGCTTTGTTGAGGTGGTTGAAGATGGATTCAGCGGTGGCCCTATTATTCCTGCAAACTTCAGTGCCGACAAAGCAGGCCTTGCACGAGTAAAAGAAAATATTGAAAAGGCCAAAGTTGTAGGGCGCATGGTGGCCTCGGACTACTCCTGTGCCATGGTCAGCGCTCAGCTTATGGAGTTTGACCCACAAACTGGTGAAAAGCTCGACACTCTTGATATTGCAGAGCAATTAGAGAGTAAAATTCGCACACCTTTAAGCACTGACAACGTCAGCATCCATATTATCGGCTTTGCAAAAATGGCTGGTGATATTGCTGAAGGTGCCAAAGACGTGGTGCTTTTCTTCGCTATCGCCATCGCAATTACCTTGGTGATGGTCTGGCTGTTTTGTAAAAGCTTCAAGCTCACACTGCTGCCAATAGGCTGCTCGATTATTGCTGTGGTTTGGCAAATGGGGCTGCTATCAACACTTGGCTTTGGCCTAGATCCAATGTCGATTTTAGTGCCGTTCTTGGTATTTGCTATTGGCGTGAGCCACGGTGTGCAGATGATCAACGGCATTGCCAAGAAAGTGCAGTTAGGCAGCGATGCCAAAACCGCTGCGCAATCAAGCTTTAAGGCCTTACTGATCCCCGGCGGCATTGCTTTGCTATCGGATACGGTGGGCTTCTTAACGCTGCTGGCGATAGACATCGGTATTATTCGCGAGTTGGCGATTACAGCCAGTTTAGGTGTGGCGGTGATCATCTTCACCAACTTGCTTCTGTTGCCTGTGATAGCGTCTTATCTGACCTTTTCGAAGCTCGCGGTACTAGAAGCCGATAATGCCAATAAGAACGCGCTATTTAAGCTCCGTGAATTGTTGGTTGCCACCACTAACAAGAAAAATGCGACGGCTATTTTAATTTGCACCGCTGTGTTGTTTGCATTTGGCTACTGGCAGTCACAAAACATGCGCATAGGCGATTTACACGCTGGGGCACCAGCGCTACACGAAGAGGCGCGTTACAACCAAGACACCTTCCTTATCTCCGATCGCTACAGTATATCTGTCGATATTTTAAAAGTGATTGTGGAAGCCTACCCAGCAGCGTGTACCGAGCACGAAGTGATGGACCGTATCAGCCAATTCCAATGGCGTATGGATAATATCCCTGGGGTGCAAAGCAGTGTTTCCCTAGCCAGTGTCGCTAAAGCCGTGAATGCTGGTTACAACGAAGGCAATTTGAAGTGGCAAACGCTGCCACGCAATAGCGCTTCTCTCGTGCAAGCGACTTCACGGGTGGAAACCAGTTCAGGTCTTCTCAATGGCGATTGCTCGGTGATGCCAGTGATCATCTTTATGGAAGACCACAAGGCTGAGAGCATAGAGCGCGTAGTGGCCGCAGTGAAAGAATACGGTGCTGAATTTGGCACAGACAAAGTGTCATTCCGACTGGCATCCGGACCAATTGGGGTGATGGCGGCAACGAATGAGTCGGTATCTAAAGCGCAAACGCCGATGATGCTGTACGTTTACGGGGCGGTGATCGTATTGTGTTTATTGAGCTTCCGCTCGCTGCGCGCCACTATCGCCGTGGTGTTGCCGCTATACATTGTTTCAACGTTGGCGCAGGCACTGATGGTGGGGCTGGAAATAGGCCTAACGGTGTCGACCTTACCCGTCATTGCATTGGGAGTGGGTATCGGTGTCGACTATGGTATTTACATACTCTCGTCAATGATGACTCAGCTCAAACAAGGCGTGCACTTAAGTGAAGCGTATCGAAATGCCCTAGCAGAGCGGGGCAGTGCCGTGCTCTTCACTGGTATCACCTTGGCAGTGGGAGTGAGCACTTGGATCTTCTCTGCATTGAAGTTCCAAGTTGATATGGGCATCTTGCTGACCTTCATGTTCTTGGTGAATATGCTCGGTGCAGTGCTCATTTTGCCAGCAATCGGCGCCTTCCTCTGGTCTGACCAGAAAAAATAATGTGAATACTTGTGTACAGAAATGGCCTTAACCGGCCATTTCTATCTATATTTTGTGAATAGAATGCCAACATGCTGAAATCATTGGTCTGATTTCATCGAAAAGGCTTTTTATTAGCTGCAAAAGCGTTAGAATTTAACTGACTCCACGCTATTCAGTCACCCGTTCACAAGGCGGTATAGATTAAGGAACACACAATGACACAAAATGATGGTCACGCTTCTGTTATTCTTAATAACGTCAGCAAGCTTATTCAAAGCAAAGTTCACGCAGACAAAGTGTCACTGGTCGACAAATTCGCCAAGGCGCTTTATCGCAACATGTCGAATGAAGATCTGACACACCGAAACGACAGTGACCTCTACGGCGCAGCGTTGAGCCTTTGGAACTCGTTAGAGAGTAAAAAAGGCGATGATGCTGTTATCCGCGTATTCAATCCCGAAGTTGCTAAGCACGGCTGGCAGTCCTCGCATACCATTGTCGAGATCATTGCTAAAGATATGCCGTTTCTCGTTGACTCAGTTCGCATGGCACTTAACCGCGCGAACATCGCTTCTCACTTATTACTGCATACGCCATTGAAAATTCAGCGCGATAAAGATGGCACGATTACTAATCTCTCAAACTTAAAAGCGGAACAAGAGTCGAGCTCGACCAAAACCGTGTTCTTTATTGAAATCGATCGCCAGACCGATGACGCGGAAATTAAAGCGTTTAAAGAAGAGCTTGATTCTGTGCTTAATGATGTGTCGGTGGCTGTTGAAGACTGGCAACCCATTCGTCAGCAGTTGCTGGATGTGATTAACGATCTCCCTAAGCGTCCACATAATGTCGATAAAACCGAATTAAACGAAACGGTTGAATTTCTAGAGTGGCTGGCCAGCGATAACTTTACCTTGATGGGCTATCGTCAATACGAACTTAAGCCGGTAAAAGGTGATCATCAGCTCAGCGGTGTGAAAGGCACAAGCTTAGGGTTAATGAAGAACTCTGACGAAGAGCAAGTGCGGTTACTCTCTAACATGCCAGAAATCGCACGCAAAGAAGCACGCAGCAATAATTTATTGGTATTAACGAAAACCAATTCGGTATCGCGAGTGCATCGCCCTGCACACATTGATTACATCGGTGTGAAGCGCTTTGATAAAGACGGCAACGTTATTGGCGAGGACCGCTTTATTGGCTTGTTCTCATCCAGTTTCTACAACAACAGTGCGGCCGATGTACCCGTGTTAAAATCGAAAATTCGTCGTGTTCTAGAGATGAGCGACTTTGCCGAGGGCACCCACGCCTACAAAGCGGTCCTTAATATTCTCGAAACCTATCCTCGTGATGAGCTAGTCCAAGCCCGTGAACAAGAGCTACTGGATGTGGCCATGGGGGTTTTACATATTCAAGAGCGCGACATGTGTCGCCTGTTTGTGCGCAAAGACACTTACGGACGCTTTTTCTCGTGCATGGTGTATGTGCCACGTGAGCGTTATAACACTGCACTGCGCCGTGAAACGCAGCAAATTCTTGCTGATGCCTTTGGCTCCGATGAGAAAGTCAGCTTTACCACCTATTTCTCCGAGTCCAGCCTTGCTCGTACCCACTATATTGTGCGAGTTAACAACAGTGACGTAGATTACGACGTGAAAGAAATCGAAAATAATTTAGTAGAAGCAGCCCGTACTTGGGAAGACAAACTACAATCAGCGCTATTAGGCAGCAATGGCGAAGCGCGCGGTAATGAATTAAACCGTAAATATGCCAATGCCTTCGCCAGCTCGTATAAAGACCAAGTGTTGCCAAGTGCCGCTGTGGTTGATATTGAAAAACTTGAGCTGCTCAATGACGACAACAAACTAGAGATGTTGTTCTACCGCCCACAAGAAGAAGTGAGCTCGAATATTGTTCGTTTGTCGTTGTTCCACAAAGACGAGCCTATCCATTTGTCTGACGTGATGCCGATGTTAGAAAACTTTGGCTTACGCGTTATAGGTGAAACGCCGTATGCGGTAAAAACCTCTGACGGCCAAGTGAACTGGATTATGGACTTCTCAATGTTGCTCGACAACAAAGAGATCGCTGACTTTGACAAAGTATCTGCGCGTTTCCAAAAAGCGCTTACCGATGTTTGGAATAATCGCCTAGAGAACGACGGCTTTAACCGTTTAGTGCTCAATGGTGGCTTAACGGGCCGCGAAGCGTCGATTTTGCGTGCTTATGCCAAGTACATGCGCCAAATCGGAGTGACGTTCTCGCAGACTTACATTGAGAGCACTTTCGCTAACTACCCAAATATTGCGACACAAATCGTGAAGCTGTTTGCGAAAAAGTTCTCAGTGAAAGCACCAGGCAGCGAAAAAGCCTTGGAGAAGCTCGTTGCTCAGGTGTATGAATCGCTTGAGAATGTTGCCAACCTTGATGATGACCGCATTATTCGCTTGTACGTTGATATGATCAACGCCACGCTGCGCACTAACTATTATCAGAAAGACGACACCGGCGTATTCAAGTCGTATATCTCTTTCAAGGTCAAGCCAAGCTTGATTCCAGAGATGCCATTGCCATTGCCGGCGTTTGAAATTTTCGTCTACTCACCACGTGTTGAAGGTGTTCACCTTCGCGGCGGTAAAGTAGCGCGGGGCGGATTGCGTTGGTCAGACCGCCGTGAAGACTTCCGTACCGAGGTTTTGGGCCTTGTAAAAGCGCAGCAGGTTAAGAACACCGTTATTGTGCCTGTTGGCTCAAAAGGTGGTTTTGTTTGTAAGCAACTGCCTAGTGAGCGTGAAGCCTTCTTTAAAGAAGGGCAAGAGTGCTACAAAATCTTTATCCGTGGTTTGCTTGATATCACCGATAACATCGTACATGGCGACATTGTTCCGCCAGAGAACGTCACACGTCATGACGAAGATGACCCGTACTTAGTGGTTGCCGCCGATAAAGGCACCGCCACTTTCTCTGATATTGCCAACGGGATCGCTGGTGAATATAACTTCTGGCTAGGTGATGCCTTTGCTTCGGGCGGCTCGATTGGTTATGACCACAAGAAGATGGGGATTACCGCAAAAGGCGCGTGGGAGTCTGTGAAACGTCATTTCCGCGAAATTGGTATTGATTGCCAGAACAACGATTTCACAGCAGTTGCCATTGGTGATATGGCCGGTGACGTATTCGGCAACGGCATGTTGCTATCGAAGCATACACGTCTGCAGGCGGCTTTTAACCACATGCACATTTTCATCGACCCGAACCCAGATGCTGCTACATCTTGGGACGAGCGTAAGCGCTTGTTTGAATTACCGCGCTCGAGCTGGGAAGACTATAACAGTGAGCTCATCTCCAAAGGCGGTGGTATCTTTGCCCGCAGTGCTAAGTCGATTACCTTAACGCCTGAAATCAAGAAGATGGTGGGTACTAAGAAAGCGGCGATGACGCCTAATGAGTTAATCAAGGCGCTACTGAAGATGCCAGTCGACCTGTTGTGGAATGGCGGCATTGGCACCTATGTCAAGGCTAAGTCTGAGACAGACTCAGATGTTGGCGACCGTGCAAATGATGCATTGCGTATCAACGGCGGTGAACTGGGCGCGAAAATCTTCGGTGAGGGCGGTAACTTAGGCGCTACTCAACTTGGTCGTATTGAATTTGCGGCCAAAGGTGGGCGTATTAATACCGACTTTATCGATAACGTAGGCGGTGTGGCGTGTTCTGATAACGAAGTGAACATCAAGATCCTACTGAACTCCTTAGTGGGTGAAGGAGAGCTCACTAAAAAGCAACGTGATGAGCTGTTGTACGCGATGACCGATGAGGTGTCAGAGCTAGTACTACAAGATTGTTATCGTCAGACTCACACTATCTCAGTGACGCAATCTAAGGGCGCATCGACATTAAAAGAGAAGATCCGCTTTATCCACGCGCTTGAAAAAGACGGTAAGCTCGATCGTGCTATTGAGTTCTTACCTACTGACGAAGAGCTTGCTGAGCGCGCTGCAGCGGGTAAAGATTTGACTCGTCCAGAACTGTCAGTGTTGGTGTCTTATGCGAAAATGGTGCTCAAAGAGACCTTAGTCACCGACGAGATCACTGAGAACCCGTACTACCGTCAGCTGCTGGTCCAGTCGTTCCCTGTACCACTGCGTGAGCGGTTCAATTCAGCCATGGATAACCACCCGTTGCGTGGCGAAATTATTGCTACTAAATTGGCCAATAACATCGTCAACGACATGGGCTTAAACTTCATGGTGCGTATGCACGAAGAAACGGGCGCATCAGACGCTGAAATCGCCTTATGTTATTCCATCGCTCGCGAGATTTTCGATATGCCGCAGACCTGGTCGGAAATCGAAGCGCTCGACAATAAGATAGATGCTGAAGTGCAAACAGAAATGCTGTACCAGCTACGTCGTACTGTACGTCGAGTAACACGCTGGTTCTTACGTCACCGTAATAAGGCATGGACTATTGAGCAAACCATCGCTCATTTTGCCCCTTGTTTTAAAGACTTGACGGATAACTTACACAGCTACATGGTAAGTGATGAGAGCGAGCAAATCCGCGAAAACGCCAAGAGTCTGGCCGATCAAGGCGTACCCGCTCAATTGGCGATGCGTATTGTGTCACTATCGAGCTTGTTCTCCACCATGGACCTGGCCGAAGTGGCCGCGCAAACCGAGCGCAACACAGCCTTGGTGTCAAACACCTACTTCAAGCTGGGTGCGCGCATGGGCTTGCACTGGTTCTTAACGCAAATCACTCATCAGCCAGTGCAAAACCATTGGCAAGCCTTGGCGCGTGCTTCTTATCGCGAAGAGCTCGATTGGCAGCAACGCACATTAACCGATGTGGTACTGCGTAGTTTCGATGACAAAGAGCAAGATGTGGATGCGCAAATTGACGCGTGGATGGAAGCAAATAATGCTGTATTGCATCGCTGGCAGCAAATGCTTAGCGAATTTAAAACGTCGCAAAGCCATGACTTTGCTAAGTTCTCAGTAGCACTACGGGAATTGATGTTGCTTGCACACAACTGTGATCAACGGGCGTAAGCGCCGCTGTTAAAAAGCAGTAAAACTCTGTAGAATACCCCAGCTTTTGTCTGGGGTATTTTTTTGGGGGTTCCATGTTTTATGATTTAGCGCGTCGGTTTATGTTCACTAAAGACGCTGAGTGGGCGCATGACTTCGCATTGTCTAATTTAAGCCGCTATGCCAACACGCCCTTATCCATGGCGTGGTCCCAGTCAGTTCCAGACAAACCGGTTAATTTCCTTGGTCTTGAATTTAAAAATCCCGTGGGGTTGGCGGCTGGATTAGATAAAAATGCCGAATGCATTGAAGCCTTCGCCCAGATGGGATTTGGTTTTATTGAGGTGGGGACGGTAACCCCGCGACCTCAGCAAGGAAATGACAAGCCGCGCATTTTCCGTTTGCCAGAGCAACATGCGGTGATCAACCGTATGGGGTTCAACAATAAAGGCGTTGATAACTTAGTGGCGAATGTCAAAGCCGCCAATTATGATGGCATCTTAGGGATCAACATAGGTAAAAACAAAGACACGCCTAATGAGCAGGGCAAGGACGACTATATCCATTGCATGCGTAAAGTCTTTGAACATGCCTCGTACATAACCGTTAACATTTCTTCGCCAAATACCCCAGGGCTGCGTGACTTACAATACGGCGAAGCGCTCGATGACTTGTTATCGAGTTTGAAAAATGAACAGCTAGACTTGGCAGCCAAACATCATAAACAAGTCCCGATGCTGGTCAAAGTTGCACCGGATTTAGACAGTGTTCAAGTCGAGCAGGTCACCCAATCATTATTGAACAACCACATTGACGGGGTGATTGCGACTAATACCACCTTAGAGCGCAGCGCTGTTGCGGGTTTACAATATGCCGATGAGGCTGGCGGCCTATCAGGACGCCCGGTGCGGGCTAAGTCTCTAGAGGTTATTAAAGAGATCAAACGGTTGTCGCAAGGGCGTTTACCTATTATCGGTGTCGGTGGCATTGACAGTGCCGAAGCCGCTAAAGAAAAGCTTGATGGCGGTGCTGATCTACTGCAAGTGTATACTGGCTTTATCTATGAAGGCCCGGCTTTAGTGAAAAGGATCGTTCGCGCCTTATAAGGATCAGTTATGTTAGTGTTTGATCCCTCATAAAATATTCTTAGAATCTATTTTACATGGGATCAACTAACGCTATAATCCAAAGTTATAAGGTAGGTGTACAAAGGCTTTTACGGATTTAGAGGGCAACATGTTACAGGCACAACGACATTGGCAATGGCAAATCTCGAGTGAGCAAAATCGCTTAGTGCTCGATATGGGAGAGATGCAGTTTTGCACGCCCTATAAGCCGCGCCAACTGACAGATGAAGCCTTGAGTGAGCCCCAATTTAACCTCCTTGACGCCGACTTTTATAAGCAAGTGGGTGAGTATTTGAGTACTTTTAATCTGTGGAGCGATGCGCAGATTTGTCAGATAGCACTTAACGCCACAGCGGTAAAACACTATCTCAAGCCTGTGCTCGCTAAAAGTTGGTTTTTTGCGCCATACACCGGGCGAGATATCAATCAAGAAGCCATTGTTAGCCTGACTTCTCAGTGCCAAAGCGGCCAGTTTCTCATTGTTGATTGTGCCGATGGCGCCAGTGTTTGTTTGTGCTTGGAACCACACTTCGCACTTGATGAAAATCTTAGCCTCAAACAGTTTGAGGTTATCAAGGTACTGAACAACCGAATTCATCCTATTTTATCCGCTCAGAACCAACAAAAGCGCGCTTAACCTTCCTCGGCTATGATACAATCTCGGCGAATTTACGAGATAGGATAGTCACTTTGCAATTTGTTGCCCTTACTTCCATAGGCATTGAACAGTTACTCGAGCAAGAGCTCAGCGCGCTTGGCGCCGAAGTACAAAAACAGCGTGTTGGCGCGGTGGAGTTCAGTGCTGATAGCCTTACTGCTCAACGCATTTGTTTAACGACGCGCCTTGCTACTCGGGTCATGCTGCAATTGCAACAGGGCAGTGGTGTTGAAGACAAAACCGCGTTATATAATTTTGCCCGCTTTCAGCCTTGGCAAGAGTATTTTGGGCCGGATCAGTCTTTTGCCGTGGAGTTTAATGGCACTAACCGCCAGCTGAAAAATAGTCAGTTTGGTGGCCTTGTTATTAAAGACGCAATTTGTGATTACTTCCATGACTTATATGAGCGCCGCCCAAATGTCAGCAAAGAGCACCCTGACGTGCGCGTGGTGGCAAAGCTTAATCGTGATAAGCTGACTTTGCACATTGATTATTCAGGTCCTCGTCTTTCACAGCGTGGATACCGTAGCGCTCAGGGTAAAGCTCCCTTAAAGGAAAACCTAGCGGCCGCGTTGATTATGCGCAGTGGCTGGCTAGATGACACCACGCAACCGCTGTTTGATCCCACCTGTGGCTCTGGCACCTTACTCATTGAAGCGGCGCTAATGGCAAAAAACATTGCTCCGGGTTTGCAACGTGAGCAGTTTGCCTTTGAACGTTTACCCAGTCACCGAGCGGTCAAATTTAAAGAATTAAAGCAATCGCTGCGCGATGAGATTAACGACAGCGCTAAACCTTGGCTGATTGGTCATGATATTAATTCCAACGTCATTGCTAAGGCTAAAGACAATGCTGCGCGCGCCGAAGTCGCTGAGTATATCGATTTTGACACCGGTGACTTGGCCAATATGAAGGCGCCGTGTAAACGCCCTGGTGTGGTCATTGCGAACTTACCTTACGGTGAACGCTTGGGATCGATGGCCGAAATTTTGGCCCTGTATCGCCAGCTGGGTCATCAACTCAAACAGGGCTTTTGCCACTGGCGCAGCGCTTTGCTAGTGAGTGATGCAGAACTATTCAAGCTGTTTAAATTAGTTAAGCACAAGCAATACAAGTTTAAAAATGGCCCCATCGATACGGTATTGGCACTGTACGACATTACCGAAGAACAGACCCAAGGGCACAAAGGCGATAAAACACCGTTGCATTTTGAGCAGTCGGTGGCCTTTGCCAATCGCCTGAAAAAGAACCGCCAAGGTCTGAAAAAGTGGCTCAAGCAAGAGAAAATCACAGCTTATCGTATTTATGATGCCGATATTCCTGAATACAATGTTGCCGTGGACGTCTATCCAGACAGCGCGGTGATCTACGAGTATGCTGCGCCGAAGAATATCGATGAGGGCGTCGCCCAGAAACGTCTGCAGGATGTATTGATGTTAACCTGTGAGACGCTGTCGCTGGCGCCAGCTAATGTTGCCTTGAAAGTGCGACAGCGGCAAAAAGGTGACAGTCAATACCAAGCGCAAGCGAATCAAGGTCGCACCCAAGTGATCAGCGAGTATGGCGCGCTATTTGAGGTGAATTTATATGACTATCTTGATACCGGTATTTTCCTCGATCACCGTTTAGCACGTAAGTACATTCGCGATATCGCCAAAGATCAACGGGTACTGAACCTATTTGCCTATACAGGCACTGCCTCGGTGCAAGCGGCGCTGGGCGGAGCTAAATCAGTGACCACCGTGGATATGTCGAAAACCTATCTACAATGGGCGCAGCGTAACTTCGCATTGAATAAATTAAAGAGCCCGCGCTATCGTTTTGAGCATGGCAATTGTTTAGAGTGGATAAAACGTACGCGCGGTGAGTACGATGTGATTTTTCTCGACCCGCCAACCTTTTCAAACTCAAAACGCATGAAGGAAAGTTTTGATGTACAGCGTGACCATGTCAGCCTATTGGTAGACACAGCTAAGTTATTGGCTAAAAATGGCACCCTAGTGTTTTCGAACAATAAACGTGGTTTTAAGATGGACGAAGACGCCTTGGCTTTACAAGGCTTGCGTGTTGAAAATATCACCGCGCAGACGCAGTCTGCAGATTTTGCTCGTAACAAACATATTCACAATGCCTGGGTTATTCGCCGTGGCTAAGGTGGTGTTATATCACACCGAGGGGTGTCACCTGTGTGAGCAGGCGCAAGCAATGTTGGCGCAGCATCCACAAGTCAGTGCTATTGAATTGCGTGACATCATCGATGATCCCGAATGGCTGAGCGCCTACCAAGTGCGTATTCCCGTTATGGCGTTGGCACATCGACCCGAGGCCGAGCTGGGGTGGCCTTTTGACCAGCAGGCAATCAATCAATTAATAGAGCAGTATGGACCTTATTAGAATAACAAACGGCCAGTTGGCCTATGGAACCCACCCGTTACTTGACGGTGCCAATGCCGTTATTGAGCAGGGCGAGCGTGTGTGTGTCGTTGGCCGTAACGGCGCGGGAAAATCGACTTTTTTAAAAGTCCTGAGCGGTGATGTAATCCTTGATGATGGTGACATTAATCAGGTCGGTGAGCTTAAAATCGCGCGCCTAGAGCAAGATCCACCCCGTGATAGTGAGGGCAGCGTATTCGACTATGTGGCCGATGGCCTGCCCACCGTAGCTAAATTACTTAAAGAGTTTCATGCCTTAAACGCACAGCTTGCTGAGCATGCCGATGATGAAAAAGCATTGTCGCGTCTGGCAAGTATTTCTGCCGATATTGAAGCCCAAGATGGCTGGCGATTTGATTCCAAGATTAAGCTCGTACTGGGGCAATTAGAATTAGATGCAGATGCGCAATTAGCCACTCTTTCAGGAGGGTGGCTGCGAAAAGTGGCGCTGGCGAAGGCCCTGGTTGGTGAACCCGATTTACTGCTATTGGATGAGCCTACGAACCACCTGGATGTCGCATCGGTTAAGTGGCTAGAGCAATTTTTGAAAGAGTTTAAAGGCGCGATTATCTTTATCTCGCATGACCGTGCCTTTATCCGTGCCTTAGCAACCCGCATTCTAGATCTTGATCGTGGCCAGTTGGTCTCATACCCAGGGGATTATGCAACTTACCTAGAGCGCAAAGCCCACGATTTAAAAGTGCAAGAACAGCAAAACGCCGAGTTTGATAAAAAGCTGGCAGAAGAAGAAGCGTGGATCCGCCAAGGCATTAAGGCGCGACGCACCCGTAACGAAGGCCGCGTACGCGCGCTTAAAGCACTGCGACAAGAGCGTAAACAACGGGTAGAGCAAGTCGGCAAAGTTGATTTAAATATCGAAACCGCAGCACGTTCAGGCAAGTTAGTTGCCGAGGCAAAGCATTTATGCCATGCCTTTGGTGATAAAGTCATCGTCGATGACTTTTCCACGTTATTGATGCGTGGTGACCGTGTTGGCCTCGTCGGCCCTAATGGGGTCGGCAAAACGACCTTGTTGAAGCTACTGTTTGGGCAGTTGCAAAGCACCAAAGGACAACTTAAACAAGGCGTTAATTTAGAAATAGCTTATTTTGACCAATACCGTGCCAAGCTTGATGAAGAGGCAAGCGTGCAAGACAACGTCGCGGACGGTAAGCAGGAAGTCAATGTAGGCGGGCGCTCACGCCATGTTCTGGGTTACTTGCAAGATTTTCTATTCCCCCCTAAGCGCGCTCGCACGCCAGTGAAGGCCCTCTCTGGAGGAGAAAAGAACCGCCTGTTACTAGCGAAAATTTTCTTGCAGCCATCGAATGTATTAGTGCTCGATGAGCCAACTAACGACCTTGATATTGAAACACTCGAGCTATTAGAAGATATTGTTAACCAATATCAAGGCACGGTGTTGATTGTTAGTCACGACCGGGAGTTTATCGATAACACCTGCTCCAGCGTATGGGGATTTGACGGCAATGGTAAAATTACCGAAGTGGTGGGCGGTTACAGCGATTATGAAGCTTATCGCGCCCAACAGTTGGCGGCATTAGAGGCGCAGCGTAAAGCCAGTGCCGAGGCCGAGCAGCAACAAGGGCAGAGCAAAACTAGCAAGCCTAAATCCAGTAATAAGCTGTCTTATAAGCATAAGCGCGAACTCGAAACTTTACCTGAGCAGGTGGAACAGTTTGAGCAAGCTATTGACACATTGCAACAAGAGGTCAATAGTAGTGACTTTTTTAAGCAAGATAACGAAACTACCAGCGCTAAATTGAACCAATTAGCCGAGCTTGAGTCGAAGCTTGAAGCTGCGTTCGCCCGTTGGGAAGAACTCGAAGAATTACAAAATCAGTAGTAGGGAAGAACATGAAAAAATCCTTAGTCGCATTGAGCATCCTTACCGGCTTGAGCGCCCATGTCCATGGTGCCGTTTATCAGGTGGAGGAGCTGAGTACCTTAGATATTGCGAAACACCATTATGTTACTGATGCTAATAATAATGGCGAGGTTATTGGCCAAGCTCGTGGCGTATACAATCTTCCAATCGATGTTAGTTACATAGACTTTAGAGATAGCCAGATCACCAACGCATACGATGATTGGGAGCGTAGTCAGTTCGAAGCCATTGATAAAGAAATTACCTTTACTTTGGACGATATCGAAGCAGGTAACCTCAATGCTGATGCGCATCGTTTTATGCTCAGCTTCCTATCAACGTCGAGTGTTAACAGCGATGCCAACTGGCAGAAAATTGCTGATAGCGTGGCTGTAAACTTTACACCGAGCCCAGCAACAGAGCAGGTGTTATTAGACCAGCAAAGCGATCATTACGACGGTTTGACGCGCAGCGTCGCTAACTTATATAACGCTATTAGTGAAGATGGGGTGCGCGCAGGGTGGTCATCAGCACCTTATGAGCAAATAGAATTCACGCCGAGTGGCGATGATGAGGCGCAAACCTATTTTGTGCGCGATTTTCGCTCTCGCGGGGTGGTTGTCGGTGTCGATGGCACTGTTGTCACCTTGCCAGTGATCAGTGATTTATACGGCGGTCAAGGGACTGCGAATGATATCGTTATGCGCCCTGATGGCGGTTACTATGTGGTTGGTGACAGTTCAACTGGGGTGCCTGAAGATCGCCAAGAGAACTATGACGATCGCTGCGACGGTGAAGATGAGCCGGTTGCGGTGTGCGTTTGGGAAATCGAAAATCGCAGCGCCAGCAATACCCGCAACGGTTTGTATGACCGACGAGCCACGCTGTGGACCTTGGATGCAGATTTAAATGTGGTTGATACGAAGAACCTTGGTTTAGGGTTGAGCATTGAAGAAGACGAAAACAGTGCATTCGTCTCTACGGCGTTGGCCGTTAATGCTCAAGGAATTGCCGTTGGTTATTCACATATTCGTGATAATAACAACGATAATCGCATTAATACCCTGCCAGCCCTGTTTAAAGATGGTGAAGTACTAGAAATCATCGACCAAGAAGATGATTGGTACTCTGGTAAGGCAACGGCGATTACTGATAATGGCATCGTCACCGGCTATGCCACCAAAAACATCGAAGGGCGACGCACGACCAAGTTCTTCTACCATAACATTGAAACGGGCACCACAGTGTTCCCTACAGACTACTTTACCAGTTCAAGCTCAGTGGGCCGTGACATAAACGAGCAGGGCGTCATTGTCGGCGAAGGTGAAGTCGATGTTGTTAACTCAGGCAGTCGTCGTCGTGAAGGCTTCATCTACACCTTAGGTGATGACAAAATCGCCAATATTAACGATTTATTGCCATGCTACGACGTGGATGGTGAAAGCAATTATCCATATACCTTCGCTGAAGCAACGGCCATTGATGATGACAACATCATTTATGGTGTTGCTACTAAAACCGAACCTAAGTTGAATTCTTTCGGTGAAGTGGAGGTCGATAGTGATGGAGAGACGCTATACGAGAGTGTAGCCAAACCAGTGAAACTCACTCCTATCGCCGGCGGTGAGGTTGAAGAGTGTCCACCTGAGGCTGCAGAAACCTACGAGCGTCAAAGTGGAAGTCTAGGTTGGCTCGCTTTATTGGCGTTACCACTGCTAGGCTGGCGCCGTAAACACGGTTAAGGTTACAAACATAAAAAAGCCCGCATTTGCGGGCTTTTTTATGTCTAACCGAATTAGAAGTAAGCGCGAATACCGAGACGCAGATTACGGCCAGGTAACGGGGCTTGCTCTTTTATAAAGGAGCTATGAACAAAGCCAAGCTCATCAGTCAGGTTATTTAATTGCATGTAAGCCACGCCATCAAACGACCCCACAGCGAAGTTATAGTCAACGGTGAAATCAACTAAGGTATAAGCGTCGGTGACCGTCTCAGAGGCGGCAATATCATCTTGCTCGAGATAGTGCGTGGCTTTAAGTGCTAAGTCCCAATTTTGTAGCGTGTAATCAAGCTGGGTGCCAAGCTTGGCGGCAGGAATACGAGGAATATACTCTCCGTTATCGAGTTTTGCGCTGACCGAGTCGGCAAAGCCCTTGATACGCCATTGCTGGCTAATTTGGTAGTGCATATCTAACTCGAAGCCATAAAGTTCGGCGTCTTGAGACTGATATTGATACACTGTCATGGCGTCTTCATCGCCAAGCTGTGCAGCAATGAAGCCTTCATCATGCTCATATACCAAGCCAGTATCTTGTTGATAATAGAAGTTTTCAACGTCGTTATAGAATACACTGAGGTTAACGCCAAAATCACCGATGTATTTACGCCAGCTGACATCGATGTTGTTTGCCACTTCTTGTTGCACATTTTGGCCGTTAAAGTGTGCTTCACCGTCTTCTATATCATAAGCAAGACCTAACTCGTAAGTTGATGTTGCGATATGCTCACCATTAGATAGCAGCTCAGCCGTGAGCGGAGCACGCTCAGAATGAGATAAACTGACAGCTAAACTGTAACCTTCTTGGTACTGCCAAATCCCACCTAATGAAAAACTTAGGTTGGTTTCATCATACTCGTAAGCGATAAGCTCTGCGTCTTCAAGATGCTCATCATGATGCTCTTGTTCATGGCCATGATCTTCATGTTCATCTTCATGCTCTGATGTACCAGCTATGTCGCTAGACAAACGGTAATCTTCGACGCGAGCACCAAGCTCTAATGTCCAGTCACCAAATTCACGCTCTTCCAGCAAGTACAGGGCGTGTACTTGCGTTTCTGTCGCAGGTGTAAAGGCTTCGGCACCCGAAGCTGCATAGTCAGAGTCTGTGTAGTGATAGCCCAATGTACCGTGCCATTGACCAACGCGATGCTTGGCATTGATGCGTGCTTCATGGGTGGTATTTTCGAATAAGGTACCGATTGTCTGCTCTTCCACTTCAGCGTGTCGGTAGTCTGTGTAACCTGCGCGAACGCTCAGTGTTTCTATGATACTGTCGTGGAATGAGTAACTTGCTAACGCTTGCCAGCGGTCTTGCTCAACGCGCGCAAATACATTGTGGGCTTGCTCTTCGCCGGCATGTTCATCGTGACCGTCATGCTCATCTTCGTGTCCATGGTCTTCATGGCCATGTTCATCGTGTCCATGGTCTTCATGGCCATGTTCATCGTGTCCGTGCTCTTCATGAGCGTGATGGTCATGAGAGTGGGCTGGAATTCCGTAGTCGCTCTCAATACGGCCATAAGACAAACCAAGGGTCCAATGATCAGCAACGTAACTGGTGCCTAAATTTACCGTCGCACTATCGATAAAGGTATTATCCACTTTATCGTGGGCCTCTAATTCGCCCTCATGCTCTTGGGTATAAAAACGTGGAGTTTCATAATCATGACCAACACGGTCAGTGCCATCGACATGCACATTAAAACCATCGTGACCCGCTGCAAACATACCCGCATAGGTGTTGGTAGTCGATACGGTATCATGGCTGTATTCAGCAGCTCCTTCGTAACCTTCAATACGATCGGTGGGGATACGGTTATCAACGACGTTCACTACACCACCGATAGCACCAGAGCCATACAACAAAGTCGCTGGGCCACGAAGTACTTCTATTTGCTCAGCAGCAATAGACTCGGTAGTCACAGCATGATCCGGACCGACGCGAGAGGCATCACTGCTGTCTAAACCATTTTGAGTGATCTTTACACGCGGGCCATCTAAACCGCGAATGATAGGGCTCGATGCAACAGGGCCGAAATAACTGGCGTTAATGCCCGGGATCCCTTTGAGGGTCTCACCCAATGTTGGTTGCGCGCTATCACGCAGTGCATCGCCGCTCAGCACAGATACTGGCGATACCATATCGAGGTTATTTTTATCCAGTCCCGAAGCGTAAACAACAACGGTTTCAATTGCGGAGGGGGTGAGGTTGACTTGAACAGTCTGGTCTTGCTCATTGACCGCCACGCGCTTATCAATATAGTCGTCTTTACTGAAATGTAGCTCGCCCGCTGCATCTAGGGTGATTGAAAACTCACCATTGGCATTGGTACGAACGCTTTGCTGTTTACCATGGTAGTGGACAATAACGTTCTCGATTGGTTGTTGTTGAGGGTCGATAACGGTTCCGGTCACAGTGCCCGCGAGCGCATTGGGCGCACTCAATAGCGCGGCAATAGTGAGAGAAAGAGGCGCAGGTTTGAACATAAGAATACTTCCAGTTACTGACATTGGCTATAATATAACATTAGCAAATCAATAAACTCAACAATGTTATACTATAACCTCGAGTTTATTCCTTGTTACCCTGCGCCTTGCTCTATACTTACTAAGTATCAAGGATCAGGAAGCGGGACTTATGAGCGATAAAGGAAGGGTGTTTAAAGCACACTTTACAATTAATGACAACGTTCATCACTGCCAATTGAATGAGCATTTTACAACCGCGCGGCGAGATAACGAATCCCTACATCACTTTATCCTACGACTGCTTGGATTTTGCTTATTTGCTTATCGCCATGACCTTAGGTTATGTGACGCCCGTGAAAAACCACAGCGTGATGTTTATGCCAAAAATGATTTCGATGATTATGAGCTGGTTATCGAAGTGTTTACAGGTGATATTAAGGTCTTAAATAAACTGTATCGTGAGGCTCAACAATTATATGTGATCACCGTAATGCCAGTTGATAGTGAGCTACAGCACTGGTTACTAGCACATCAGCGAGTTGAGCTAATTGCTATCGAAAACGCTTTTATTGCGCGCT
Organism: Pseudoalteromonas sp. SW0106-04; assembly: GCF_001293805.1. Classification (NCBI taxonomy): domain Bacteria; kingdom Pseudomonadati; phylum Pseudomonadota; class Gammaproteobacteria; order Alteromonadales; family Pseudoalteromonadaceae; genus Pseudoalteromonas; species Pseudoalteromonas sp. SW0106-04. The sequence continues at coordinate 69,481 of NZ_BCAI01000013.1, read as the reverse complement.
TAGAGGCCATGTTGGCGCGCTCTTTGGCATGGCATGTGAGTGTTGACAGTGATGAAATCAGCATTACTGCCAATGATGTATTTGTTCGTTCAGCTCTGCAGGTGAGTTGGTTTTAGTCGTCAAAACTGATTGCAATGTCGCCTTCAGGGGTGGAGCAACACAGTAATATTTCACCATCACGAATAAAAGCAAGCGGCTCGTGGCGATACACCACGCTGCCTTGACATAGCTTGGCTCGACAAGCGCCGCAAAACCCTTCACGGCATTGATATGGCGCATCGACACCTTGGCTTTCTAGGCTATGTAACAAGCTGGGGCTCTGCTCTGGGTGAAGCAAGGCCTGGCCATTAAGTGTGATGATAGCGGGTTTGTTAGACACGATGAGGAAGAGTAGGGGCCAAAGAGGCCCCACTTATATTAAAGGTCAAAGTCACCAAAATCGTTAGCATCCACTTGCGAATCGATTTGGCCAACTAAGTAAGAGCTGATTTCCGCTTCTTGCGGAGCGACTTGCACGTTATCAGATACCAACCAAGCATTGATCCATGGGATCGGATTGCTTTGAGTTTCAAATTGAGTTGGCAAGCCCACCGCGCTCATACGCACATTGGTAATGTACTCAACGTACTGACAGAGAATGTCTTTGTTGAGGCCTATCATAGAGCCATCTTTGAAGAGATATTCAGCCCACTCTTTCTCTTGTTGCGCGGCATCGACGAACATCGCAATGGCTTGTTCGCGGCACTCGGCTGCTACCTCTGCCATTTGCGGGTCGTCCTTACCTTCTTGCATAATATTGAGCATGTGCTGCGTACCAGAGAGGTGCAAGGCTTCATCACGAGCGATAAGCTTAATGATTTTTGCATTGCCTTCCATCAGCTCACGCTCTGCAAACGCAAACGAGCATGCAAACGACACATAGAAGCGAATGGCTTCAAGAATATTCACCGACATCATCGCTAAGTACAAACGTTTTTTAAGCTCGTACAGGCTCACATCAATGACATCGCCGTTAACGGTGTGCTGACCTTCGCCGTACAGGTTATAAATTGATGTTAAGTGGATTAAGTCATCATAGTAACGAGTCACCGCGTCGGCACGTTCATTGATTTTTTCATTGGTGACAATGTCATCAAAAATAAGCTCAGGGGATTGCGTTACATTGCGAATGATATGAGTGTATGAGCGGCTGTGGATGGTTTCACTGAACGCCCATGTTTCTATCCAGGTTTCCAACTCAGGCAGCGACACGATAGGTAGCAAGGCAACGTTGGGTGAGCGTCCTTGAACACTGTCTAGCAGGGTTTGGTATTTCAGGTTACTCAAGAAAATGTGACGTTCATGATCGGGCAAGGATTGAAAATCAACACGGTCTTTGCTGACATCCACTTCTTCCGGGCGCCAAAAGAAAGACAGTTGCTTTTCAATTAACTTCTCAAAAATAGGGTACTTCTGCTGGTCGTAACGTGACACATTCACCGTTTGCCCAAAAAACATCGGTTCTTTTAATTGGTCGTTATGATTACGGCTAAAAGTGGTGTATGACATAGTCGTGGGGTCTCAATCTACTTGGTAGAACAACAAAGGAATGCGGCTGTACACAGCCGCATGCTGTAATTATATTTTACACGCGCCGCCTTCACAGCCGTCATCGGCTTGTTCTGGCTTAAGCTCGTCTTGCGAGTCAGCTGCACCATCACGAGTGTTATGGTAGTACAACGTTTTGACACCCAGCTTGTACGCGGTCAATAAGTCTTTAAGCAGTAACTTCATAGGTACTTTACCGCCTTCGAACTTGTTTGGATCATAGTTGGTATTGGCTGAAATCGTTTGATCAACGAACTTCTGCATAATGCCAACAAGTTGCAGGTAGCCATCGTTAGAAGGGATATCCCAAAGTAACTCGTACTGCTCTTTCAAACGCTCATATTCAGGCACTACCTGCTTCAAAATACCGTCTTTGGATGCTTTAACGCTGATGTGCCCACGCGGCGGCTCGATGCCGTTCGTGGCATTAGAAATCTGCGATGATGTCTCAGAAGGCATTAACGCTGATAGCGTCGAGTTACGCATACCATGGGTTTTAATGCTTTCGCGTAGACCATCCCAATCAAGGTGTAACGGCTCGTCACATACACTATCGAGATCCTTCTTATAAGTATCGATAGGCATAATGCCTTGAGCATAGGTTGTTTCGTTAAACTTAGGACAAGCGCCTTTTTCTTTCGCTAACTCATTTGACGCTTTCATTAAGTAATATTGAATCGCCTCAAAAGTTTTGTGTGTTAGCGCGTTGGCACTGCCATCGGAATAACGTTTGCCATTTTTAGCTAAGTAATAGGCAAAGTTAATGACGCCAATACCCAAAGTACGACGGCCCATGGTGGCGTTATACGCAGCAGGAACAGGGTACTCTTGGTAATCCAACAGGCTATCAAGGGCGCGGACACCTAGTTCGGCCAGCTCTTCGAGCTCGTCGAGTGAATTGATAGCACCGAGGTTAAATGCCGATAGCGTACACAAGGCAATTTCGCCTTCTTCGTCCATAACATTATTCATCGGCTTAGTCGGCAGCGCGATTTCTAAACATAAATTAGATTGGCGAATAGGCGCGACTTTCGCATCGAACGGGCTGTGAGTATTACAGTGATCCACGTTTTGCAGATAGATGCGCCCAGTGCTGGCACGCTCTTGCAAAAACATCGAAAACAGCTCAATGGCCTTGATACGTTTTTTGCGAATACTCTCGTCTTGTTCGTACTGCACATATAGCTGTTCGAACTTTTCTTGGTCTTCGAAAAAGGCATCGTACAAGCCTGGCACATCCGATGGACTGAACAAGGTAATGTGGCCGTCTTTAATGAGTCGGGTATACATCAGTTTATTAAACTGCACACCATAATCTAGATGGCGTACCCGGTTGTCATCGACACCTCGGTTATTCTTCAAGACCAGCAGATTTTCCACTTCCAAGTGCCACAGTGGGTAGAAGAGTGTGGCTGCGCCGCCGCGCACCCCACCTTGAGAGCAGCTTTTTACTGCCGTTTGGAAGTGCTTATAAAATGGGATACAACCTGTATGGTAGGCTTCACCGTTACGGATTGGGCTGCCTAGGGCACGAATGCGTCCGGCGTTAATACCAATACCGGCCCGCTGTGATACGTATTTAACGATTGCAGAAGAGGTCGCGTTAATGGAATCTAGGCTATCGTCACACTCAATCAGTACGCATGAGCTAAATTGACGAGTCGGTGTGCGCACACCCGACATAATCGGTGTTGGCAACGAAATTTTGAATGTAGAAACGGCATCGTAAAAGCGCTTAACATAGTCAAGACGCGTTTCTTTTGGGTATTCAGAGAATAAGCTGGCAGCCACTAATACATATAAAAATTGCGCGCTCTCGTAAATGTCGCCAGTCACACGGTTTTGGACTAGGTATTTACCTTCCAACTGCTTTACTGCGGCGTAGCTGAAGTTTAAGTCTCGGCTATGATCAATAAAGGCATCCATTTGCTCGAACTCAGACTGAGTGTAATCAGTGAGTAAATGTTGATCGTAGCGTTTATCTTCAACGAGCTTAACTACGTGGTCATACAGCTTCGGTGGCTCAAATTGGCCATAAGCTTTCTTTCTTAGATGGAAGATAGCAAGGCGAGCTGCCAAAAACTGATAGTCAGGAGTGTCTTTTGAGATCAGATCTGCTGCTGACTTAATGATTGTCTCATGAATGTCTTCGGTGCGGATACCGTCATAGAACTGAATATGGGACTTAAGTTCAACTTGTGAGACAGATACATTATTCAGACCTTCTGCCGCCCAAGTAATAACGCGATGGATTTTATCTAAATCCAGCGCTTCCTTACGTCCGTCGCGTTTACTAACAGATAGCTGTTGGTTCATAGTTATTGCCCGTATTTATAATTAGTTGTCTTAGCGCACGGCTGAGAAATACGTGTTGCCGCCCGTATTTACATCAGCGGATGTTACTTTACTGCCAGGATAGTGCTTCGCTATCACCTATTTATGAGTACAGCAGATTAAAGCACGGCCTAATTGGCCAAGATTTAAACACTATATATGGTGTTTTCATCACAGCGACTCACAAGATAGTGGGGTAGCGATGCTTTTGCAAGAGGCGCATACCTTGACAATCTGTGGATAACTACAAGGGGTTAGTGATCGTTAACCTTATAGCATTTTTAAAGCTGTATTTAGATGAAAATCAACGCCAAAAAAAACAATTTAAACGAAATTTTTGTACCGATAGCGACTGATTTTTTTATCATCAATACGCTTAAATTGTATTCGTGACGATCATTTTAAATCACTATATCTGGTGTTCAAAAATTAACAAGCCACCAGATATAGTGTATTCGTCATCCGCGAATTTGCCAATACAATGCGCGGATCATTTTCGATCACAGCAATTTTTCGAAGTGCAATAAATAGTTAACGCTAACGTCGTTATTAAGGGTAAATTGTTTTGTCAGCGGGTTATAACTTAAGCCGGCGCTGTGACGCACTTTGAGTCCCTGTTGCTCAGCCCACGTTATAAGTTGCGAGGGGCGAATAAACTTACTATGGTCGTGCGTGCCTTCAGGAACCATTTTTAGCACCTTCTCCGCGCCCACTATTGCCAGCAAATAGGCTTTAGTGGTTTTATTGAGCGTAGAGAAATACACGTTTGCTCCTGGTTTAGCGAGGCGGGCGGCGGCGGCAATAGCCGACTCGGGCTCAGGCACATGCTCAAGCATTTCCATACAAGTGACCACATCAAACTGTTCACTGTGGTGCTCGCTAAATGCCTCGGCAGTGCTTAACTGATAATCCACTTTTACCCCAGACTCCAGCGCGTGCAGCTTGGCGACATTTAGCGGCTCTTGGCCCATATCAATTCCCGTGACTTGGGCGCCAAGCTTGGCCATGCTCTCAGCTAAAATTCCGCCTCCGCAGCCTATATCCACGGCCCGCTTCTGCGCCAGTCCTTGTGCGTGCTGGGCGATGAAATCCAGTCGCAGAGGGTTGATATCGTGCAGTGGTTTGAATTCGCCGTCGAAATCCCACCAACGTTCGGCAATGGCTTCAAATTTAGCTATTTCACTGTGGTCTACATTTTGATGTTCGGTCATATAAAACTTCCTCGTGTTTATGAGGCCATTATACGGGGGGATTTTCGCAAATCGCAAAGATTTAGCGCCTGTAAAATCAAAAATAATGTGATAGCATGAACGCAGATAATAACGACAAATGACAGTCGCTGATTCTCCTTCACTTTGTTGGGGACGGAGGCTGTCAATGAAGAAGGAAAGTGGAATCAATGACTGATCTCGCCAACGAAGTCCTTCCGGTTAATATTGAAGATGAGTTAAAAAATTCCTACCTCGATTACGCCATGAGTGTAATCGTAGGGCGTGCGCTTCCCGATGTGCGTGATGGGCTTAAGCCTGTTCACCGTCGTGTGTTGTTCGCCATGAATGAACTCCGCAATGACTGGAATAAACCCTATAAAAAATCGGCTCGTGTAGTCGGTGATGTAATTGGTAAATACCACCCCCATGGCGACAGTGCAGTGTACGACACCATCGTACGTATGGCGCAGCCATTCTCCTTGCGTTACATGCTTGTTGATGGTCAAGGTAACTTTGGCTCGGTAGATGGTGACTCAGCGGCGGCGATGCGTTACACCGAAGTACGTATGGCAAAGCTATCACAAGAACTACTGGCTGATTTAGAAAAAGAGACTGTAGACTTCGTTCCGAACTACGACGGCACCGAGCAAATCCCAGATGTGTTGCCGACTAAAGTGCCTAACTTACTGGTCAACGGCTCTTCGGGTATTGCCGTCGGTATGGCCACTAACATTCCGCCGCACAACCTCACCGAAGTGATCAATGGTTGTTTGGCGCTTATTAAAGAGCCGGAAACCACGATTGAAGAATTGATGGACTACATTCCTGGTCCTGATTTCCCTACTGCAGCCATTATCAATGGTAAAAAGGGCATTGAGCAGGCCTACAAAACCGGCCGTGGTAAGATTTATATCCGCGCTCGTGCTGATGTCGAAGTGGATGAAAAAACCGGTCGCGAAACCATCGTTGTCCATGAAATCCCGTACCAGGTTAACAAAGCGCGCTTGATTGAAAAAATCGCCGAACTGGTTAAAGACAAGAAGATTGAAGGGATCAGTGCGCTGCGCGATGAGTCTGATAAAGACGGCATGCGCATTGTTATCGAGGTAAAACGAGGCGAAGTCGGCGAAGTCATCCTCAATAACCTGTACGCACAAACGCAAATGCAAACAGTGTTTGGCATGAATATGGTTGCCCTAGATGGCAATCAGCCGCGTTGTTTCAACCTCAAAGAGATGCTCGAAGCCTTTATTCTGCATCGTCGCGAGGTGGTCACTCGCCGGACTGTATACGATTTACGTAAAGCCCGTGACCGTGCACACACCCTTGAAGGTCTTGCTATTGCTTTGGCGAATATCGACCCGGTCATTGAGCTGATCCGAAAGTCGCCAACACCGGCCGAGGCGAAAGAAGCGTTAGTATCTCGCCCGTGGGAGCTCGGCAATGTAAAAGCCATGCTGGAAAAAGCCGGTGATGATGCTGCGCGCCCAGACTGGCTTGCTGATGGCCTAGGTATTCGCGATGGTCAATACTATCTATCAGAGCCCCAAGCTCAGGCTATTTTGGAGCTGCGCTTACATAAGCTGACAGGCCTAGAGCACGGTAAGATCCTTGATGAATACCAAGAGCTACTTGAGCTTATCGCTGAGTTGTTACATATCCTCGGTTCACCTGAACGGTTGATGGAAGTGATCCGTGACGAGTTAGTATTGATTAAAGACACCTATGGCGATGAACGTCGTACTGAAATCAGTGCTGCGGCGCACGACATCAGCTTAGAAGATTTAATCAACGAAGAAGATGTGGTGGTGACCTTGTCACATGAAGGCTATGTTAAGTACCAGCCTTTGAGTGATTATGAGGCCCAGCGTCGCGGCGGTAAGGGTAAGTCGGCAACGAAGATGAAAGATGAAGATTTCATCGAGCGCTTACTGGTTGCCAATACCCACGACACCATTTTATGCTTCTCCAGCGCAGGGCGTTTGTATTGGCTGAAAGTCTATCAGTTGCCACTTGCCAGCCGCGCAGCGCGTGGTAAGCCGATTGTTAACTTGCTACCGCTCGAAGCTGATGAACGTATCACCACGATATTACCTGTGCGTGAATACGAAGAAGACAAGTTTATTGTTATGGCGACCGCCAGTGGTGTTGTTAAGAAAACGCCACTGACGGCCTACAGCCGTCAACGCGCCAGCGGCATCATCGCGATTAACCTGAATGAAGGGGATAGCCTAATCGGTGCACGTATCACCACTGGTGAAGACGACATCATGCTATTTACCGAGCACGGCAAAGTAGTGCGTTTCAATGAGAAACAACGCGATGCTGAAACGGGTGAAGTTAAACGTGACCCTGAAACGGGCGAAGAACTGCTCGCTCTGCGTCCTATGGGCCGTACTGCGACAGGTGTTCGTGGCATTAAGATGCCAGACGACGTCAAAGTGGTATCGTTAATTGTACCGCAAGGGGACGGCGCTATCCTGACCGTGACTGAAAATGGCTATGGTAAACGCACACCATTAGAAGAGTATCCTGCTAAGAGTCGAGCGACACAAGGCGTGGTCTCAATTAAAGTGAGCGAGCGTAATGGCCCGGTGGTCGGCGCGGTGCAGGTCGATGACAATGATGAAATCATGATCATTTCTAATCGCGGCACCTTAGTACGTACCCGTGTTAATGAAGTGTCTCGCGTTGGCCGTAACACGCAGGGGGTCATTTTGATCCGCACCATTGACGGTGAGGCTGTGGTTGGGTTACAACGTATCGAAGAAATCGATGATGAAGACCTAGTCGACATAGAGCAAAATGAGGTGCCAGAAAATTCACAGGCACCCACTGCAGGCGATGACACGCCTGAGTAAATCTCTTAGTATATGAAAGCGGCTTCGGCCGCTTTTTTTATTTGTTGATAACACCTCTCGAGCACCTAATCGTGGTGCATAGCGTCCTAGGTGTTATCCATACGCATATGGAATGAGGAAATAGAAGTAATGAGCGTATACAACTTTTGTGCAGGCCCTGCCATGTTGCCACCCGAGGTTATGAAAAAGGCACAGAGTGAATTTTTAGATTGGCAAAATCTCGGAGTATCGGTGATGGAAGTGAGTCACCGAGCTGAACCGTTCTTAACTATGGCGCAACAGTGCGAGGCGCGTTTGCGCCGGTTAATGAACATTAGCGATGATTTTGCTGTGCTCTTTATGCATGGTGGCGGTCGTGGTCAATTTGCCGCTGTGCCAATGAATCTGCATTTGGACGATGCACCAGCGGTGTATGTTAATACCGGTATTTGGTCTGACGGCGCGGCGACAGAAGCGCGTAAGTACACCGATGTGGTTGAGCTGAATGTACGTGATGACCGTGATGGTCAGTTTGGCGTCACACCGGTGGCGCAATGGCCATTGCCTGAGAAAGCCAGCTACATTCATTATTGCCCTAATGAAACCATTGATGGTGTTGAATTATTTGATGTGCCTCGCCACCCTAGTGCGCCTATCGTGGCCGATATGTCGTCGATGATTCTATCGCGGGAAATCAATGTTGATGACTTTGATGTTATTTACGCTGGTGCGCAAAAAAATATTGGTCCGTCAGGGCTTGCTATTGTGATTGTCCGTAAGACGCTGCTTGAACGTCAAGGTTTGCCGCGCCCAGGAATATTGGATTACGCGGTGGAGGCCAAGCAGGGCAGTATGTATAACACGCCGCCGACCTTCGCTTGGTATCTGGCTGATGAGGTGTTTAAGTACCTTGAAGAGCATGGTGGTGTTCCAGCCATGCAGCGCCATAATAAAAATAAAGCGGCAATCTTGTACGATTACATCGATAGCTCATCGTTTTACAATAATAAAGTGGACAAAGCCTGCCGCTCATTGATGAATGTACCATTTTGGTTGAACGATGAGCGCCATAACGAGCGCTTTTTAGCGCTGTCTAAACAAGCGGGCTTACTGGCGTTAGAAGGGCATCGTTTTGTTGGCGGAATGCGCGCGAGCATCTATAACGCCATGCCGGTCGCTGGTATTGAAGCGCTAGTGACCTTTATGGATGAGTTTGCCAAGGAGCATGGGTGATGGAGTCATTACGATTAACGCCAATTAAAGGCGTCAATGGCGAGGTCACCCTCCCAGGCTCAAAAAGCCTTTCTAACCGCATCTTATTGCTTGCTGCGCTCGCACAGGGCAACACCACAGTGACCAATCTGCTCGACAGCGATGATATTCGTCATATGCTTGCAGCGCTCTCGGCCTTAGGGGTTAAGGTTGAATTGAGCGATGATAAAACACAGGCTGTGGTGCACGGGCGGGGCGGTGAACTGGATACCCCAGATGATGCTTTGTTTCTCGGTAACGCGGGTACCGCATTTCGACCACTGACTGCGGTGCTGGCAGCCACTTCGGGCTCTTTCACACTCACAGGCGAGCCGCGCATGGAAGAGCGTCCGATTGGTCACTTAGTGGATGCACTACAGTCACTGGGAGCCGATATTCACTACAGCAAACAGCGCCACTATCCGCCGTTGGAGATTCACGGTCAAGGACTCAGTGGGGGTGAAGTAAGCATTGATGGCAGCATTTCCAGTCAGTTTCTGACCGCTTTATTGATGGCCGCTCCGCTGTTTCAGGGGGATACCAACATCAGCATTAAAGGCGAGTTGGTTTCTAAGCCCTATATAGATATCACCCTTGGGGTGATGGCGAAATTCGGTGTCCATGTTGAACATGACAATTATCAGCGGTTCTATGTCAAAGGCGGACAAACATACCAAAGCCCTGGACGCATTATGGTTGAAGGCGACGCTTCCTCAGCATCTTACTTTGTTGCGGCGGCAGCCATTGCTGGCGGTGAAATCACCATTCATGGTGTTGGCTCGCAAAGTGTACAAGGAGATATCGGCTTTGCGAAGGTCATGCAGCAGGTGGGGGCTGACATTGATTGGTATGATACCAAGTTGGTTGTGCGCAAAGGTACACTCAAAGGCGTGGACATTGACGCCAATGCGATCCCTGATGCAGCAATGACCCTGGCAACAGTCGCACTGTTTGCAAAGGGTAAAACGGCAATTCGTAATATCTATAATTGGCGAGTCAAAGAAACCGACCGGTTACATGCAATGGCAACCGAGTTGAAAAAGTTGGGCGCTGAGGTCATAGAGGGCGAAGACTATATCGAAATCACCCCGGTAGCAGAGATTAATGATGTTGCCATCGATACTTACAACGACCATCGTATCGCGATGTGCTTTTCATTGGTTGCTGTGGGCGGGTGGCCTGTCACTATTAACGACCCGAATTGCACCGCGAAAACTTTCCCTACCTATTTTGATACACTGTCACACGTCAGTCAGTACTAGCCTTTGCAGCCTGTTTACGCTTTTTCGCAAGCAGGCTGATACTTGATCTGTTACAAAACAATATTAAAAAACTACTGTAATGACGCGAATTTGCAGAAAAGTTCGCGTATAATACCGCCGATTTTAATGTTTGCTGTGCATGCAGGAGGTTTGAATGCAGGCATCAATGCCGGTGATCACCATTGATGGGCCAAGTGGCTCAGGCAAGGGTACGGTGTGTCGCTTACTTGCACAAAAATTAGGCTGGGACGTGCTTGATAGTGGTGCAATTTACCGGGTGTTAGCGCTCGCCGCGTTACACCACCAAATAGCCCTAGATAGCGAAGAGGCTCTTGTTCCTCTGGCGGCGAATTTGGATGTGCAATTCGAATTTGATAACGAGACCGACTCGAGCAAGATTATCCTTGAGGGTGAAGAAGTCACCCATGGCATTCGCAACGAAGAAGTCGGCGCTGCGGCGTCTAAAGTTGCCGCGTTGCCGCGTGTACGCGAAGCATTACTGCGCCGTCAGCGCGCATTTCGCAGCGAAAACGGCTTAATTGCCGATGGCCGAGATATGGGGACGGTGGTATTCCCCGATGCCGAGGTGAAAATTTACCTCACTGCCAGTGCCGAAGAGCGCGCCGAGCGCCGTTTTAAAGAGTTGAAGGAGCGTGGCCTGGATGTTACACTAGGTGGTCTACTCGAGGACATTAAAGCACGTGACGAACGTGATATGAATCGCAGCGTGGCACCCCTTGTGCCAGCGGATGATGCTATCACTGTTGATACAACGCAGCTCAATGCCGAACAGGTGTTCGCTCAGGTTAATAAGATCTTAGAAGATGCGGTCTTAGCCGGCAAACTCCCGCATACGAGTATAAAAGACTAATTTATTTCACATTGGCAGGATGCTGATGTTTTACTAATAACCCCGCTGAGCAGTGACGCGATGTGGAGAATTTAACTTATAGAGACGTATTAAGTATGTCAGAAAATTTTGCGCAGTTATTTGAAGAAAGCCTACAGGATTTTGAAGCTCAACAGGGCTCAATCGTAAAAGGTACCGTAATTTCTATCGAGAACAACATCGTTCTTGTAGATGCTGGCCTAAAGTCAGAAAGTGCCATTCCTGCAGAGCAGTTCAAAAATACTGCTGGTGAACTAGAAGTTGCCGTTGGTGACGAAGTAGATGTAGCACTAGACGCTATCGAAGACGGCTTCGGTGAAACTATTCTTTCTCGTGAAAAAGCGAAGCGCCACGAAGCGTGGATTCGCCTTGAAAAAGCGTGTGAAGAAAACGAAACAGTTACTGGTGTTATCAATGGCAAGGTTAAAGGCGGCTTCACTGTTGAAGTAGATTCAATCCGTGCCTTCCTACCTGGTTCACTTGTTGATGTTCGTCCAGTACGTGACACCACTCACCTTGAAGGTAAAGAGCTAGAGTTCAAAGTAATTAAGCTTGACCAGAAGCGCAACAACGTTGTTGTTTCACGTCGTGCTGTTATTGAGTCTGAAAACTCAGCTGAACGTGAAGAGCTACTTGCTAACCTTGTTGAAGGTCAAGAAGTTAAAGGTATCGTTAAGAACCTTACCGATTACGGTGCGTTCGTAGATCTAGGTGGTGTAGACGGTCTACTACACATCACTGACATGGCGTGGAAGCGTGTTAAGCACCCTTCAGAAATCGTAAATGTTGGCGACGAAATCAACGTTAAAGTACTTAAGTTCGACAAAGAGAAAACACGTGTTTCTTTAGGTCTTAAGCAGCTTGGCGAAGATCCATGGCAAGAAATTGCTAACCGTTACCCAGAAGGCGCTAAGCTAACTGGTCGTGTAACTAACCTAACTGACTACGGTTGCTTCGTTGAAATCGAAGAAGGCGTAGAAGGTCTAGTACACGTTTCTGAGATGGATTGGACTAACAAGAACATCCACCCATCTAAAGTGGTATCACTAGGTGATACTGTTGAAGTAATGGTACTAGAGATCGACGAAGAGCGTCGTCGTATTTCTCTAGGTCTTAAGCAGTGTAAAGCGAACCCTTGGCAGGAATTTGCGCGTCTTAACAACAAAGGCGACCAAGTTACTGGTAAGATCAAGTCAATCACTGACTTCGGTATCTTCATCGGTCTTGAAGGCGGCATCGACGGTCTTGTACACCTATCTGATATTTCTTGGAACACGCCTGGCGAAGAAGCTGTACGTGAATACAAGAAAGGTGACGAGATCACAGCTATCGTTCTTCAAGTTGACCCAGAGCGTGAGCGTATCTCTCTAGGCGTTAAGCAAATCGAAGCGGATCCTTTCAATAACTACCTAGACGCAAACAAAAAAGGTGCTATTGTTAAAGGTAAAGTGACAGCTGTTGATGCTAAAGGTGCAACAGTTGAGCTTGCTGAAGGCGTTGAAGGTTACATCCGTGTAGCAGACATCGCTCAAGAGCGTGTAGAAGATGCAACTGCAGTTGCTTCTGAAGGCGACGAAATCGAAGCGAAGTTTGTTGGCGTAGATCGTAAGAACCGCGCTATCAGCCTTTCTGTAAAAGCGATTTACGAAGCTGAAGAGAAAGAAGCGCTTGAGAAACTGAAGGCAGATGAGCCTCAGTTCGAAAACGCTATGGCTGCTGCATTTAAAAATGCACAAAAAGACTAAGCTTTAGTCGAGTCTAGGAAGGGCGCAAGCCCTTCCTTTTGTAAGCACTTGAGGAAACATTATGACCAAGTCAGAGTTAATAGAACAGCTTGCAGAACAACACTCACACATCCAAGCACGTGATGTTGAAAATGCCGTAAAAGAAATTCTAGAACAGATGGCCGGCTCGCTCTCTAGCGCCGAGCGCATCGAAATTCGCGGCTTTGGTAGCTTTTCCCTTCATTACCGTGCACCACGTACAGGCCGAAATCCAAAAACCGGCGAAACCGTTGAACTAGACGGTAAATATGTCCCTCATTTTAAACCAGGCAAAGAATTGCGCGATCGCGTTAACGAGAGCATACAATAATAACAACGGAGTCGTTACCGAGTGAAGGTTGTAAAAATCGTTCTTTTTGTACTGTGTGTTTTTATTGCCTTCGTATTGGGTTCGCAAAATCCACAGTCTGTTCAAGTAAATTATCTTATTGCTAGCGCTCAATTACCACTTGCTGCCCTTATCAGCGTGTGTTTTGTTATTGGCCTATTAGTCGGTTGCTTTGTAAGTTTCCGTGTGTTTTCGAAGTTAAAGTGGCAAAACTACCGCTTGCAGCGACGCAATACCAAGCTAGCCCGTGATTCCAACAATGATATAGGCCCTGAGCCTGCCACTGAAAAAGACGGTTAGCCATGCTTGAACTGTTGTTTTTACTCTTGCCTGTAGCTGCGGGCTACGGCTGGATAATGGGTAAAAACAGTGCCAAAAACCAAGCCCATCAACATAATCGCAAAATCACCGCCGAATACAGTAAAGGCCTTAAGTACCTGCTTGATAGGGAAGAGGATCAAGGCCTTGAACACCTCATTCAGTTACTCGAGGTCTCTGCGGACTCGGTCGAGCACTACTTGACCTTAGCGGCACTATTTCGCAAGCGCGGCGAGCTTGACCGCGCCATCAAGATTCATGAGTTATTACTTGAGCACCCTAACTTAAATCAAGATCAGCTCACTGAAAGTCGCTTAGAGTTAGCACAGGACTATATCTTGGCTGGATTGCTTGATAGCGCAGAAGAGCACCTACTTATCCTCGTTAAGGGGAAGCGTCAGCAGGCTATTGAGCCGTTGATCACCTTATACTCACAAACGCGAGAGTGGCAAAAAGGCGTTGAGTTATACCAGCGTCATGCCCATTTATTCATTCACAGCCAACAACGTATTGCGATTGCTAATTTTTACTGTGAGGCAGCACTTAACAGTCAGCAAACAGAGTTGATGTCACAAGCCTTAGGAGTAGGCGAGCCGAGTATTCGCCCCTTATATGAACTGGGCTTACAGGCTTATCAACGGGAAGATTATGTGCAAGCAATTCACTATTGGCGTGACTTGGTCACTCAATTTACCCGCTGCTCACCGTTAGTGATTGATAAGCTAGCCAACGCCTATCGTCATTTAAACTTACAGCAACAGTTCGAGCAATTATTGAGTGAGCTGGTAGAGCAAGGTGGTGTCCTTCTTAAAATTCATTATTGCCAGCATTTATTAACACGAGGCGAAAACCAAGCGGCTATGGAGTTTCTCACCAAAAGCTTGAAGAAACAGCCGAATATCCGTGGCTTTCGTTTTCTGTTACAATTATTGGCTGGTCAAAATGCCCAACTCGATGAGGCATTAAACCCCATAGATAAACTGATCCAATCATATATAGACACCAAGGCAGACTATCAATGTCAGCATTGTGGTTTTGAAAGCCATAGCCATTACTGGTTATGTCCTTCATGTCGACACTGGGAGTCTATACAGCCAAGCCGTGGGCTTGATGGTTTTTAAACAGGAAAAAAATGAGCTCTGTTGATTCTAAAAAAGTATTGATCGCCTTAGATTATGACGACCAAGACAAAGCCTTAGCTTTTGTAAAGCAATTATCACCTAGCACTTGCCGCTTAAAAGTAGGCAAAGAAATGTTTACGTTGTTTGGTCCCGATTTTGTCAAACAATTGGTGGATTTGGGCTTCGATGTATTTCTCGATTTGAAATTCCATGATATTCCTAACACTGTTGCTAAAGCGGTGACTGCGGCTGCAAAATTAGGGGTATGGATGGTTAATGTTCATGCCAGTGGTGGTGTGGCAATGATGGAAAAGGCGAAAGCAGCATTGACTCCTTTCGGTGACAAAGCGCCGTTACTGATTGCGGTGACCGTCCTTACCAGTATGGATGAAATACAATTAAAACAATTAGGTATTGATAAATCCCCACAAGAACAAGTATTGTATCTAGCCAAGCTTGCACAGCAGGCTGGTCTTGATGGTGTAGTTTGTTCAGCGCAAGAAGCGCAGTTATTAAAATCACAGTTGGGGTCAGAGTTTACACTCGTGACACCGGGGATCCGCCCAGCAGGAAGCGATGCCGGGGACCAAAAACGTATAATGACACCAGAGCGAGCCGTCGCGAGCGGCAGCGACTACCTGGTTATTGGTCGTCCAATCACGCAAGCTGCTGATCCAGTTGCGGTATTAACTGAGATTAATGAGAGTCTAGGAGACTAAGGTGAAATACATTCTGCTGATAGCCCTCATCGTGGCCGCAGGTTATTATTATCATCGCCAGAGCACCGCAGAAAGTAATGCGCGCGCACTGGCGCTGCTGATTGAGCAGGTAGAATACCAAGATGTGGATCTATTTGCTCTGAAAGAGGCACTGGCAAAACGTGTCTATGCGATTTGCGCCAATAATGAAGCAATGCTGTTGGAGTCTGGGCGTTCAGTGGGTAACTGTATGGAAGGCCATGATATTAAACGTGTAGAGTGTGAAGGGCGTATCTTTCGGCTTGCTCCATTGAGTATTAGTAATCGCTCAGAGTTGCTTGATTATTCTAAGCGTTATGTACGCTGCGCTCTGCCTTACGATGACCTTCGTTACCAATCCTACTAATCTACGTAAAAACGCGACTTAAGGTCGCGTTTTTAATGTGATTCGTGTGGCCTCTATATCAATAAGTTGATCTTTAAATAGACCGCCAATAGCCTTTTTAAAGTTCGCTTTTGAGGTGCCAAACTGGCGCTTTATGGCTTCCGGCGCAGACTTATCTCCAAGCGGCAATACGCCACCACCGTCTTTTAACGCTTGCAGTATTTGCTCTTTAAGCGGGTCTAGCTTTGCTATCCCTTGCTTTTCTAAGACAATATCAAGCTTGTCATCTTCGCGGCACTGCAAGACGAACGCGTTAAGCTGTTGACCAACGTAAAGCGGACGATGTACGCGATTATGAAAAATAAGTCCCCAATGACTATCATCGACAATCACTTTGTAGCCTAAGTCGGTTTTAGCAGCCACCATGATGTCAACGGCATCGTTGAGCTGGTAACGAGGCTTTGCGTGACCGACGAATTTATTGAGGTTACTGGACGCACAAATACGTTTGGAGGCATTGTCCAGGTAGAGCTTTACTAAATAACTATTTCCCTCTCGCATTCGGGGTTTTTGTTCGTTAAAGGGTACCAACAAGTCTTTATCCAGACCCCAATCTAAAAAGGCGCCGGTTTTGTTGACTTGTTTAACTTGTAAAAAAGCAAAATCGCCTACTTGCGCTAATGGTTTTTTTCGAGTTGCGGTGGCGTGGCCCATACTATCTAAATAGACAAATACGCCTAAGCTATCACCTTGTTGTAAATCATCGGGCAGCTCAGAGGCCGGTAAAAAGACTTCACCGAGTTCGGTGCTTCGCAAATACGCGCCTTCGCCTGCGACTTCCTCAACAAACAGCGTTTGCCATTGACCTAATTCACTCATTATTCGCTCTCTGTGTCGTTATTTTTTTTAGGCTTGCGTTTTACGCCCATGCTGTTCGGATCAAACGGTGCGGGTTGCGCCACTTTTACCTGCATAGGTTTACTTTTCTTGCGCTTAGCAAGAGGTTTTTTAGATGTTGCTGGCTTAGTTTTATCCTGGGGCTTTTTCTTTGTATTTGCTGGCGGTTTTGGACGAGTAAAGCCTTTAAACTTGCCGACTAGCCCTTCAACTTCACTGAACGGCAAAGGACGGCGCATAAATTGGTTTATCGCCAGGTAGCTTTGCCAATCTTTCGGCCCCACTAATGAAATGGCATGACCTTTAAAGCCCGCGCGGCCAGTACGACCAATACGGTGAATGTATTCTTCCGCATGTTTTGGCAAGTCAAAATTGATTACATGGGTGACGTTAAGCAAATCGAGGCCCCGTGACGCCACGTCGGTGGTAACCAACACTTGATATAGTCCACGGCTAAAGGCATCCATAATATCCAGCCGTTTGCTTTGCGCCAGCGTGCCTGCGAGAGCGACGGCCTTAAAACCTTGCGCCGTGAGCTTGTTACACAAGCGCTCGGTATCATCTCGTGTGGCGGTAAAAATAATACACTGACCAACATTCTCTTGGGCAATAAAGTGATCAAGCAGGGCCTCTTTATGGTCGAGGTGATCCGCCAAATACAGATGCTGTGAGATATCGCTATGCTCATCTGTGGCGGCACTAATGGTCACGCCCTTAGGGTTGCGTAATAGGTTACGCGAGAGCGCACCGACCTGAGCGTGCTCCAAAGTAGCTGAAAACAAAAGGCTTTGGCGCAGACGATGATCTGCGGCCGCATTGATACGCTCAACTTGCTCGGTAAAACCGAGGTCAAGGATGCGGTCGGCCTCATCAAAAATGAGCAATTCCAGGCCGCCTAATTGTAATGAGCGGCCATCAAGGTGGTCGGCAATTCGCCCTGGCGTGCCAATCACAAAATGTGGATTCTTGCGCAGCGCCTTAACTTGGTCGTTAAAGTTCTCACCGCCAATCACTTTTGTTCCCGACAGTGCCGTTCCGGCTATCAGTAAACGTAGCTGTGAGTATACTTGTGACGCTAACTCGCGAGTCGGGGTGACAATTACTACACGGGGGTCGCGCTTTGATAGGGCCCGCTGCTTCATAACCCGTTGTACTGCAGGCAACAAGAAGGCAAGTGTCTTACCTGACCCGGTTTTTGATTGCGCAAATAAGTCATGGCCAGCGAGTGCCAAGGGTATGGCCTGCGCTTGGATATCGGTGGGCGTGGTAATACCTTGATGCGTTAGTTGCCCACACAGTCGAGAATCGATACCCAAATCACTAAATTGCAAATTAACTCTCCAAAATTACAGTTTATCCACCGCTATTATAACGTAATGAGACAGTTCACTGGCAGTGAATTTTGCGTTTTTCACCACAATCAGTAAAATACGCCGACCATTGCGCCGGATTTACGATTCGGTTTCGTTTTAAAAGCACTGAAGGTAACAGTTACTATGTCTGATCAATACGTCGTGTGCGCGCTGTATAAGTTTGTTGCGCTGCCTGATTTCGAACAACTTCGCCAACCTCTTTTAGATGTCATGCTTGCTAATGACGTACGTGGTACGTTACTGCTTGCCAAAGAGGGTATCAACGGTACGGTCGCGGGTAAACGCGAAGGGATTGATGCCTTACTTGGGTGGCTTGATAAGCAACCTAACCTCGCTAATATCGTTACCAAAGAGTCTTTTGACGACGAATGTCCATTCTACCGCACCAAAGTGAAGCTGAAAAAAGAAATAGTCACCATGGGTGTTGAAGGTATCGACCCACGAGAAGTGGTGGGCACCTATGTGAAACCCAAAGATTGGAACGCGCTGATAAGCGACCCTGAGGTGGTGTTGGTGGATACCCGCAACGATTACGAGATAGAAATTGGTACCTTTAAAAATGCCGTTGATCCGCAAACGAAAACGTTCCGCGAATTTCCAAATTGGGCCGAGCAAAACCTTGACCCTAAAAAACACAAAAAAGTAGCCATGTTCTGTACTGGCGGTATTCGCTGCGAAAAATCCACAGCTTATATGAAAGAGCAGGGTTTTGAAGAGGTCTACCACCTTGAGGGCGGTATTCTTAAGTACTTAGAAGAAGTGCCTAAGGAAGAGACCATGTGGGAAGGTGAGTGCTTTGTATTCGACAACCGTGTTGCTGTGGATCATGACCTAAACAAGGGTCAATACGACCAATGTCATGCTTGTCGTATGCCTATTACTGAAGACGATAAGCAAAAGCCGCAGTACATGCAGGGTGTGTCTTGTCATCACTGTCATGACAGTTTGAGCGAAGAGCAGCGCCAACGTTTTGCAGAGCGTCAAAAGCAAATTGACTTGGCGAAGCAGCGTGGTGAGGGTCATATTGGCCATGAGGCCCAAGAAATGCTACAAAAGCGCAAAGAGCAAAAGCAAAAGCTCAAAGAACAGCAACGCGCTGCGAGCAAATAATTAGCCACCGAAAAGGGAGTGTTTAACACTTCCTTTTTCGTTTTAAAGAGCAAGGATAATGAGAGCGACACTACGCAGCACGATGATAGCTAAATGCGAGCAACAAATAGCGCGCAAAGGAGAGCAGGTAGGGTTATCTTTCTACGCTTTTTTCAAAAATAAAAATGACGACCCAGAGCTGCTGATGGAGGCGGCTACTTGGTGGATTCACACCCATCGGCTCGATCATTTTGAAAAAGCACATAAAGTAAAGAGCCTATTAATCAATGAGCAGTCTTTATCGTCGTGACGACTACAACGACCTACCTATCACCATCAACTATATACAACGCACTTTTTTTTCATAAGCTTATGTGCTTTTATAAAAAGCTGTGCAGGGCGCAAAGCCGAATTAAAACAATTAGAAGGAAAGGCCATGTTTGAGGCGCTTGGGGCAGTCACTGTGTTTCTCGTTTTAGCGACCTGTTTACCCCTATTACCTATCGGTCATTGGAGTGTTCGGGGTTTTGATTTCCCGCGTTTACAGTTTGCGGCCATCGCGACTCTTTTACTAATACTGCAAGCATACTTTCTTTCTTTTGCAGGCATTGCATCTTGGCTCATGGTCACTGCGACGCTCGGTTGCTTGCTATGGCAATTATGGTGGGTGTTACCGTATACGCCAGTGTGGCGTAAAGAAGTGCATAGTTGTCAGAGCCAAGATAGTGACAACAGCCTAAGTATTTTGGTTTCTAACGTGCTCATGACCAACCGCAATAGCAAAGCTCTGCTTGCGCTTATTCATGAACATAACCCCGACGTGGTGATCACTTTGGAGTCTGACCAATGGTGGCAGGACCAACTGGATGTGTTGTTAACGCAAAGACCGCACAGTATAAAATGTCCGCTGGATAACCTCTATGGTATGCATGTTTATTCGCGCTTAGCCATAGAAAACAGTGAAATACGTTATTTAGTCGAGGATGATGTGCCATCTATTCATGGCGACTTGGTACTGCGCTCAGGGAACAAAGTGCGGGTGCATTTCCTTCATCCAGCGCCACCGAGCCCCACTGAAAATAGCCATTCTACTCCCCGTGATGCTGAATTATTGGTGGTGGCTCGACGTGTGGCTGAGCAATCGATACCGACGCTTATAACCGGCGACCTAAACGATGTCGCTTGGTCGCGTACTACACGGTTATTTAGAAAAGTCAGCGGTCTGTTAGACCCGCGTATAGGTCGCGGGTTATTTAATACCTTTCATGCTGATTACCCCTTGGTGCGCTGGCCGTTGGATCACTTATTTCACTCTCGCCATTTCACCTTAAATGAGATTCGGCCACTGCCTAATATTGGCTCAGATCATTTCCCATTGTACGCTTCACTTACTTTCTCCCCGCAGCAGGGCCACCAGCAGCAGGGAATAAACGCAGATGCACAAGATAAGCAACAAGCGCAGGAGATAGCGGCGCAAAAGCCAGTGACAAAAGAGGACGTGCTTTGAGCTAAGTTATTGGCTCAAAGTAGCGTTTATTTCCGCATCCACCCGGTGTCGAGCCTAACAACCACCCCTTGATTATCCACAAAGTAAAGATATGCAAAGTCAGCATGAGTCTGCAGCTATGTGTGATTAAATAACGCTATGTATTGTATTTCCCAAAAAGGGGAAGCGATTAGTCGCATTACAGTGGTCACTGACCGAGCTTAGCGTCAAGGCTGATCACAGAGCTGTTACACTACGTACACAGAGTATTAATTTAAAGCGGCCAATGGTTGTGGCCAACAACAATAATGAAGGTGGAGTTCCTTGAAGCAGGTATTTTGTGCATTAATTTGTAGTTTCATAGTATCTAGCAATGCGCTGGCCGCTGAGGGCAAGCGTGTGGTCGTCAATGCCGTAAGCCAAGAGCGAGCACAGCAGCAAGTTCAGGCGGTCGGCAGTACGGAGGCGATTCGCTCGGTCGTGCTTTACCCAGCAGTGGGGGACCGCGTCACCGGTGTGTATTTTCAGCCTGGGGATGAAGTGCAGGCTGGCGACTTGCTATTGGAGCTTGATTCACGCTTGCAAAGCGCGGCGCTTCAAGAAGCGCAAATACAATTAGCTGATGCAGAGCGAACATTAAAACGCTTAGAAGACAGCTTCGCTAAAGGTGCTATCCCTAAAAGCGAACGTGACGATGCGCTGACGCAGCGAGACTTAGCCAAAGTGGCGCTGCAAGTGGCAAAAGCAGAGTTGCAAGACCGTCAAGTGCGCGCTCCTTTCAGTGGAGTAATGGGGCTGACCGACGTGGAAGTCGGCGATCGCATCACCGAGCAAACCGCGATTGCGAGTATTGATGATATCAGTGCCTTGTACATTAACTTTAAAGCCCCAGAAGCAGCTGTGCCTATGCTGCGCGATGGTGCCAGTGTCACCGTGGTACCATGGCACACGCAAAAACAACTCAGTGCCGATATCGCTTACATGGACTCACGAATCGATGCGCAAAACCGCACCATTCGTGTCAAAGCAAAAATAGCCAACGACAATGAACAGTTTATCCCGGGCATGGGTTTTCGTGTCAATCTAAACATGCAAGGGCAGGCTTATTCGGTTGTCCCAGAAGCCGCTCTGTTATGGGGGGCAACGGGCCCTTATGTGTGGAAAAGCGTCGATAACAAAGCCACTCGCGTTGATGTGAAAATAGCACAACGGTTATCCGGGCGGTTGCTCGTAAGCGGTGATTTAAATGCCGGTGATTACCTCATAGTAGAAGGGGTACAAAGCTTGCGACCTCAGCAAAGCGTGCGCTTTGAGCAACCCGCGTTGGCACGCAAGGAGTAAGTGATGAGCGAGCAAACATCTGCCCATATCCAAGACTTACCGTCGATGGCGATTCGCCGGCCAGTCCTCATTGTGGTACTCAACCTACTCATTATTATCGCCGGCATTGCCGCTATTGCTGGCGTCGAAGTGCGTGAGCTACCCGATGTCGACCGCCCTCGCATTACTGTGTCAGCGTCTTTCCCTGGTGGCTCTCCGGAAACGGTCGATACGGAAGTGACGAGCAAGCTTGAGGGCGCAGTAGCCCGCGTAAGTGGCGTAAAGTCAATTCGTGCACAAAGTGAGGAAGGGAGTTCTCGTATCGTGGTCGAGTTTCGCCCAGGTGTGAACCTTGATGATGCCGCGAACGAAACGCGAGAATCGGTGGCACGGGTTCAACGCGAACTCCCTGAAGAGGTCGAGCGTGTCTCAATAATCAAAGCCGATAATGACGCTGAGGCGGTGGTGTCATTGACGGTCAGCAGTGAGGCGTTGTCCTTGGAAGCGCTAACAGAGCGAGTTGAGACTGATTTAGCACCGCAATTTCTGACCATTCCCGGTGTCGCTGATGTACGCCTCAATGGCGACCGAGAGCGGGTGCTGCGAGTGCGTATCGACCCACTTAAACTGAGCAGCTTTAACCTGACTGTCCCCGATGTTGCTGATGCCCTGCGCCAAGCGCCCTTTGATGTGCCGGCGGGGAGTTTAAAATCGAATGATCAGCAATTAATCGTGCGCGCCGATGCCACTTCGGTCACCGCCGAGCAGGTGGGTGATATTATCGTCGGCGATGATACCCGCATTGCTGATATCGCAGCGGTCTATTTTGGCCCGGCCGACCCACGCTCCATGGTGCGCTTAGATGGCCAGCCTGTAATAGGCATGGAAGTAATCCGCCAAGCCCAATCTAATACCATCGAAATTTCTGATGAAGTGCTATCGCTATTAACTCAAATGCGTGAGCGTTTCCCTGAGATGACTTTCACACTGACCTCGGATGATGCTCAGTTTATCCGCAGCTCAGTGGATGAGGTGTTGAATTCTTTGGTGCTCACCGTCATTTTGGTGGTCATTACCTTATGGGTGTTTATTGGTTCATGGCGTGCCACCTTAGTTCCGGCCTTCGCCATTCCTGTGGCGCTGGTGGGGTCGTTAGCGCTGATTTGGGCACTGGGCTTTTCTATTAATATTTTAACCTTGCTGGCCTTGGTATTAGCGACCGGGTTGATAGTCGATGATGCCATTGTTGTCAGTGAAAATATTCAGCGCCAACGAAGCTTGGGCCTTGGGCGTCGTGCGGCTGCTGTAGTGGGAACGCGCGAGGTGTTCTTTGCCGTGGTGGCAACAACCGCCGTGTTAGCCGCTGTTTTCGTACCCATCGCATTTTTGCCCTCTACGGCAGGAAAATTATTTCGTGAATTTGGTGGTGTATTAGCCGGGGCAGTCATTATATCCAGCTTTGTGGCGTTGTCCTTAGTGCCTGCTTTGACATCGAAACTAAAATTAAAAAGCGGCGGCAAACATGTGTTTGGCAAAGTAGGGCAGGCGCTGGCTAATGTTTACAAGTGGTGTATCCACAAAGTCCTTAACCATGCTTGGCTTACGTTAATTGCCTGTGCTTTGGTGGCAGTGGCGTCGGGGGCACTGTATACACAACTAGAGAATGAGCTTTTACCGAGTGAAGACAGAGGTAAAATTCGTATTTTTGCTCGTGGGCCTGATGGTGTCGGTCTCAATTTTATGGACCGTCAAGCCAAGGAAATGGAAGATATTCTGTTGCCTTACGTCGAAAGTGGCGAAATTGAATCTATCTACACCGTGGTTGGGCAGTGGGATCCGAATATTACCTTTATCACTGTGCCATTAAAGCATTGGGATGAGCGTCATTTTAGCCAGCAGGAAATTATTAACAAAATTCGCGGGCCATTAGGCGATATACCCGGTGCACCTGCGCGCGCTTTTGGTTCTAATAGTTTGAACCTGCGCGGTCAAGGAGGTGGGGTCGAGCTGGCATTATTGGGCCAAGATTATGAGCAAATTTTTATTGCTGCCCAACAATTCGCCGCTGAAGTGGAAAAGGCTATCCCACAAGTGGCGCCAGTACGCATTTCTTATCAGCCCTCGCAGCCGCAGCTGCGAGTTAATATCGATCGCCGTCGTGCACAAGAGCTGGGTGTTGATCTAAGTGACATTGCCATCACCTTACGCGCAGCCATCAATGGCGACGACGTGGCGGATTTAAATGTCGGTGACCAATCCATCCCGATTATGCTGCAAGCACAAAATCGTACTATCAATTCTCCTAGCGACCTAGCAAATCTGTATGTTGGTGCCAGCAATGGTCAATTGGTGCCGTTGAGCTCCGTTGCTAATATCAGCGAAGAGGGGGTGGCTGCAGAGCTTGAGCGCCATGCGCAGCGCCGCGCCATAGAAATGGATATGGAGCTGCCACCGGAAATGCCAATGGCGCAGCTTGTTGAGCAGTTGCGAGACTTATCGCAGCAGCACTTGCCCAGTGGCATCACTTTGGCATTCAAAGGCGAGGCATTGACCTTTGAAGAAACGGCTAATGAAGTACTGATGACCTATGTCTTGGCCTTTGTCATTGTGTTATTGGTACTGGCAGCGCAATTCGAAAGTGTTAACAGTGCTGTGGTGGTGATGATCACAGTGCCTTTCGGTATCACGTCGGCGATTTTAGCTCTGTATCTAACCGGTACATCGCTGAATATTTATTCGCAGATTGGTTTAGTGATGCTGATTGGCTTGATTGCTAAGAACGCAATCTTGTTGGTGGAATTTGCCGACCAACTGCGTGACCGAGGACACCCTGTGCGAGAGGCGGTTGAGCGTGCTGCGCTGGTGCGTTTACGTCCCATTGCGATGACCTTAGTGTCCACCTTATTGGGGGCCTTACCGCTGATTTTATCCACCGGTGCAGGGGCGGAAGCGCGCAATGCCATCGGTTGGGTGGTCTTCGGCGGTTTGGCGTTAGCGGTGCTATTTACCTTATTCCTCACTCCGGTGATTTACTTAGGACTGGCGCGTTTCACCTCGCCACGAGGTGATGAAAGCAAACAACTGGCGCAGGAATTAGAACAAGCGCATTAATAATTAAATGTCCGCACCCGGTGCGGACATTTTTTTTTCAGCAATTTTGTATTAAGCTCAGTATATTAGCACCTTTAAAGGCAGCACTATGCAAGCTGAGCAAATCGAAATTGCACAATTTTTGAGTGCCCATCCACCCTTTGACGATCTCCCCGAAGATGCCCTTAATAATCTTGCTCAACAGGTCGAGGTAGCGTATTTTCGCGCCGGCTCTGACATTCTCAATTATGGCGATGACATTTCCGATTTGTACGTGATCCGCAGTGGCTCAGTGGAGTCGTATCGGCGCAATGGGGACTTGTACAACCGTATGGACGAAGGGGGGATCTTTGGCCAAATGGGCTTATTGATGAACCGCAAAGTGCGCTTTCCCGTCAAAGCAATGGAAGACACGCTGGTGTATTGCATTAGTGTTGAGTTATTTAGTGACTATTGCGATAAATTTGAGCCATTTGCGGATTATTTTGAAGCAGATGGCAATGTTCGTTTGCACCAAGCCGTTGTTGAGCAAGCTGATAGTAATGATTTGACTACCGCCAAACTCAAGGTGTTATTACATCGTGATGTGGTTACTGTAAGCACCACTGCCAGTGTGCAGGAGGTTGCGGCTTTGATGACCCAAGAGAGCGTATCCAGTGTGTTGGTCACTGATGCCAACAAGCCTCTTAGCGATGACCCAGAAGAAGATGATGGACAAGTCGTGGGTATTATTACAGATCGCGATATACGCACTAAGGTTGTGGCGCAGGGGCATTCTTTAGCTATTGCTGCTGAGCAAGTTATGTCAACTAACCTTACGCTGTTAGATGCCAATGACTATGTCTTTGAAGCCGTGTTAGCGATGCTGCGTGATAACTTGCACCATTTGCCGGTATTGCATAAACGTCGGCCAATCGGTGTCATTTCACTTTCTGATATTTTGCGCTATGAGTCGCAAAGCAGCCTATTATTAGTGCGCGGTATCCTTGCGCAGCAAAGCGTTGAAGACCTCACTCATTATGCTCGGCAATTGCCCTCTGTATTTGTGCGTATGGTTAATGAAGATGCCAATTCACACATGATAGGCACAGCTATGGCGGTGATTGGTCGTACGTTTAAACAGCGGCTGTTAGCATTAGCAGAAGAAAAGCTAGGGCCTCCTCCTATCCCTTATTGTTTTATCGCGTTAGGTTCAATGGCGCGAGATGAACAATTGATAGTGACGGACCAAGACAATGCCATTATTCTCGATGACAGCTTTGATGAAGCGCAGCATGACGAGTACTTTCAAGCGCTAGCGGACTTTGTTTGTGATGGGCTCGCTGCGTGCGGGTACAGCTATTGCGACGGTGAAATTATGGCATCGTTTAAAAAATGGCGCCTTAAACGCTCGCAGTGGCGAGACACATTTGCCTCGTGGATAGCCGAGCCTAAACCTCAGGCGCTACTGCATTGCTCTATCTTTTTTGACCTCGATGGCGTGTGGGGCAAAACTAAATGGGCCGACGCACTAAAATCCTTTATTGCTAAAGAAGCCAAAGCAAATCGTCGCTTCCTTGCCAATATCGCCTCCAATGCGCGAAATAGAACTCCGCCACTGGGGTTTTTTAAAGGGTTCGTACTCGAACATGATGGTGAACACAAGCGCTCAATTAACCTTAAACGCCGTGGTACAGCGCCGTTGACTGACGTGGTGCGGGTCCATGCCTTAGCGGTCAGCTCGCGTAAGCAAAACTCTTTTGAACGCCTAGAAGATATTATTGAAGCGAAGCTATTGCCTGAAGGCAAGGCACAGGATCTGCGCGATGCACTTGAATACATTGCCATGACCCGTATTCGTCACCAAGCATGGCAAATAGAGCAAGGCGAAGCACCGGACAACCACCTAGACCCGCATTTGCTATCGCCTTTTGAGCAACGAAACCTCAAAGAGGCTTTTGCGATTTTAGAAAAAGCACAAAGCTTCTTAAAATTCCGCTATCAAAACGGCGCTGGGTTGAAGTAATGGCTAACAAAGCGTCTTTGCTTGATTGGCCATCGCGTTATCAAGCACTAGCGAAACAATGCCAGTCGCCGCAACTGAGGCAGTTTTATCAAGCTGGTATCCCCGCTGGAGATACCCCTTTAGAACATGTGCCATTTGCGGCTTTAGATTTTGAAACCACAGGTTTAGATGCTCGTAACGATGATATTGTCAGTATTGGTGTGGTGCCGTTTAGTTGGCATCGCATTTATTGCCAACGATCGGGGCATTGGTTGGTTAAGCCAAGTCAGCAACTGGCAGAATCGTCCATTGTTATTCACGGTATTACCCATTCTGAAATTGCTAATGCTCCGGATTTAACCGCCGTATTAGCGCCTGTACTTGAGGCTCTCGCCGGGCATGTAGCAGTGGTTCACTACCATGCGATTGAGCGGCCGTTCTTCTTCAATGCATTAGAGCGTCGCATAGGTGAGGGGATAGAGTTTGCGTTGATTGACACTATGGATGTTGAGCATCAAGCGTTATTAGCGCGTCGTGGCTTATTAGGTCGCCTATTTAAAGATAAGATAGGCTCTTTGCGCTTGGGGGACACTCGGCTGCGCTATAACCTGCCGGCTTATCAGGGTCATAATGCATTGACAGATGCCCTTGCGACCGCCGAATTACTGCAAGCGCAGTTGCGTTATCATTATCGCCCTGACACACCGTTGTCGCAGTTATGGAAGTGATACCCTAGATATAAAAAATAGATATAAAAAACGCCGCAATATTGCGGCGTTTTACTTAGATTAAGGTTAACTATTTACCAGGGCGGGGCTCGGTGCGCAGGCCTAAAATTAAGCTTACACACATTAGCAATAGCACAATGGTAAAGGGGAGGCCTGTGGATATAGCGCCGGCTTGCAGCGCCTCTATGGCCTCAGTACCACCAATCCATAGCAGTGCAGCGGCAATGGCACCTTCCACGGTTGCCCAGAATATACGCTGAGGAACAGGCGCATCTACTTTACCGCCGGCGGTAATCGAGTCGATAACCAAAGAGCCAGAGTCAGATGAGGTGATGAAAAATACCAATACTAAAACAATGGCGATAAAAGAAAGAACACTTGCCATAGGCAGTTGTTCAAACATCTGGAACATCGCCAGCGGAACCTCAGTCAAACCTTTCTCACCTAAGGTACCAACCCCATCAATAACTTGTTCGATAGCAATACCACCGTAGATAGACATCCACAATACGGTAACGAGCGTCGGGATCAGCAGTACAGCAGTTAAGAATTCACGAATTGTACGGCCTTCGGATACACGCGCGATGAACATGCCAACAAACGGTGACCAAGAAATCCACCATGCCCAGTAGAACACAGTCCAACCATGGAGCCAGGCTTCGTCTTCGCGACCGTGCGGATTACTAAGTGGAATAATGTTTTCAATATATCCCATAATGGTATTAGGCACATTGCCCATTGCTGCGGCAAAACCCACCAAACCAACAAACACCAATAATGCAAAGGCGATGGCCATATTAACGTTACTGAGCAGTTTTACGCCGCCATCGATACCGCGCACTACTGAGACAATAGCTAACAAGGTAACGCCCGCGATAACGGCCACTTGCATGCCAATATCGCCATCGCTGCCAAACACATGGTTAATCCCTGCAGAGGCTTGTTGGGCGCCTAAACCCAATGAGGTAGCAAGACCGAATAAAGTCGCAAGAACAGCTAAAATATCAATGATGTGACCAGGCCAGCCCCAAGCGCGATCGCCCAGTAACGGGTAGAAAATAGAGCGAATAGAGAGAGGTAAGCCCTTATTGTAGGCGAAGAAAGCTAAAGATAATGCGACAACTGCATAGATAGCCCAAGGGTGTAAACCCCAATGGAACATGGTTGCCCCCATAGCGACCTTAGCTGCTTCGGGTGTGTTTGCTTCAACACCAAGGGGAGTTTCATACCAGCCTGTGAAATAGGCAACCGGCTCTGCGACGCCCCAAAACATCAAGCCAATCCCCATACCGGCTGCAAATAACATCGCTAACCAAGAAATACGTGAGTGAGTTGGTCTGGCGCTTTCACCACCTAAGCGGATATTTCCGTAAGGAGAGACGATTAATGCTAAACAGAAGATGACAAAAATGTTCGCCGCCCACATAAACAAGGCGTCAAAGTTGCCGATAATATCCCATTTGATACCATCTAGTGCCCCTTTGGCGGTGGCCGGGTCGGTCACTAAAATGGCGATTAAAAACACCAAAATAAGGCCAGCACTCACGCCAAAAACAGGGTTATGGACATCAAACCCCCATTTTTGCACGTTGTCCTGGCCGACGGTGTAGTCGGTATTTTCTATACTATACTTATCATGATGTTCACTCATGCATACCTCTAGTTATTGTCATAATGCCCTTAGAGCTTAGACCTATGTGAGTTACCCTGCGTGCCAGCGCACAAAAAAGGTGGTTTGTAGACTAACTAAAATAGGCCCCATATCACTTACACTAGTTTAGAAGCAAAAATGTAAATGTAAATCACCAATTGTCTAACAGCTTGAATCTTATACATTACGGGGATGTTTCAAGGGGCGATCAAAAAAGCGCCCGAAGGCGCTTATGAGTAAAAATAATTTCACTGCAAATTATCGAACGATATCCATTTCAGCAAGTAGGTTATCGGCGTTATCCACATGCTCCATGACCCACAGCATATAGCGAGTGTCTACATGAATGGAGCGGTTGAGGTTAGGATCATAGTCCCAATCACCGATAATACTTTCACTTACACCGTCAAACAGCAGGCCGACTAATTCAGCTTTACCATTTAATGTCGGTGAGCCTGAGTTACCACCTGTGGTATCAACGGTGCTTAAAAAGTTGACCGGCACTGAGCCAAGCGACGACATTTGGTATTCACCATATTGTTTGTCGGCAATTAGCTGCATTTGCTTTTTCGGTGCATCAAAAGGCGCCTCGCCAGTGTACTTTTGTGCGATGCCCTCTAAGGTTGTAAACGGCGTATAGGTCAGCGCGTCTTTAGGTGAGTAGCCTTTCACTGTGCCATAAGTCACGCGTAAGGTGCTATTGGCATCGGCATAGACGGGTAACCCTTGCTCTTGATAAAAGGCAATAATGGCCGCCATATATTGCGGACGTACTTTAGCCAATTCACCGCTGAGCGCCTTTTTCGCCTTTTCTCGGCTGCGCATATCATCATAGGTGGCTACAGCGATTGCCAAGAACGGATCGTCGCTTTGTTTGAACTCTGATACTGATTTGTCCATCCAATCGATGCGAGCTTGCTGTTCGTTAAGCTCGGTCTTGGCATACCAAGAGTCGATGCGCTGGCGCATGGCCTCGCGGTCATACCCCTTATTAATTCCCAAGGCTTTATCTAAAGACGCAATACGCTGCGCTTGCGGCAGTTGTGCATAAAGGTCGATAAAGTGGGCGAGGATGGCGCTATCCACAGTGTCGTCGTAACGACGAGATAGGCTGGTCATGCGCGCTTCAAAACGAGCTTGATCGCGCTGTTGGTAGCCAGGCTCACGCTCAGCATCAGGCAATTGTTTCTCATTGGCTAGACGGTATAAACGCTGCGCACTAGAGAGCATGGCACTGCGGCCCATGTAGCCTAAAATCAAGTCCAGTTCACTGGTTGCTTGCGATTGCTTTACCAGCTCATTGAGCTGGGTAAGGGTATCGCCGTAGCGCGACTGACGCGCGCTGTCCGCCTTGATCCAAGTCGCAAGTTTTTGCGCCAAAGCATCTTTGCGTGTTTGCATATCAGTGTTTTGATAGGAGTCAATCATGCCACCATAGTTTTTCGCATAATTAGCAAGTCCAGCCAAAGTACTCTCGTAGGCTATACGTGCTTGTGAGCCTTCAGGGGCCTGCGCCTTTATGATATCAATGCTTTGCTCACGATAGGCTTTAGCAGTAGGGTACACGTGGGTAAATTGGTGTGCCACTTCGGAGGCAGTGCGGTAACGGTTGGTGCGCCCCGGGTAGCCGGTAACCATCACAAAATCACCCTCTTTAACGCCTTTGGCACTGACTTTTAGGTAAGAATCTGGAGTGAACGGCACATTATCTTCACTGTACTCAGCAGGTTGACCGTTTTTACTGACGTAGGCACGGTAAAATGAATAGTCGCCGGTGTGACGTGGCCACATCCAGTTATCAATATCACCGCCATATTTACCGATGCCCATGGCTGGGTTATAAACCAAACGCACATCTTTAATTTCCAGTGCTTTAATCAGGTAATATTCCAATCCACCATGGAAGGTATAGACGTTACAGCGGTAACCGACGTCTTTTTCACATTCAGCCACCAGCGATTTTTCTGCTTTTTCGATGGCTTTGTAGCGAGTATTACCATCCATATCATCGTTTAACTGGGCGTTCACTTTGTCAGTGACATTAGTGACTTGCTCGGTTACATACACTCGAGAGCCAGGGGCGGCAGGTAATTCCTGTTCAGGCTTTTTCGCTAAAAAGCCGTTTTCCAGAATATTGTTATCGGCACTGGAATTATATTGAATGGAGCCGTACGCACAGTGATGGTTGGTGACGACTAAACCTTTAGGCGACACAAATGAGGCTGTACAGCCCCCTAAGCTGATGACCGCATTCATCGGGAATTCGGTGAGCTTAGAGATGTTCTTAGGGTCTATTTCTAACCCTTTTTGCTTTAACACAGATTCCAATTCCGGAAGCTGGTGAGGTTGCCACATACCTTCGTCTGCCAGTGCCGGTGAGGCAGCAACAGCGAGCGCGAGGGCGCTTAGAGAGCGAAAACGCATAATCTAGAGTTCCTAGTTGTTATTTTAGTGCCACAAAAGTGTCTCTTAGCTGCCACCTCGGTGCAACTTTTTGCTGCTAAGTTCACATCTGATGTGTAAATAATCGATTACAAACAAGGGAATGGAAAATTACTGAGGCTCGTCTAGGCTTTAGGAACCAAGCTCAAACACAACAACAATAATTTAAGGTGTCCGTGTCGTGACCAAAACAACCCATGCGTTGATAGAGCAGTACCGCCAATGTCGTGAAAACAGCGAAGCCTTGGTGGCAAACCTCAGTGCTGAAGATTGTCAAATTCAAGCAATGGCTGATGTGAGCCCAATGAAATGGCACTTGGCGCACACCAGCTGGTTCTTTGAAACATTTTTACTTGCGCCAAAAAAGATTATTTCTGCGCCTTTCCATCCTGATTTCAGGGTGTTGTTCAATTCCTATTATCAAGGTATCGGTGAGCAGTTCTCACGGCCTCAACGGGGCGTATTATCTCGTCCTTCATTGCGCCAAGTGATGGATTATCGCCACTGGGTTGATAACCACGTTGTTGCTGCCCTTGAGCATGATAGCGATGGGTGCGCAGAGTGGGTCAACTTAGGGATTGCGCATGAACAGCAGCACCAAGAGTTAATGCGCATGGATATGCTTTATAACTTCAGTGTTAATCCGCTGTACCCGACTTTAGACGAGCATTTAGTGTGTCCCTCGAACGAGCAACCCAGGCAGTGGCTGGACTTTGTTAGCACAGATGCGCAAATAGGGGCGCAAGCGGGCTTTAGTTTTGACAATGAGCGGCCTCGTCACCGTGTCTATATTAATGAGTTTTCCATTGCATCACATCTTGTCACCAACGCAGACTATCTTTCCTTTATCAACGCAGATGGCTATCAGCGCAGTGAGTTTTGGCATAGTGATGGCTTTAGTTGGCTACAACGCCAGCAGATAAAAGCGCCGCTGTATTGGCGCTACCAGAATAACAATTGGTATGAATTCACGCCCCAAGGGTTAATCCCGCTTGCGGTGAATGCACCAGTGCGTCACCTCAGCTTTTATGAAGCCAGTGCCTTCGCCCAATTTAAAGGCGCGCGGTTGCCAAGTGAGTTTGAGTGGGAGTGGGCCATGGAGCAAGCTCAAGCAGGTCATTGTGATATCGCACAAATTGATGACTGCGCTTGGCAGTGGACTTTAAGTAGCTATCAGCCATACCCTGGATTTCGGCCATTTTCCGGCGATGCCGGGGAATATAATGGAAAGTTTATGGTGAACCAACAGGTGCTCAGAGGTGGGTCATACTTCACTCCCAAGCAGCATACGCGATTAACGTATCGCAACTTTTTTTACCCCCATCAACGGTGGATGTGTAGTGGCATTCGCCTCGCCAAGGACAGAATCTATGAGTAACCATGCATTGCCATTCACCTGCCGTCAGAGCTTTTTGGATGACGTTATTGATGGCCTATCGCGAAGTCAAAAAACGCTGCCATGCAAATATCTGTACGACGACTTTGGTGCGCAATTGTTTGAGCAGATCACGGCGCTGCAAGAGTACTATCTTACGCGCACAGAATTGGCCTTGCTGGCACAGTACGCGCAGGACATCGTCGCGCACTTGCCGACACAGGCAACCGTGATCGAACCCGGCTGCGGCTCGGGCCAGAAAGTTGCGTATTTACTGGATAACATGCCTGACGTAAATGGCTTTATACCATTGGAGATTTCCACAGAAATGTTGCTGTACACTCAGCAGCGTTTGCGCCAGCGCTTTGCCCACGTCAACATCCACCCACTGCATGGTGACTTTACCCATGGTCCGACTATCAAGGCGTTAGTGCAACAGCATGGCCTGAATAGCAGCAATAATGTGGTGTTTTTCCCAGGCTCAACCTTAGGCAACTTTTCCCCCATCCATGCAATTGAAGTGCTGCATAATTTACGTATTCTGTGTGGTCAAGACGGCCGTGTGCTCATTGGTATTGATTTAATTAAAGCGACACCGAGATTGTTGGCCGCCTATGATGATAAAGAAGGGGTTACCGCTGCGTTTAATCGTAATCTACTGACGCGTATTGCACGCGAGCTAGGCGCACACCTGTGCTTAGAGCACTTTCGCCATGAGGCCCGCTTCAACAGTGAACAACACCGCGTTGAAATGCACTTGGTGGCGAATCAAGACACCTGCATCAGTGTGCGAGAACAGCGTTTTACGCTTCGTGCAGGAGAGTCCATTCACACCGAAAATTCGCATAAGTACACGTTA
Organism: Pseudoalteromonas sp. SW0106-04; assembly: GCF_001293805.1. Classification (NCBI taxonomy): domain Bacteria; kingdom Pseudomonadati; phylum Pseudomonadota; class Gammaproteobacteria; order Alteromonadales; family Pseudoalteromonadaceae; genus Pseudoalteromonas; species Pseudoalteromonas sp. SW0106-04. The sequence goes on along the minus strand of NZ_BCAI01000013.1, from coordinate 35,179 downwards.
GCGAGCTTTAGTTCCTTGATTGGCAATGCCGGATTGACCTTGGTTGATAGTTGGTGCGATTCGCAAGGGGATTTTGCGCTGTGTTTAGTGAAGCCGCAGCGCTAACACCTTGGCAAAAATACGCACATATTGACCCGATAACTTATAGCTAAGGCGACTCGAACCCTGGTGGATGATTGCGGTATTGAGACCATAATGACGGTGCAGCCAGGGCGCTATCACGGCGAGGGCTGATGCGGTCGCCAAGTCCTCCGGGTTACCGAATTGTGGCGCAAAGTAGCGACATTGCCAGTGTCGTTGAACGTGACTCGGTTTATTGATAACGATCAGCGCGTTGCGGCGCGTAGCAAGGCGCTCTAAATCCACTTCAAGAAAGCGAAGATCGTCGCTGTCGCATTGCATGAAATCATAGCCAAAAGGTTCGCTGCCAGTGAAGCTCAAAGGCAGATTTACGATTTTTGATAAGCTGTTGTCATTGCAAGGGCGTGCTTCAAACGCGTCAAAGGTTAACATCGCTTGAGAGTTGACAGCGAGCCCGCCCCTGAGAGGCTCCGTTTTAGAGCACATTGATTTGCCATTGGCGCTGCACGCAATGTGAGCGAGCGTGCCGTGACCACAGCGGCGCACAGCGTGGCCATTTTGCCACCATTGGATCACTTGTGAACGAGCGTGGTTAGTCACAAAGGTGCACATCACAGGCGCTAAGCGCATTGAAATATGACGGCAGTGATGGGCTTGCAAGCGTGGCCCATCAAACACCCAACTGGGGTTTGCTCCCCGGCCCGATAGCTGACTGAATACTTTGGCAAAGTAAAGCGCGCTGCACCCAAAGCGTTTACTCAAGCGCAGCGCAAGCTTTGATTTTGCCGGATACAGCCTATGCTTTGGGTGTTGCATAGGCCGCTTGGTGCGTGTTGGCTGCTCGACCTGACGGGTCAGCGTTATCGGCAAAAGATGCATCCCAGGCTAAAGCCTCAGGGGTTGAACAAGCCACGGATTTGCCATGAGGCACACACCGGGTTGGCGCTTCTCCAGGGAAGTGTTGACTGAAAATACTGCGATAGAAGTACGCCTCTTTGGTTTGTGGCGTGTTTAGTGGGAAACGATAGTGGGCATTGGCCATATCAACATCACTAACCTGGGTATCGACATAGTCCTTCAGTGAGTCTATCCAACTATAGCCAACGCCGTCGGAGAACTGCTCTTTTTGTCGCCACAGCACATCGTCGGGTAAGTAGCCTTCGAAGGCTTGGCGAATAATGTGTTTTTCTATTTTCCCGTCTTTACACATTTTCGCCTCAGGGTTAATGCGCATGGCAGTATCGACAAATTCTTTATCCAAAAACGGCACTCTAGCTTCCACTCCCCATGCTGCCATTGATTTATTCGCTCGCAGGCAGTCGAACATATGCAATTTAGAGACTTTACGATTAAGTTCTTCATGGAACTCTTGCGCATTGGGGGCTTTATGAAAATACAAATAACCACCAAATAGCTCATCGGCGCCTTCTCCGGAGAGCACCATTTTTATGCCCATGGCTTTAATTTGCCGAGCCATTAGGTACATGGGCGTGGACGCGCGTACTGTGGTGACATCATAGGTCTCTAAGTGATAGATCACTTCTTTTAAGGCATCAATGCCTTGTTGCACGGTAAAGTGAATGGGGTGATGAATGGTGCCTATTTGTTTGGCGACTTGCTCTGCGGCAGCTAAGTCGGGCGACCCTTCCAGACCAATGGAGAATGAATGTAGGCGAGGCCACCATGCATCACTGGCGTCATTGTCTTCTATGCGTTTACTGGCAAATTTTTGTGTTATTGCCGAGATCACCGACGAATCGAGCCCGCCGGATAGCAATACGCCATAGGGAACATCACACATTAACTGGCGCTTTACCGCTGCTTCCAAACCTTCACGTACGGCTTTGGCTTCTGCGGGATTATTCTTGACGTTGTCAAAGTGCTGCCAATCGCGTTGATAGTAAGGGCGATACTCTCCTATATCACTGTCAAGGTAGTGGCCCGGAGGGAATTCTTCAATATGGTTGCAAATAGGTGACAGTGCTTTAAGCTCACTGGCAACATAAAAGTTGCCTTGCTCGTCGCGACCTGTGTAAAGGGGCACGATACCGATATGATCGCGGCCAATCAGGTATTTATTTTTGCGCTCATCATACAAACAAAAGGCAAAGATACCGTTTAAGTCATCTAAAAAGTCACTGCCTTGTTGTTCGTACAAGGCTAAGATCACCTCGCAATCGCTTTGCGTTTGAAAGTCAAAATCGATTGTTAGCGTCTCAGCGAGCTGTTGGTGGTTATAAATTTCGCCGTTAACTGCCAAAACATGACTTCGATCGGCGTTATACAAAGGTTGAGCACCGCTTTGAACACCAACGATAGCCAGTCGTTCATGCACCAAAATGGCATTATCGCTACTGTAAACACCAGACCAATCGGGGCCCCGATGACGTAATAGCTTGGACATATCTATGGCTTGCTCGCGCAGCTTTTGTGCGCCAGATTTTATATCCAGCACGGCAAAGATTGAACACATGGTTTTTCCTCATTCCTGTTACTTCACCTTTGTTGTATCAGAAAAATTTTGCCAAGTCACACCGCAATTTACCTCTTTAATGCAAATTTAATGCACTGAAATAAGTCATAAAAAAGCTGTTATGCACCATAATAGGTCGGAGTAAGTTTGTTGCGGGGGAAAAGCAACAGCTTTAGCATATTTTCGGTCGATAGGTGTAATTGCGACGCACCAAGGTGGTGCGCCTTAGATAGGGTGAGGGGGGCACTTTGTCGAAAACCAAAGCGCGATATCTTAGCGAGCGTGTTGGCGGCCCCGCATGGCAATTTCAAGGCGGTTAAGTTCATGCTGGTGGGCTGCATTGATCGCCTCTGCTTGTGCTAAGCTCACCGGCTCGAACTGCAACTCAGCGCCGGCGCGAGCCTGCCCTAAACGGGGTAAGTCTGCACTGATCACGTGACCGAGAATAGGGTAGCCGCCCGTTGTCTGACAATCATTGAGCAACACAATGGGCTCGCCATTACCGGGTAATTGAATGGTACCGGGACTCACCGCTGTGCTGGCGATCCCGAGATAGTGGCGTAGGCGTTCATGCTGTGGCCAATGCAGTCGTAATCCCATGCGGTTACTTTGCGGTGCAACTTGCCAACGGCCTTCAATAAAAGCGCTTTTGATTGATGCGGTTAAACCATGATCGCGTTGTTCCGGGATAAAATGAATAGGCCCTTGGCGGGTCGGTAAGCGTGCCCCAAAACCCTGCGGGTGAAAATTGCTCGGGTGGATAGCTATTCGCTCACCCGCACTGAGTGCACGACCGTGATTGGCGCCCAAACCGGCCATGATATCGGTGCTGTAGCTACCCAGTTCTGCGGTGGCGGCAATGCCTCCGGCAAAGGCAAGGTAACAGCGCAGGTTCAGTGCGCTGGAAGCGAAAGTCAGAATGTCACCAGGGTGCGCTTGATAACTCCAGCCTGGGTCAACTCGAGCACCATTGAGATTAGCACTCATGTCGGCGCCACTGAGTGAAAAGCACTGGCTACTGCAAAATTTTAGCTGCGCCATGCCTAAGGTCACTTCAAGCGCTGGCGTATTATCTGGGTTCCCCACTAATCGGTTGGCAATACGCAGGGCATCACTGTCGGCAGCGCCTGCTTGCGATACACCCAAATGGCGATAATTGAATCGCCCCAAATCCTGAATACTTAGCTGTGGGCCGCTTTTTATCACTTCAATCATGGTCTACCTCCACAAAGCGAATAGTATCACCAGGTGCAAATAAAGCAGGGGGGGTATTATGTTTGTCAAATAAACACAGATCAGTGTAGCCAATCAGGTTCCATCCCCCCGGGGATTGCGCAGGATAAATGGCGGTTTTATCGTGAGCGATGGCGACGGTGCCTTTTTTCACTTCGGTACGGGGCGTGTCTAGGCGCGGTAAATGCAGTGCTTTGGGGAGCCCACTGATATAAGCGAAGCCAGGTTGAAAGCCAAGAAAATCGACCTCGTACAAGGCGCTACTGTGTAGCTCTATGACTTCCTTAACACTCATCTTGCTGGCCTCAGCTACGGCTTCTAAATCAATACCGTATTCGCCCCCATAGTGCACAGGAATGTCGTGGTGTGCGTGACTGAGCGTTGTTTCGTCAAGCTGATGCCACGCTGTGAGTAATTGCTGCTGCAACTGCACTACATCAGTGCCGTGAGCGCAATACAGAGTCAAACATTGATGGGCGCTGACCACATCAATACAACAGCCTTGATTTATATATGTGTTGGCCAAGTGATTGACCATGCGCTGCTTGTGTTGATGCTCAATGCTGTCTATGGCACTGCAATCGAGTACCAAGGTATGGGTATCAATATGATAAAAGCGCGGATCAGGTCTCGCTGTGGCCATAAACTCCTCACTGAGTTGTTGTTATTGTGCTAGCAAATTAGCATAAATGCGGATAATTAAGTACCGCGTGCGATAAAGTTAAACCCGTGGCAACATCAAGGCACTGATAGCTCCTGCAATGCCGAGAATGCTGTAAATTAAAATTAGTTCAGCATTATTAAGCCAGTGACTCAACAAGCCCAAACTGCCAAACGCCAATAAACAGACCCCTATAACCGTGTTGCTTACCGCCACATAATCTGTACGTTTATTGCCCTCTGCCATATCAACCACGTAGGTTTTGCGTCCTAACCGCACGCCTTGGTGGGCAATAGTTAATACCAGATACATTGCTGGCAAAAAGGCAATATGACTCAACAAACCAGGGGAGTAGGTCGCGACCAGATAAACGGCAAAACCATTGATGCTCACTAAGGTGGCACCTAAGACGAGCACATGCTTACTGGATAAATCACTGAGACGCCCCCAAATCGGTGCTGAGATTAAGCTGGCGACGCCGGAAATTCCCATAAATAAAGCGAGTAATGAAAAGTCGAACTGTTGCTCACTGGCCAACACAATATAAAAAGGGGCGCTTAACGCCGAACACAATAGCAATGCCCGGGTTAACACAAAGTGCGCAAATTGTTTGTCAGTCTTAAGTAAAGAGAGCTTGCCCAGCGCATGGCGAAGGCCATTTCGACCCCCTTCTGTAGCGCCGCTGTATTCACGAATACGACCATAGGTGAGGGCGGCCATTAGCCACACAAGGGCACCGCAGGTTAAGGCAATGAGTACCGCTGATTTATCCCCTTGTTGTTGATAAAACCATAAACCAAGGCCAAAGGTAATGGTCGCAAGCCCAGCTGCGCTTGCCGCAAAACCCGATAAACTACCCCGTTGCTGCTTGGGGATGACCTTACCCAGTACATCCTTTGCGGCGACGGAATTAAACCCGCGCGCTAAGGAAAACACCACCAGCAAAGCGATAATAGCAAGCCCTGCTGTGGTGCCTTGCAAGGTTAACCCCACTGCAACCATGGCAAATATACAGAAACTTTGCACTATAGCACCGAGCACCCACACCCACTTGCGCACCGCTAAAGTACGAATAAAGTCGGCAATTGCTAGCTGCGGTAATAACGAGCCAGACTCGCGAATAGGCACCAGCCACGCGATCAGTGCACTGGGGACCTGCAAACTTTGCATCAACCACGGTAGGGTGACTTTAGGGTTGAGCAGCGCATCAGCAAACTTGCTGAGAATTTGCGCCAGTAGCAAGGTTAAGTAATTGCCGGGTACCACTTTGCAGGCATTTTCGTCGATGGCTTTACAAGCGCGTGCATCTTCGACGTTGGCGAGGCGTTCATATATGGCTTCTTTGGTCAGTTTGTCTTTCATGCGTGTACTCAATGAATAAATTTATTGGTGTGAACGGTCAACTAAAAGACACGCTACTGCGTAAAGCAATAGCATAGGTCTGGCGGTACCGTTGTATTCACTCTACGTACTTACAGGGCATCTATGATCATTTAGTTTAATGAGGCTAGCATGTTTAACAAGTTGTTTTTTCTTCTTATTTTTCTCGTGACCAGCTCAGCAGCCATGGGCGCAGACAACAATGACGCACAAATGAGTGTCGCGAAAGAGCGCGTTGTGCTCGGGGCAGGGTGCTTCTGGGGGGTTGAAAAACGCTTTGAAGCGCTCCCTGGGGTACTCGATGCTCAGTCAGGCTATGCCGATGGGCGTGGTTTCAAACCTACATATAAAAATATCATTGCCGCTAAGCGGCGCTATGATGAGAACAACTATGCTGAGGTGGTTAGGGTGACCTTTAATGCCAATGCCATTTCATTAGAGCGTATTTTACAGTTTTATTTTGAACAACATGACCCCACCCAAGTCAATCGCCAAGGGAACGACCGAGGTACGCAATATCGCTCGACCATACTCACTTACAGCAACGAGCAAACTGAGCTTGCGCAGCGAGTAAAAGCACAATACCAAGCATTATTGAGCGAGGCGGGCTACGGCAAGATAGCTACGCTCATCAAGCCGCTCGATAAGTTCCATATGGCTGAGCGCTATCATCAAGACTACTTGCGTAAGAATCCCAATGGATACTGTCCGGATCACTCCACCGGCGTGGTGTTTAACGCCAAGGAGACTGAGCACCAAGACAACACTCAGCTGCTTGAGGGCAAACACATTGTCGTTTTAGACTCACCAAACTATTGCCCTTATTGTGAAAAGTTTAAACAAGAGGTGTTGGCAAGTTATCAGGGCACGATTGACGTACATTTACGTTACGCTTCGCAGCTTCAAGGCCTTACCATTACTTCCGAGACTTACGCCACCCCCACCATTTTATTTATAGAAAATGGCCAAGAAGTAGCTGCGCACCAAGGTTATATGCCACCTGAGCTATTCTACAAAGCACTCGGCGCCTTTAAACTGGGTGATTCAGAAGCGTACCGGGTAGCATTCGCCAAAGGGACAGACAGCCGATTTTGTAAGCAATATGAGGTGTTCAAAAACACGCCGGACGGAGTGTTTGTTGATAAGCTATCAGGGGCGCCACTGTTCGATACTCGCGACCGCTTTAATTCCGGCACCGGTTGGTTGTCTTTCACCCAGCCGGTGGCAGGGCAAGTGACTCGTCATCAAGACAACAGTTTCGGTATGCAGAGCATCGAGATCCGCTCCAAGTCGTCGGGCATTCATCTAGGTCATGTGTTTCCCAATGAGGGGCCTGATGGCAAGGCGCGCTATTGTATCAACGCGACGGTGTTAGAGTTTTTGCCTCGCAATGAATTTAACGGGCGTTCGTAACAATGTCTCAGCCACTGCTGTCGAACAGCTTTTTGCGCACCAAGGCTCGATACTCACTGGGGCTTTGCCCCAGCTCTTGACGAAATAGGCGATTAAGAAGAGCTTGATTACCAAAGCCTAATTCCATTGCGATGTCGTTAATCGTTAAGTTCGAGCTGGCGAGCAGCTCTTGAGCGCTTTGAATTTTCAGTTTACGCCAATATTGGTTGGGGCTGAGTCCTGCGGCCTGTTTAAAACGCCGGGTGAGGCTACGCTGAGAAATATCAAAGGAGCTTGCAAGTTCTGTAATACTCAGCTCAGCGCTTAAGTTGTTTTTCATCCAAAATTGGATTTGCGCTATTAGCTCATCAGGGTGGCGTTCATTCATCCCTTCTAAATAACGCTGCTGTTCATAGGGCTTACGGACCTCATGTGAGAAGTTACGCTGCACATGTAAAGCACATGCGCGACCGTAAAGGCTTTCTAATAGATGAACAATCACATCTGCGAGCGCGTTAAGGCTGGCAACACTGTATAGCCCTTCGGCTTGGGTGATGAAGTATTCCGGTTTTAGATCAACCTTGGGGTAGTCACGTTTGAACTGCGCAGCATAATGCCAGTGCGTGGTGGCAGGGTGACCATCCAGCAACCCAGCCTCTGCTAAAAAGCAATTGCCAGTACCCACCCCTATCATGGCTGTGTGCTTGCAGTTCATCGCCCGTAATGCCGTTACCAATGCATTTTGTTGGCGCAATACTGGTCTAGGGTTACGCCACAGGCTCGGTAAAATCAATAAATCACAATGCGAAATATCATCATAGTTACGGCTTGGAAAAAACGGCAACCCGCTGTGTGCGGTAACCGGCTCTCGGTTATGGCTAAGCAGCTCAATACTCAGTGCCCGGCAATTTGGCACATGGCGCTTAGCATAGGCGTAGCCAGCCTGAAGCATCTCAAACGGCAAGGTTAAGCTGGTGGCCAGCATATGCGGATACAGGGCAATCATGACGTTGTAAGGGGGCATACAAAGCTCCGACCACTTAAATTTGGCTATTTTTAATAAATATATGGCCATTAAAGCACAAAGACTAGGTGTAGTTCCACTTACACTAGAGACATATAAAGTCTTAACGTCTTAGAGTTATTATGAAAGCATTACCTGTTATTGTCGCTATGGGCGGCATCAATGCCGCTGGCCGTACTTCGTTTAACCACGGGTTTCGTCGTGTTGTCCTCGATGCTTTAGGGCAGCAACAGCGCCAAGAAACCTTGCTTGGTCTTGCTGCGCTTATGAATTTGGTGAGTAAGCAAGAAGAGCAATTAGTTGATGGCGATGGAAATACCATTACTCTTGACAATGTTGAGAGCCAGCTTGGCGAACAAATTTTATCGGGTACGCTTATACGTCGCATTGAGGCGACGCACTTTGATGTGGATGCGACTCACTGGCAGCAAAAGTTAACTGGTCACAGTGAACAAGCGATCACCTTTACCACGCGAGCACGGCAACTACCTTCGCCAGTGCCCAGTAACTGGCAAATAACTGAGCTAGAAAAAGGCCAAGTTGAAGTACGTATCAACGGCGAATTTATCTTTAAGCACGATAGTTTCCGAGATAACCCGATTAAAGCGGCAGGGCAATTGCCAACGGGCTTTGATCCGTCGGTGTTATATAACAGCCGTTACCAGCCTCGGGGGCTGCAAGCGACAATTTTTGCAGCCAGTGATGCTATCCATTCCAGTGGCCTTGATTGGCAAAAAGTAATGAGTGCTGTAGCGCCGGATCAAATTGGTACTTACAGCGCCTCGGTAGCGGGGCAGGTCAATAGCGAAGGCTTAGGCGGTCTATTTCGTTCCCGTTTACAAGGTGATCGCGTCAGTACTAAGCAGTTAGCGCTTGGTTTAAACACCATGTCGACGGATTTTATCAATGCCTACGTAACCGGCAGTGTCGGCACGACGTTTACCACCTCGGGTGCCTGTGCCACGTTTTTATACAATCTGCGCGCTGCGGTGAATGATATTACCGCTGGGCGTACGCGTGTGGCCATTGTTGCTTCAAGTGAATGTGCCATCGAGCCGGAGATTATTGAAGGCTTCGGGAATATGGGCGCGTTGGCCAACGATGATAATTTGAAAAAGCTTGATAACAGCGATGAAGTTGATTATCGCCGTACTTCCCGCCCGTTCGGAGACAACTGCGGTTTCACCATAGGTGAGGGGGCACAAGTCACCATTCTTATGGATGATGCCCTAGCCTTAGAGCTGGGTGCACAAATACGTGGCAGTGTGCCAGAGGTATTTGTAAATGCCGATGGGTATAAAAAGTCAATAACTGCGCCAGGGCCGGGTAATTACATCACCATGGCCAAATCTGTGGCCTTAGCCCAAGCCATGGTTGGCGATGAATCTTTAACCCAGCGCAGCTTTGTATTGGCGCATGGCTCAAGTACGCCGCAAAATCGCGTCACTGAGTCTGCTATTTACGACCGTATTGCCAGCGCCTATGGTATTGAGCAATGGCCTATCGTCGCCCCGAAAGCCTATGTGGGCCATACCATTGCGCCAGCCAGTGGCGATCAATTAGCTTTTGCATTAGGAGTGTTTGATACCAACATCATGCCGGGGATCACGACCATCGATAAAGTGGCTGATGATGTGCACGATGACCGCTTACATATTAGTTTGACCCATCGTCACTGTGAGGCGCAGGACGTTGCCTTTATCAACTCAAAGGGCTTTGGTGGTAACAACGCTACTGCGCCCGTGCTAAGCCCCGAATTGACCAAAAAAATGTTGGCTAAACGCCATGGAGAGCAGGCGATGAGCGAGCACCACGGGCGCTTGCAACGTACCCTCGCTCAGCAGCAAATTTACTGGCAACAAGCACAGCAAGGTGAATTCAACATCATCTATCGCTTTGGTGAAGGCCTAATCGATGAGGCAGATATTCACTTTGATCAGCAGCAAATGCGCATTCCCGGGTTTACAAACTCGGTGAAACTTAACATTGAGAACCCTTTTGCAGATATGAAATAGCGCAACCATTGTTCATTGATTATGGGCTGCTGCCACAATCCTTGGAAATTTGCGCAATATACCAGCAGGTCACCCAGGTGGCCTGCTTTATCACCGTAAAGCAATTGCCCTGGGCGCAGCCTCTAGCTAAAATACGCGTTTGTCTTTATTGCTCGGTGCGTAGTGAAAAACTCCCTAGAACGTAAAGCGCTGGTGGTGTGTGTCGCTATTGCGGCGATCACCGCGTTATGGCCCCAGGGCCTAAAAACGTTAATTCAACCTGCCATTCAAACAGCGATTGCCTACTTGGGCAGCGGCTTTTTCCTGTTTGTAAACGCGCTCCTGCTCGCTTTGTTGATGTTGTGCTTTAGTCCCTTGGCGGGAAGGAAAATGGGTGGGGCTGATGCCCAAAAAGAGTTTTCCACTTTCGGCTGGTTGGCCATGCTGTTTGCCGCCGGTATGGGCTCGGGGTTGGTGTTTTGGGGCGTCGCTGAACCGGTATTGCACAGCCATCAAATGCCTCTTAAGCACAGCATGTATCCCGAGCCAGTCGCCGCCAGTATGGCCTTAACTATGCTCAATTGGGGCTTTCATGCATGGGCACTTTACGCAGTATTTGGTTTGATGCTCGGCGGTGTTACGCGGGCGATAAAAAACGCCGATGATCTCAGTGCTCCGGTATTACACGCGTTGCCGGGCTCCTTAGGAGTAAAGCATAAAGTACGCATCAAACGAGTTATTTATTTTGTTGCCATTATCGCCATCTTTTTTGGCGTGGTGGGCACCATTGCCAATGCCAGTATGTTATTGAAAAATGGCGTCACCATTAAACTTGAGCATTACGGCTTGAGTTTAAACGCACATTGGGTCGGTGCCTTAATGCTGCTCGCGATCACCGCGTTGTATGTTACTTCAGCTCGCTTTGGGCTGCGCCGTGGTATTCAGGTGCTCAGTAAGTTCAATGTCTATCTAGCGTTTATTATGATGAAGTTGGTGATATTGACGGTGCCGCTAACGCCTATTTTGAGCACTTTGTGGAATGGTCTAAAAGAGTACCTGCTGCTGGTGGTTTCAGGTGCATGGCAGTTTGACTCGCAATTAAAAGATGCTGATTGGGCCTCAACTTGGACCTATAATTACTATTTTTGGTGGTTGGCTTGGGGGCCCTTTGTAGGGCTGTTTTTAGCGCGTATATCTCGAGGTCGACCGCTATGGCAATACATTCTCGGTGTGACTATTATCCCAACTATGGTCAGCTTAGTGTGGTTCAGCGTATTAGGGGGCTCAGCACTGGCATTGGATAGCCAGACCCAAGCGGATTTAGCTGCCGTGATCAGCGCCGATTACACTCAAGGTGTGTTTATTTTCTTCTCGCAACTTGGTGGCGTCGGTGAACTATTGGCGTGGCTCAGTTTGTTATTACTCATGGTGTTTGTGGCCACCAGTGCCGATTCTGCGCTGCTGGTGATCCGCCAGCTCTGTGAAAGCGTGCACTCGCGCGCCTCACTCATTTTATGGTCATCAGCGATGGCGGTGATAAGCCTTGCATTACTGCTTATTGCCGATGAACCGCTTAACCGCAATATTGCGGTAATTGGTGGTATTCCTTTTTTACTGATCTTTATTGTGCAACTTGTGGGGTTTATTCGCGCCTTTACGCAAGAGTTGCTTGACGACTCGCAGCAACCCCCTCCCGAGTAATGACACTCAGGAGGGGGTGTGCATTAAGCTAAGTGCTTGGCGTGAAAACGCAAATGTTGATCAATAAAGCTGCTAATAAAGAAGTAGCTATGATCGTAACCGGGATGTTGCTCGAGACTAAGCGCAATGCCCGCTTCATCAGCGCTTGCTTGTAGCAGCTCAGGTTTAAGCTGCTGTTGCAGGAAATCGTCCGCCAACCCCTGACTGATCAGGAGCGGGGGACACTGCTCGGCGTTAGTCTCTGCCAGTAGTAAGCTACTGTCATATTCGCGCCATGTCTGCTTATCATTGCCCAAATAACCGGCTAAGGCTTTTTCACCCCAAGGACACCGAGTGGGACTCGCTATCGGTGCAAAGGCACTGATACTGGCAAACTTATCGCTATTACGCAGCCCTAATACCAAGGCGCCGTGACCGCCCATGGAGTGGCCGCTGATGCTTTGCTTACCACTGACCGGGAAATGCTCGTTAATAAGCGCCGGTAGTTCCTCATTGATATAATCATACATCTGGTAATGCTGATCATAAGGTGCTTGCGTGGCATTAACGTAAAACCCAGCACCCAGGCCGAAATCATAGGCACCTTCTTTATCGTCCGCAACTTGCTCGCCACGAGGGCTGGTATCAGCGGCAACGATAATAAGACCAAGCTCAGCAGCACTTTTGAATGCTGCTGCTTTTTGCATAAAGTTCTCATCGCTGCAGGTTAAACCGGAAAGCCAATACAGCACAGGCGCGCGCTGACTTTCATCCACTCCGGGTGGTAAATAGATAGCGAACGTCATCGTGCAGTTGTTGACGGCAGATTCATGGCGGTAGCGTTTATGCCAACCGCCGTGAACCTTGTTCTTTGAGATCAGTTCAAGGCTCATAGTACCCTCTATTTATCAAAATGGATGACGCTGCGAATGCTCTTGCCTTGATGCATGAGATCAAACGCCTCGTTGATATCCTCAAGACCCATGGTGTGGGTTATGAAATCATTAAGAGCAAATTCGTTGTTTAAGTAACGCTCTACAATCTCTGGTAACTCTGAGCGTCCCTTAACGCCACCAAAGGCACTACCGCGCCACACACGACCGGTAACCAATTGGAAAGGACGGGTAGAAATCTCTTGCCCAGCACCGGCAACACCAATGACTACGGACTCACCCCAGCCTTTATGACAGCACTCTAGAGCACTGCGCATAACATTGACGTTACCAATACACTCAAACGAGAAATCAACGCCCCCGTCGGTCATCTCGACAATGACCTCTTGGATAGGCTTGTCGTAATCATTGGAATTAACCAAGTCAGTGGCCCCCAGTTTTTCTGCCAGGGCGAATTTGCTCTCGTTGATATCAATGCCGATAATACGGCTTGCACCGGCCATTTTCGCGCCAATGATGGCTGACAAGCCAATGCCACCGAGACCAAAAATAGCGACGGTATCACCCGGCTGTACTTTTGCAGTATTGAGCACCGCACCCATCCCGGTGGTGACGCCGCAACCAAGTAAACACACTTCTTCCAAAGGCGCTTCTTTATTCACTTTTGCTAATGAGATTTCCGGTAGAACCGTGTACTCGGAAAAGGTAGAGGTGCCCATGTAGTGATAAATCGGCTCACCGTCTTTATAAAAGCGTGTGGTGCCATCTGGCATCAGGCCTTTACCTTGAGTTTCGCGAATTTTCTGGCATAGGTTGGTTTTGCCAGAAGTACAGAATTTACACTCACCACACTCTGGCGTATAAAGTGGAATAACATGATCGCCTACCGCCACACTGGTCACTCCTTCGCCGACGGCTTCAACAACACCGCCTCCTTCATGGCCCAAAATGGCAGGGAATATGCCCTCTGGATCTTCACCAGAAAGAGTGAATGCGTCAGTGTGGCATACGCCAGATGCATGGACTTTAACCAGCACCTCACCGGCCTTAGGCATCATGACATCCACTTCTTCAATTTTAAGTGGTTGCTTTGGACCCCAGGCTACAGCAGCTTTTGATTTAATAAATTCGGCCATTTTTGTGTTCCCGTTTATGTAAAAGTGGTGAAATTATTACACAATATGATACTTTTTGGCCCAGATTAATATACTTTTACACAGAGGTAATAATGCGCTGGCAAGGTATGGTCGAGTTTGTCGCTGCTGCGCAAGCGGCTTCTTTCACTCAAGCAGCCAAACAACTAGGCACATCCGTGGCGCATATAAGCCGCTCGGTAAGCGCTTTGGAGGAGTACTACAATACTCAGCTGTTTATCCGCAGCACACGTAAAGTGGTGCTAACGCAGCAAGGTGAGCTGCTGTTGCATCATGCTAAAAAGGCGCAAGCGGTATTGGAGCAAGGGGAGTGGGCTCTCAAAGAGCAACAAGCGCAGCCCAGTGGGCAACTTAAAATTACCGCACCGGTGATGTTTGGTGAGCAATTTATTATGCCCTTGGTGCATCGATTTATGGCTAAGTACCCCAAAGTGAGCGTCAATATGATGCTCAGTAACCAATCTCTAGATTTGATATCAGAACATATCGACTTGGCCATCCGTATCGGTGAACTGGCTGACTCCAACCTCACCGCACGGCGTATTGGTGCACGCGCTGTGGTGGTTTGTGGCGCACCTTCATACCTTGAGCAGCAGGGGGAGCCTTATGCTTTAAGCGAACTCAACTATCATCATTGCCTAGTTGGTCATTCGGATTATTGGCGCTTTGCTGAGCAACAACGGGTGCGCCATGTGAAAATCACTAAAACCCGGCTGCGCTGTAATAGCGGTTGGGCACTGGCGGATGCCGCCAAGCAAGGACTAGGATTGGTGCAACTGCCTGATTACTACGTGCGCAGCGATTTACAACAAGGGCGTTTGCATGAGGTACTGCAACCATTTGCGATACGCAAAGAGCCCATTTGGGCCGTCACCCCGGCTAACCTTTACTTGGCGAATGCCACCAAAACCTTGCTAGATTACTTTGCCGATCACCTCAGTGACACGCTCAAGCCTCATTTTTAAGACCAGCTCTGTGTAAACACAGGTGATGGGCGCGTTGGGATACCTATTCGCTGGCCCCTGTGTTAGCATCATCGCTTTGCAATTGGACTGTTAACCTGTTGATGTATAAGCCTGTCAGTTTATTTATTGGCCTGCGATATTCGCGACTCTCCAAAGGCAGTGCCTTTGTGTCTTTTGTGTCGTTTTTCTCCATCGCTGGCATCGCCTTAGGGATCACCGCCTTGTTTACGGTTATGTCGGTGATGGATGGCTTTGAAAACAACCTCAAACGCTCAATGTTATCCATGATCCCTCATTTGCAAATCGATATGCAGCAACGCAGTGAAGCGCAGCAACAAGCACTGCAGACGGGGTTGCAGCAAATGCCTGAGGTCAAAGCTATCAACCGTTACCATCAAGCGCAGGCGATTGTACAAAGCAGCGCCGATATCCAAGGTGTATTGCTGCAAGCACCCTATGAAGCGCTTCCTGAGCATGTCACTGAACATGTTGAAGTAGGCGATAGTAGCCAGGTTTTTGCCCAGCGCTACACCATCGCTATCAGCCGCTATCTTGCTCGCTCTTTGCAGGTCGGCTTGGGAGACACTTTGCGCGTGACCATTCCCAGTGTCTCGACCTATACCCCCATGGGGCGCATTCCCGCACAGCGATTGTTTACCATTAACGCCATCTATCGTACTGGGTCCGAGCTTGATATGCATACCTTATTTACCTCCGGCGAATCATTGCAACGCGTGATGCGCATCCGTGATAAAGCGCATGCGCCATTAGAAGTGATTCTCAACGACCCTTTCTTGGTGGATGAGGTGCTACGTAAACTACTCATCGGCCAGCGTGAAGGCATAACCGATTGGCGGCAAAGTCAGGGAAGTCTGTTTTCAGCAGTGGCAATGGAAAAGCGTATCATGAGCTTACTGCTCGGGCTGATTATATTAGTGGCGGTATTTAACATTGTTTCGTCGTTGACCATGATGGTGCGAGAAAAACAAGGTGAAGTCGCTATTTTGCAAACATTAGGGCTTAACTACCGTCAAGTGGCTCGCGTGTTTATGGTTCAGGGCATGTACAACGGTGTAGTCGGTAGCATTATCGGCGCCGTATTGGCACTGTTGGTGGTGAGCAATTTGAATACCCTTTTAGCGAGTATAGGAATCCAGCTTCTAGGGCAGCAGGAGCTGCCCGTGGTGGTATCCTCTATTAATTTATTAGCGATTGTTGCCGGAGCGATTTTTATGAGCTTTTTAGCAACGCTATACCCAGCAAAAAAAGCGGCGCAGGTCCGCCCGGCAGAGGTTCTACGATATGAGTAATGCAGTGTTACGCTGTGAAAGCCTAATCAAAACATATGCCGATGCAGCAGAAGAAATTACTGTTTTAAAAGGCATCGATTTATCTTTAGAGCGCGGCGAGAGTGTTGCCATTGTTGGCGCCTCTGGGTCTGGAAAAAGTACTTTGCTGCATATTCTTGGCACCTTAGATGTACCAAGTAGCGGCGAATTACGTATCAGTGATACCGACGTTGCAGCGCTCAGTCGTAAGCAACAGGCCCAGTTTCGCAACAAGCATCTCGGTTTTATCTATCAGTTTCATCACCTATTGATGGAGTTTACCGCCCTAGAAAATGTCGCTATGCCACTGCTCATCGCTGGGGCCAACGCTAAACAAGCCCAGCAAAAGGCTGCAGCTATGCTTGAGCGCGTTGGCCTCTCACACCGCTTGAGCCATAAACCTGCCAAACTATCCGGTGGAGAGCGCCAGCGAGTTGCTATTGCTCGGGCCATCGTTAACGAGCCTGCCTTAGTCTTGGCCGATGAGCCCACAGGTAACTTAGACAAACATAATGCTCAGCGTATTTATGAGCTTATTGCCCAATTACAACAAGATTTAGGAACCAGCTTTGTGGTGGTAACCCATGATTTGGAGTTAGCAGGGAAGTTGAGTCGCCAAGTTGAACTTGATGAAGGGGTGCTTCATGAATCTGTGGTGGGCTCAGCGCGATGAATGCCCTACAGCTAAGCTACCAACTTGCGCGGCGGTTTCGTAAATCTCAGCATCACTCAGGATTTATGGGCTTTATGGCGAAAAGCTCCAGTCTTGGCATTATCCTCGGTGTGGCGGTACTGATATTAGCGCTCTCGGTGGTTAATGGGTTTCAGCAGCAGTTGGTAGAGCGGCTGCTAGCCTTGGTGCCGCATGTAGAGTATGTCGCCGCTGATACCCCTATTGATAACTGGCAAGCGAAACGCCAGCAACTGGCAGAGCAGGATGCGGTAGCCAGCGCAGCGCCTTTTGTTGCTGCCAATGCCATGGCGCAATATCGAGGTGAACTTGCTGCCGCTCAGCTTCGGGGGATTGTGCCGGAGTTTGAAAGCCAAGTATCAATCGCCGATGACTTTATTGATGGTAAACCCTTAGCACAAATCGCAGGCAATGACCTTATTATCGGCCAGCAGCTAGCAAAACAACTGGCGGTTAATATTGGTGACGATATCACTTTGCTAATGAGTGATGTGACCAATAAAAGCAAAGGGCTGTCTGCGCCGATCCGTATTCAAGGTCGGGTGGTGGGAATGCTAAACAGCCATGGGCCGCTTGATAAGCAATTGATTTATCTGCCTATGTCTAGATTGCAGTCGGCTTTTTCAATGGCTGACGATCAGGTCACAGGGCTAAGAGTCACACTGCATGATGTCTTTGCCGCGCAAACTCAGGCAATGGCCATAGGCCGTACACTCAGTGATTATGTGTACGTCAATAGCTGGATAAGAACCCAAGGGAGCCTCTATGCGGACATTCAAATGGTTCGCACTATTGTGTATTTAAGCGTCTTTCTGATCATCGCGGTGGCGAGCTTTAATATCGTTTCGTCGCTGTTTATGGAAGTAAAAGAAAAACAAAGCGCCATCGCTATATTGCGCACCATGGGGGCCAGTGACTTTGTGATTATGCATTCATTTTTACTGCAAGGTGTCGTGTCAGCGCTGTTTGCGATTATAGTGGGTATTGGTATCGGCGTACTGTTAGCCATGAACATCACCGAACTTTTTGCTTGGTGGAGTGCCTTCATCGGTGAGAACAAGTTGGCAGGGGTCTACTTTATCGACTTTTTGCCTTCGCAAATCCATTGGCAAGATATTGTTGCTATTGCTGTGATTGCCTTAGTCATCACTGTTTTAGCCTCTATATACCCTGCTTGGCAGGCCAGCAAAGTGGACCCTGCAAAAGTACTTGGTAATTAACGGTAAAATCTGTCGTAGCTCTTGCAACACGCAGTGGTAATTCGTAAAGTGAAGCCAGCGTTAACAGATAAAAAAGTAGTAACATGTCAGAACAACAAGAACAGCAAAAAGAACAAGAAATTCGCGAATTCCAACGCCACTGTTTCCAAAGTGCGCAAAAGCACTTAGCAGAGAAGGGCATTATGCCTAAATCGGTTGTCGACAAAGACAGTCGGTTCCTCGCCCCTTTGTGTGCGGTGTGGAAATTCAGAGCGCAGAACGGCAAAACCTATTGGGTGATCACAGGGCGCTTGCCTGCTGACCATGTTGAGGTTACAGCGGCCACCAACGCACGTGAGGCAATGCGCTATTTCTCGTTGCAGTGGCAAATGCAAGCTGAGCAACTACTTAATAGTCAAAACTTAGATAAAACCCAACACGACTTTGCACAACTGCTAATCAAGCGCGCTCACGGCTTGTATGAGCTGTGTGACAAAGACGCGTTATGGGTTAATGAACCATCGTAAAAGGGCTTGAATCACATTGTGCAATGGGGCATTGCAGGCGTTGCCTTGGGATGCCCGCTTCCATAAACACGCATCCACACGGCGAGAAACCCTTGTTCTTAAAACGCTCAACTTCATCGAGTAAGCAGTTAATGCATATCGACTCTAAGCCATTGCTAGCCGCGTTGCTCAGTATGAAAGTGAGCATTTGCGAGTAAATGCCTCGGTTTCGATGCGGCGGTAGCACGGCTATACGGCCAAGTAAGCCATCTTTACATAGCCGCGCAGTGGCAACGGGTTCGCCGTTATCTGCATAGGCAATAAAGTGCAGGGCGGTTGTATCACGGCCATCAAACTCGATGGCCTTTGGTATATTCAGCTCACACACAAAAACCCTTTCGCGAATTTGCCTTATTGGGTTGTCTTGTGATCCCCAGTCGACTTGGTGGATCTGATAGGACATACACCCTCCTATTCACTGTACCAGTATCCCTCATTGATCAGTGTAGACAAGGTTTGACGAAAAAGTAAACAATTTAACGCAGGCTCAAGTTGGGATGTACAGATGCTTTGCTGATCACACAACGCCTGTATAACGCCAAGATGCTCAATCGGTAGGGAAAAGCTGTGTCCCTCGACAAATAGTATCACCGCGTTATCGCGAGTAATGTATAGGGCTCGTAAGCCTCCTGCCTTGTATAAATGCGGATAATCGCTCACATAGTCGCAGATTGTATCTGCACACATGGCGGGTTCAACAGGGAGTAAGTCTTTGTCGTGCTTGGGCTGGCTTAAAGTTTCGCCAATAAAGCGTAAGAACACACTGTCATCATCAATCGCTTGATGCATGAGCGCCCGTAAGCTCTCCAGCTCGTGGTCATGCAGTTGACCTTGGCTACTACGAATTGCCAGTTCTGGGTCGCCATAGCGAGGTTGACCTAGGTCGTGATCGATAAGGTGATCGGCAAAGGCACTCATTAAATCAACTTGGTTGGGAGCGCGAAAGCCCACCGAGTAGTTCAGCGAGGGGGCCACAGCATAGCCTTCGTGCGGTGCATTCGGGGGAATATAGAGAATATCGCCGGGCTCTAATTGCACGTCAATGACGGCCTCAAAGGGTGCGACTTGTAATAATCCTTTATTAGCACTGAATTGACGTAGGTTCTTATTTACTTCGCCAACGCGCCAATGGCGTTGACCTTGCCCTTGAATAATGAACACATCATACTGATCTAAGTGGGGACCAACGCCGCCGCCTGGGGTAGAGTAACTAACCATTAAATCATCAATACGCCAATTCGGGATAAATCGAAATGGTTCCAGTAATTGACTTGCCTCAGGATGCCAGTGATCCACCGCCTGCACCAGCAAGGTTGAGTCAGACTCGCCAAGGGCGCTAAAGTCTTCAAAAGGACCATTTAGACATTGCCAGCTGCCATCATTGGTGACAATCCGTGATTCAATTCCTTCTTCCATAGCAAGTCCGGCAAGCTCTTCGGGTGAAAGTGGATCATTGAAATCAGTAAAGCCCGCTTTTATCAGCAGCGGCTTCTTTTGCCAATAGTGCTGCAAAAACTGTTCTTTAGTCAGCTCATTGATTGTTAAGCTATACATAGTTTCTCCCAATAAAAAAGCGAAAGGGCAGCCCTTTCGCTTTTATGTTATCACTGTCGATGGACTTATAGGTTTTCTACAAATTCAACGGCACGGCCAATATAATTTGCCGGTGTTAATTCTTTTAGCTGCGCTTTGATTTGCTCTGGTAACGCAAGGGTATCGATAAACTCGGCCATAGCGGCTTGGTCTACACGTTTACCTCGAGTCAGCTCTTTAAGCTTTTCATACGGTTTTTCAATGCCGTATTTACGCATTACGGTTTGAATCGGCTCAGCAAGCAGCTCCCAGTTTTGGTCGAGCTCAGCCAGTAGGCGCTCTTCGTTCACTTCGAGCTTGCTTACACCTTTTAACGTTGCTTGGTAGGCAATCAAGGTATAACCCATGCCCACACCCAAGTTACGTAATACGGTTGAGTCGGTAAGGTCACGCTGCCAACGAGAAATTGGTAGTTTTTGCGCTAGGTGGGCGAAAATAGCGTTGGCGATGCCAAGGTTACCTTCGGAGTTTTCAAAATCAATCGGGTTCACTTTATGTGGCATGGTTGATGAACCAATCTCACCGGCAATGGTCTTTTGCTTAAAGTGGTTTAAAGCAATATAACCCCACACATCACGGTCAAAGTCGATGATAATGGTGTTAAAGCGGGCGACGGCATCAAACAGCTCGGCGATATAGTCGTGCGGCTCGATTTGCGTTGTAAAGGCATTCCAGCTTAGGCCTAGGCTAGTAACAAAACGCTCGGCGTGGCTGTGCCAATCGTAATCTGGGTAAGCACTTAGGTGGGCATTATAGTTACCGACTGCGCCATTAATTTTGCCAAGCAATTCAATGTTCGCAACCTGATCACGTTGGCGCTTTAAGCGCATATAAACATTGGCGAACTCTTTACCCATGGTCGAAGGCGAGGCAGGCTGACCGTGAGTGCGGGTCATCATCGCCACCGATTTGTACTCAACCGCTTTGGCTTTAATGGCCTCAAGCAGTTGATCCATGTAAGGGAGTAATACGCTGTCACGGGCTTCGCGCAGCATTAAACCATGAGATAGGTTATTAATGTCTTCTGAGGTGCAGGCGAAGTGGATAAATTCGTTGATGGCGTTAAGCTCAGCGTTATCAGCCACTTTTTCTTTTAGTAAATATTCAACGGCTTTAACATCATGGTTGGTGGTGCGCTCGATATCTTTGACACGCTGTGCGTCTTGCTCGTTGAAATTGGCGACAATGCCATCGAGGAGTGCATTGGCTTCGCTACTTAAAGCCGGAACTTCAGTGATCTGCTCGGCAGCAGCAAGAGCTTGTAACCAACGTACTTCTACCTGTACGCGGTATTTGATTAGGCCGTACTCACTAAAAATGCTACGTAATTCGCTGGTCTTGCTACCGTAGCGCCCATCTACCGGAGAGATCGCGGTTAACGCTGAAAGCTCCATATTAACTCCTAAGTTTTACGTTTGAACGATAATGTCTATGTGTACGCCGCCGGAAGCGGCGCCGGGGTTTAAAGTTGTTCTTTGGCCAATGCCAACATCTTGCGCTTGGCAAAAATAAAGTGCCGCCGTTTACCGCCTAACTGGCGCCATAACACCGCCGCGCGAATACCGGCTAATAGCAGGGCGCGAATACGGTTTTGGATGCTGCTTTGTTTCAGTAGTTGAGGCTGACCAAATACTTGGATACGCTGCCCTAGGGGGCTTATTACCGTCGCATATGTCTCGGCAAAAGCGGCAATAATGGACTCATCCATTAGCTCTAAATGAGTCAGCTTATGTTTAGTGGTTTGAATTTCACTACCCAACTTATTCAACGCCTCGGGCTTGGACGCTAAGATGCGCTCAAGCTGAATTAAGCCACCGACATATTTCACGAGTTCGACATTTTTCTCGGTGCCGGCACTTAGCTGAGCCACCAGGGCGCGATAGCCGCTGTATAGTTCGCGACGAGAGCCGTATACATCTTCGACGTTATCCGGGTCGGTAATTACCAGCGAATTGAGCAGGGGTTCGATATCACTTTGCTGGGCTTGGCCATACTTAGCGAGCTTTTGTACTTGAATGGCCACTTGGCACATAGCGGCTAAGGCCATGATCTGATTGGCATTCATATTATTTAATCACCGAGTCGATAATGCCGCCACCTAGGCACAGATCTCCGTCATAAAAGACCGCCGATTGACCGGGTGTTACCGCTTTTTGCGGTTCATCGAACAGCACGCGTGCGACGCCGTCTTCACCAGCGACCACGGTGCAGGGAATATCTTGTTGGCGATAGCGGGTTTTTACCGTAAGTCGGCACGTGCCCTTAGGCCCGATGCGATCAACCCAATGCAGTTGATTGGCGTTTAAGCCATTACTAAATAGCCGTGGATGATTCTTGCCTTGGCCAACGATAAGCACGTTGCGCTCAATGTCTTTATCAACCACATACCAAGGCTCACCTGAACCTTCTTTTAAGCCGCCTATATGCAGGCCTTTACGCTGTCCTAGGGTGTGATACATCAACCCTTCATGCTCGCCGACAACTTCACCTTCGGTGTCTTCAATGTTACCGGGTTGGGCGGGCAAGTAACGCTGTAAAAAGTCTTTAAATTTGCGCTCGCCGATAAAGCAAATACCGGTGCTGTCTTTTTTATCGTGGGTGACTAGGCCTTCTTGCTCAGCGATGGCACGCACTTGTGGCTTGGGAATATCACCGACTGGGAAGAGGGTTTGCGCGATATGTTCATGACTCAACGTATACAAAAAGTAGCTTTGGTCTTTATTGTCGTCTTCGCCGCGCAGCATAACAAACTTATCACCGCGTTGCTCACGGCGCACATAGTGACCTGTGGCTATATAGTCGGCGCCTAAGGCTTCTGCAGCAAATTCTAAAAAGGCTTTAAATTTGATTTCTTTATTGCACATGATATCTGGGTTCGGGGTACGTCCTGCCTTGTATTCGGCTAAGAAGTACTCAAACACGTTATCCCAGTATTCGGCAGCGAAGTTGACCGTATGCAGCTCAATTCCCAGCTTTTCACATACCATTTCCGCATCTTTTAAATCTTCGGCGGCGGCACAATATTCGTCATTGTCGTCTTCTTCCCAGTTTTTCATAAACAAGCCTTCCACTTGGTAGCCTTGCTCTTTTAACAGGTATGCTGAGACGGAGGAATCTACACCGCCGGACATGCCGACGATGACTTTTATTTGGCTGTTATCGGTCATAAAAACTGAAAATAACTATCACGTTGCTACTAAGGCGCGGATTATACCACGCTTACATAAGGGCTTGAAGTACTGCTGCGCGCTTAGTCTTGACAATGACGCAGATATTCTAAGGGTAAAATAGGGCGGTTTTGGGCGTCATCAATGCATGTTAACACGATGCTCGAACGCAATGGCTGCTCCTTGATTTGCGCTATGTTCAGCCAGTGGCAGGCAATTATATCGCTATCTTGGGGAGCGGTTTCACTTGCTTCATCGAGCTCAGTAAAAAAGCAAAATCGTAAATAATGGGTGCCATTGCGCGCTTGTAAACTGTAAATACCCACTAGGCCTTGCGGCGCGAGGTTGAGCCCTGTTTCTTCCAATAACTCGCGCTGCGCTGCTGCTATTAAGCTTTCGTTCGCTTCCAAATGGCCCGCTGGCTGATTTAATACGCGCTGACCGGTACTTTTATCGCGCTCTTCTACCAGTAAATAGCGCTCTGCGCACTTTACGACCATGGCGACCGTGACATTTGGCTTATGCATAAGGGCGCAGTTCCTGATACTGACCGGGTTGTAACTCACCCAATTGATACTCACCTATACTGGCTCTTACCAACCTAAGGGTGGGGTGGCCCACATGGGCGGTCATGCGCCTTACTTGGCGATTACGCCCTTCACTGATAGCAATTTGCAGCCAGGTAGTGGGCACACTTTTGCGCTCACGAATAGGCGGGTTGCGAGGCCAAAGGTGAGGTGGCTCGGCAATCACACTTACCTTGGCAGGGCGGGTCAGACCATCTTTTAATTCGACCCCGGTTCGTAGTGCCTCAAGCGCTTCTTTACTGACTGCGCCTTCGACTTGGGCCCAATAGGTTTTAAAGGTGTTTTTTTTCGGATTGGCCAGTTGATGTTGTAACTTACCGCAGTTAGTAAGTAGTAGCAGGCCTTCAGAGTCCCTATCTAGGCGACCAGCGGCATACACATGTTTAATTGGAATAAAATCGGCTAGGGTTTGCCGTTTTTCAGCGTCGGTGAATTGGCTAAGCACATCGAAAGGCTTATTAAACAGCACGACTTTTACTTGCTCTTTCGGCAACGGGGGCTTGCTGGCTTTTTTTGGGCGCGTGCGCGCATGTCCGCTTGCGCCTTTAAATCCACGTGGTTGTTTCATCAATGTTAGTTTTTCCAATAAAAAAGGCACCCATTATGGGTGCCTTCCAATGCATTAATGGCGATTACTTAAGTTTAGCTAGAATCGCGTTAAATGTCTCGCTTGGACGCATCGCGCCGAAGGCAAGCTGTTCATTTGGCTGGTAATAACCACCAATGTCCATGGCTTTACCCTGGGCACCGTTAAGCTCATCCATAATCTTCTGCTCGTTGCTACGCAACTCACCTGCAATTTCTGTGAAACGTGCTTTTAGATCAGCATCGTCATCTTGAGCTGCAAGCGCTTCGGCCCAGAACAGCGTTAGGTAGAAGTGGCTACCACGGTTATCGATTTCACCCACTTTACGAGACGGTGATTTGTTTTCATCTAAGAACTTCGCCGTTGCTGCATCTAACGTATCGGCGAGCACTTGTGCCTTGGCATTGTCAAAGCGACCACTTAGGTGCTCGTATGATGCTGCCAGTGCAAGGAATTCACCCAAAGAATCCCAACGTAAGTGGTTTTCTTTTTGGAATTGCTGCACGTGCTTAGGTGCACTACCGCCAGCGCCAGTTTCAAACAGGCCGCCACCATTCATTAATGGAACGATAGACAGCATTTTTGCACTGGTTCCCAACTCTAGAATTGGGAATAGGTCAGTTAGGTAGTCACGCAGTACGTTACCGGTAACGGAAATGGTGTCTTTACCATCTTTAATACGCTCTAATGAGAACTGCGTTGCCGCGACTGGATCCATGATACGAATATCTAGGCCGTCAGTATCGTGTTGAGGTAAATAGGTGTTCACCTTTTTGATTAGCTCGGCGTCATGGGCGCGGTTTTCATTCAACCAGAATACCGCAGGGGTGTTTGACGCGCGTGAACGATTCACTGCTAGTTTAACCCAGTCTTGGATAGGCGCGTCTTTAACCTGACACATACGCCAAATATCACCGGCTTCAACATCGTGCTCGATTAAGGTGTGACCGTTCGCATCGACAACGCGTACTTTACCGGCTGATTTAATCTCAAACGTTTTATCGTGTGAGCCATACTCTTCTGCTTTTTGCGCCATCAAGCCGACGTTAGGCACGCTGCCCATGGTGCTTGGGTCAAATGCGCCGTGCTTTTTACAAAACTCAACGGTTGCATCGTATACGCCAGAGTAGCTGCGATCTGGGATAACAAATGCGGCGTCTTGCAACTGGCCATCGGCGTTCCACATTTGACCTGACGAACGAATAGCAGCTGGCATTGACGCGTCAATGATCACATCGCTGGGTACATGTAAGTTGGTGATGCCTCGGTCTGAGTCAACCATGGCTACGCGTGGGCGCTTGTCATACACGGCCATAATGTCCGCTTCAATTTCTTTGCGCTTGGCTTCATCAAGGTTTTCGATACGTGCATACACATCGCCAATACCGTTTTTAACGTCTACGCCTAACTCATTGAAGAGCTCACCGTGCTTGTCGAAAACGTCTTTATAGAACACCTTAACAGCGTGGCCGAAGATAATTGGGTCAGACACTTTCATCATAGTGGCTTTCATGTGCAGCGAGAACAACACGCCTTGCTCTTTCGCAGCATCAATTTGTTCGCCAATAAAGGCCTGTAATTTTGCTGCGCTCATGCGTGAGCCATCAATAATTTCGCCATCAAGTAATTTTACTTCCGGCTTCAATACGGTGGTGTTACCTGCACCGTCAACATGCTCGATACGTACGCTAGTGGCTTTATCAACGGTAACTGACTGCTCAGAGCCGAAGAAATCGCCGTCTTGCATTGACGCGACACGTGACTGTGAATCTTTGCTCCATGCACCCATTGAATGTGGGTTTTTGCGAGCGTACGCTTTTACAGAAGAAGGCGCACGACGATCTGAGTTACCTTCACGTAATACAGGGTTTACCGCACTGCCTTTTACTTTGTCATAACGTGCTTTAACGTCTTGTTCTTGCTCGTTCTTTGGCTCATCTGGGTAATCTGGAAGGGCATAACCCTGCGCTTGTAACTCTTTAATAGCCGCTTTCAGCTGTGGAATTGAGGCACTGATGTTAGGCAATTTGATAATGTTTGCTTCAGGTGTTTTTGCCAGCTCACCTAATTCGGCAAGTGCATCGCCAATGCGCTGATCTTCATTTAGGAAATCGGGGAATAGCGCAATGATGCGCCCCGCTAGCGAGATATCACGGGTTTCTACCTCAACGCCCGCAGCTTTGGAATAGGCTTCAATAACAGGTAGGAGTGAGTAGGTAGCCAGGGCTGGCGCCTCATCAGTTTTTGTATAAATGATTTTCGAGGTCATTTTGTGTCCTAATTTATCGTTGTATCGTATCGACCGCTTTTAAAGTCTAGTTTAGCGCGGCCAACTCGTGCTGTTACTGTATGGCAGTGTAACAAGCTAAACAGAAAAGCTCCATTCACCTAGACGTTAGGGCGATTAGAAAAAATTCAAGTAATGTTTACACAAATGAACGAATTTTACGGTAAATAAAAATGAGGTAGGGGTCAGGGGGAAATCAAAGCGAGCCGAAATACTGCAAAGCCCGCTCTTCGATGTACTGTTTAATGTCTGCGTACGCGTCAAAAGCACTTAGGTCTTTCCGCATTAAAGCGGTTCAGAGCCATCAGTTGGTGCAATATTGGTTGCGTGCAGGCCTTTAGGCCCTTGTTGCAGTTCAAACGTAACATCTTGGCCAGCTTTCAGTGTTTTATATCCGTCCATCTGAATAGTGGAATAGTGCGCAAAGATATCTTCTTCGCTACCATCTTCTTGGATAAAACCGAACCCTTTGGCGTTGTTGAACCATTTGACTTTTCCACAAGCCATACTTCTACATCCTTCTATAAGTTGACTAATTTAGTTAATCTAAACCTGATAGTTTGTTAGACTGGCGAATGAATAGCCAGTCCACGTTTGACTGTAGTTTATTTGGTCATTCAGTCAAGTTTTTTGTGCATTTTTTTAACAGTTTATTTATTTTTGATTTCAGGTTTGCTTGAGATCTAGAGACAAGACTATATTTAGATATGAGTGGAATGAAAGATTCAGGTGTTGTAGAGCGTAGTCGTGACGAGCAAAAGCAAAAGCTGCAGCCACCGCGTAAGTTTAAGGTAATCTTAAATAACGACGACTACACGCCCATGGACTTCGTTATTGAAGTATTAGTAACGTTTTTCAATATGGATAGCGAAAGAGCAACAGACGTGATGCTCAAGGTCCATCACGAGGGTAAAGCGGTTTGCGGTATCTACCCTGCAGATATTGCCCATACCAAAACAGAGCAGGTTAACCGCTACGCCCGTGACCATGAGCATCCACTGCTTTGCAGTTGTGAGCAGGAATAAAAGTTTGAAAGTTTTGGGGGTTGCCAATGCTAAATAAAGATCTAGAGATTACCTTGAACAACGCGTTCAAAGAAGCCCGCACACGCCGCCATGAGTTTATGACGGTGGAGCATTTGCTGCTGGCATTACTAGATAATCCATCCGCGAATGAAGCCCTCATTGCCTGCGGTGTTGACTTGAGTTTGTTGCGTAACGAATTGTCTGAGTTTATTGATGAAACAACGCCGGTCATCTCAGATCTTGAACAAGAACGGGAAACCCAGCCAACACTCGGTTTTCAGCGTGTTTTACAGCGTGCCGTGTTTCATGTGCAGTCGTCTGGGAAAAGTGAAGTCACAGGCGTCAACGTGCTGGTCGCTATTTTCTCTGAGCAAGAGAGCCAAGCCGTTTACCTATTGAAGAAAAACGACGTTAATCGCCTCGATGTAGTGAACTTTATCTCCCACGGCATTTCGCGCATGGACGACGAGAGTGAAGAACTCGGTGATCATGAAGAAATTCACGAAGAGATGGGTGGTGAAGCGTCGGAAGAGCAAAATATTCTCGACAAATACACCACTAACCTCAACGTGCAGGCAGAAAAAGGGCAGGTAGACCCGCTGATCGGTCGCGATCAAGAAGTGGAGCGTACTGTTCAAGTGTTGTGCCGGCGCAAAAAGAATAACCCGTTGTTGGTCGGCGAAGCCGGCGTGGGTAAAACGGCCATAGCCGAAGGGCTGGCCTATCGTATCATCCACAATGAGGTCCCTGAGGTTATCGCCGATGGCGTGGTTTACTCCCTTGATATGGGGGCCTTGCTTGCTGGTACTAAGTACCGGGGTGATTTTGAAAAACGTTTAAAGAGTTTGCTCAAACAGCTTCAAAAAGAACCTGGGGCTATTCTCTTTATTGATGAAATTCACACCATTATTGGTGCCGGCGCAGCATCGGGCGGCGTCATGGATGCATCGAATTTAATTAAGCCATTGCTATCAAGTGGTGAGCTTCGCTGCATGGGGTCGACAACCTATAACGAGTTTAAGAATATTTTTGAAAAAGACCGCGCTCTAGTGCGTCGTTTCCAAAAAATAGATGTGAGCGAGCCAAGCGTTGAAGACACTGCAAAAATTCTTAATGGTCTGAAAGAGCGTTATGAAGAGCACCACGGCATACGCTACACCCAAAAGGCACTGCGTGCAGCGGCAGAGCTAAGTGCAAAATATATCAATGAGCGTCATTTACCGGATAAGGCCATTGATGTCATTGATGAAGCGGGTGCAAATCAACGCTTGCAGCCTGTATCTAAGCGCAAGAAAACCATTAATGTTGCCGATATTGAGCAAATTATCGCTAAGATAGCGCGTATTCCGCAGCAAAGTGTGTCTTCAAGCGACAAAGAAGTGCTTAAAAACCTCGACCGCAACCTCAAAATGTTGGTGTTCGGTCAAGATCAGTCAATTGAGGCTTTATCTTCTGCGATACGTTTGTCGCGCTCAGGACTTGCCAATGAAGATAAACCGGTGGGGTCATTCCTGTTCGCCGGTCCGACCGGGGTAGGGAAAACCGAAGTCACTAAGCAGTTAGCCAAGTGCTTGGGGATCGAATTTATCCGCTTTGATATGTCTGAGTACATGGAGCGCCACGCAGTAAGTCGCTTGATAGGCGCACCGCCTGGGTATGTTGGTTACGAGCAAGGAGGGCTATTGACTGATGCGGTGATCAAGCAGCCACATGCCGTTGTGCTGCTCGATGAAATCGAAAAAGCACACAGTGATATTTATAATATCCTGTTGCAGGTTATGGATCACGGCACACTAACCGATAACAACGGCCGTAAGGCGGACTTCCGTAATGTTATTTTAGTGATGACCACCAATGCGGGTGTACAAGAAACGGTGAAAAATTCCATTGGTTTTGCCACGCAAGACTCATCGCATGATGCGTTAGCGGAAATCAACAAGGTATTTACGCCAGAGTTTAGAAACCGTTTGGATAATATCATTTGGTTCAACCACCTTGATACCGAGGTGATCTTGCAAGTGGTTGATAAATTCTTGGTAGAGCTGCAAGCACAGCTTGATAAGAAATCAGTCAACCTTGAACTGACCGACGAAGCACGTACTTGGTTGGCACATAAAGGCTATGACAAAGCCATGGGTGCACGGCCAATGGCGCGAGTGATACAGGAGCAAGTTAAGAAACCATTAGCTAACGAAATATTATTTGGTCAGCTCGTTGATGGCGGTGATGTGAAAGTGGATGTCAAAAACGATAAACTGGAATTTAACTACTCTGAAGAGCTTAGCCCCGCCTAATGTGCGTGGCACTTAGCAAAAAGCCCAGCACTTGCTGGGCTTTTTGCTAAACTGGCTTCGCTGGCAAATTAGCGCGCGCGGAAAACGATGCGGCCTTTGCTTAAGTCGTAAGGCGTAAGTTCCACAGTTACTTTATCACCAGTCAAAATACGAATGTAGTTTTTACGCATTTTACCGGAAATATGCGCCACAACTACGTGGCCGTTTTCTAGTTCTACACGGAACATAGTATTAGGTAGGGTATCAAGTACCGTCCCTTGCATTTCAATTACGTCTTCTTTCGCCATATCTAGCGTAACACCTCTGTGATAGTTAAACGCATGCGATTGTGCCGAAAAGCAACGAATAAGTAAAGCCAAGGCACTGAATTTGTCGAATTTGTGCTCATTCGACGGCAATCCACGCATCTGCACGCAATCTTTGCGCTGGTCGGTACTGCAATTTATAGCGCATCTTGCGACAATCATCGATTTGATATCCCAAATAGACAAAGTCTTTTGCTAGCTTCTGGGCATGCTCTATCTGTTTGAGGATCATCACGCTTCCCAAGCTAAGCGCCTCATAATCTGGGTCAAAAAAAGTATAAATAGCAGACAAGGAGTTGGGCATAACATCGGTGACGGCAACGCCAATCAAGCGTTCTTGATGCCAAAGCTCAATAAAAGCGATGTTCATCCACTTGCACAGTAAGAAACTTTCAAACTGGCTGCGCTCAGCGGGATACATGCTGCCATCACTGTGGCGCTCGTTAATATAGCGTTCGTACAGCGGGTAGTATTCAGGGCGTTCAAAGTGACTCACGTGCACGGCAAACTCTTTGACTTTATTAAGCTTACGCTTTTGCGAACGTGAAGGTGTGAACTCACTGGCTAATATGCGCACCGATTCACAGGCTGTGCAACTGGGGCAATGGGGTCGATATATTTGTTCACCACTACGGCGAAAGCCATGTTGCAAGAGCGCTTCAAACCCTTGCGGGGTATAACATAAGGGATCAAGAATAACCAACAGCTGTTCTTCTTGTTCATCAAGATAACTACAAGGAAAACGTTGGCTAAGGCCTATTTTTATGGGAAGGTGTTGCGCCATAAGGAGACTCTAGTTGTCGTGCTCGCCAAAAAGACAAATCAATGGGATATTGATTACTCTCTTTAAGTCTAGCTAAAAAATCCTCTCTGGGTAGGGGAGTTGCCCCCAACTGCGCCAAATAGGGGTTCATCATTTGGCAGTCGATAAAATCTCCACCATGTTGCTTGAGCAATTCCACCAGCGCCCACATCGCTAATTTGGAGCAATCCCGTTGGCGAAAAAACATCGACTCACCGCAAAACACGCGTGACTGCATAATGCCATAAAGTCCGCCAACCAAACGGGGGCCTTGCCATACTTCGACGCTATGGGCAAGGTTTTGATGGTGAGCTTGGATATATGCGTGCTCCATCGCATCTGTGATCCAAGTACCTTCTTGCGCTATGCGTTGGACTTTGCACTGATGGATAACCTCAGCAAAACACTGATTCACGCTTACGCTGATAGCGAGTTTGCGTGCGCTTTTACGCAGGCTGCGGCTAACGTGGAAATCATCAAGCTCGATGACGGCGCGCTCGCTAGGAGACCACCACATAAGAGGTTCACCTTCACTATACCAAGGAAAAATACCTTGGCGATACGCATCGCTTAAGCGTGAAGGGCTAAGGCAACCACCAATAGCAAGGAGGCCATCAGGGTTCTCTAGCGCAGTATTCGGGTGTGGGAAGCCTTCGTCAATGCTACCCAAGTGGTGTAAATATTGAGTCATAGAATAATGGGGCCGTAGCCCCATCAATACTTATTTTAAGTTATCTAGGTAACGCTCTGCATCGAGCGCCGCCATACAGCCTGTACCAGCAGAGGTAATTGCTTGGCGGTAAATGTGGTCAGACACGTCACCGGCAGCAAAAACACCTTCCACACTGGTTTGTGTAGCATTGCCATTTAGACCTGATTCAACAACTAAATAACCGTCTTTCATTTCTAACTGGCCTTGGAACATATCGGTGTTCGGCTTATGGCCAATAGCAATAAACACGCCCATTACATCAAGCTCTTCGGTGGCGTCAGAATTGGCATCTTTAATACGCACACCTGTTACGCCCATGTCGTCACCTAACACTTCATCAAGTGTACGATTCCAATGGATAGTTACATTGCCGTTTTCAGCCTTTTCTAATAATCGATCAGAAAGGATTTTCTCACTTCTAAAGCTATCACGGCGGTGAATTACGTGAACTTCAGAGGCGATGTTAGACAAATACAGCGCTTCTTCAACAGCGGTGTTACCGCCACCAACAACAGCCACTTTTTGGTTCTTGTAAAAGAATCCGTCACAGGTCGCACACGCAGACACGCCACGGCCTTGGAAGGCCGTTTCTGAATCAAGGCCAAGGTATTTAGCTGATGCACCGGTGGCGATGATCAGCGCATCGGCTGTGTACGTATCGCTGTCGCCTTTGAGTTCGAACGGACGAACCTGGGTATTCACCTCGTTGATGTGATCGAACACAATTTCAGTTTCAAAGCGCTCAGCATGCTCTTTCATACGCTCCATTAAAGCCGGACCCGTTAAACCGTGGGCATCGCCAGGCCAGTTTTCAACTTCAGTGGTCGTGGTTAACTGACCGCCTTGTTGAATACCAGTAACCAGCACAGGGTTAAGGTTAGCACGGGCGGCATAGACGGCTGCGGTGTATCCCGCTGGGCCGGAGCCAAGAATAAGTAATTTACAGTGTTTGGCGCTCATACAACTTTCCAATTAATTCATGTGAACATAGTTATGCGGGTGATTCTAAGAAAAACAATCCATAAGTAAACAATTTTGCAAACATAACTCAACGCTAAAACCGCAGGATGTCAAAAAATCTGTACTTGTGCGTTATTGCAGCAAATAACGAATAACAAACCGTTATTTCATGACCTGTGATATTTTTTTTGCTATGTTCTAGGGCAATTATAAACTCACCCCGAGGGTGCGCCCCCGGCGACGCAGAAAAATAAGGGCCTCATGTATTTTTGGCAACATCAAGCGGGCTATGCGCTCGAACAACAAGACATTGATATTTTACTTGATGCAAAAAGCTACCGGCAGCGACTGCTTGAGCTGATTGCCTCGGCTAAACACCGTATTTATATCACCGCTTTGTACCTCCAAGATGATGAAGCGGGTCGGGAAATTCTTGATGCATTACATGACGCATCGCGCCAAAACCCAGAGTTGGAAGTAAAAGTACTGGTCGATTTTCATCGTGCTCAGCGTGGGCTCATTGGTGCCGACAAAAGCGAGGGCAATGCGGCTTTGTATTACCAGTGCTTGCAGCAAAGCGGCTCCAACGTGCAAGTATATGGTGTGCCAGTAAAGGCAAAGGAGCTGTTTGGGGTGCTGCATCTCAAAGGCTTCGTCATCGACGACACCTTGCTGTACAGCGGTGCAAGCCTAAATAACGTTTATCTACATTATTTCGAGCGCTACCGCTTAGACCGGTATTTTGTTATCAAGCAAGCACAATTAAGTGACGCCTTTGTCGAGTTTATAGAGCAGACCTTAATCGCCTCTGATGCCGTGCCGCGCTTAGACAAACGGCCAATTCCGGCGTTTATCGATATTAAAGCTGAGCACAAGCAATTAGTAAGGGCGCTGAAAAAAGCAAGTTATCGCCAGAGCAGCCAAGACAGTCATGCCCCCTTAACCGTACGTCCTTTTATTGGGCTTGGGCGGCGCAACAACAAACTTAATCGTTTAATTAAGCAACTGTTTGATATCACCGATAATGAGCTTGTGCTTTATACTCCTTACTTTAATTTCCCAACGCCGCTATTAAGAGCGCTACGCAGGCTGTTACGTCAAGGTAAGCAAGTAACCATTGTTGTCGGTGATAAAACCGCCAATGATTTTTACATCCCTCCGACTGAGCGCTTTTCGAAAGTAGGGGCACTGCCTTATTTATACGAAACCATTTTGGCCAAGTTCTTAAAGAACCAAAAGCGCTTCATCGAAGCGGGTAATCTTAATGTGTACCTGTGGAAACATGACAGCAACTCGTTTCACTTAAAGGGTATATGCAGCGACAAGCGCTACCACTTATTAAGTGGTCATAACCTTAATCCTCGAGCTTGGGGTCTGGATATCGAAAACGGCATTTTTATTGATGATAAAGACGGACAAATGGTTGCAGCGATAGAGCAAGAAAAGCAGGCGATTATGCAACATTGTACCCGCTTGAACAGCTATAAAGAGCTGGAGCAAATGGCTGATTACCCAGAGCCAGTGCAAAAGATTCTTGGCCAAGCTAAGCGCGTCAAAGTGGACTTTGTCGTTAAACGCTTTATTTAAACTCTCTTAGGCTTATAGCTTTCAAAAGCGGCTTATAATGAGCTGCTTTTTTGTTTGCGCAATCGCTGTTGTAACCCGTTTATTGTTACCCGAGTGCGGGGGAAGAATAGGGGTGTTATAGCGATATAGTATTTGGTGCGACGGTCGATTCAGCGCCAAAATCAGATTTTCAGGCGTAACTCGTTTTATGCTCCAAAACGTGTTCGAGCTAGCTCAGATAGCAACGAGGACTGGTAGTATTTCCCTATTTCTGCTTCTGCCATAAGTGTGTCTAGGGAACCACAGAGCTTACTGGTTCCTCTTCATTGTGCAATGGTTTAGGTTAGTGAAATGGCATAACACTATATACCGAATGGAATCTTTGATGTTAGATTGTGAACTTAATTACTTTGATAAACTTTTCTTAGATTTAAAGGAGAGAGAGCATAGTTATTGTCCATACAAGCTTGTGATCGAAGCATATCTTTACAGAAAATCTTCAAAGAAAAGGAAAACAAAACCCCAACCAAACCGAGATGAATCCTTTTGGAACTCAAAGTTTGTTTTTGACATCCCACTAT